>NZ_CP081849.1:600000-906785 GCF_018982885.2 Polymorphobacter megasporae | reverse complement strand
CAGCATTGCTCGGGTCGAGCGCGTAGGCAGCATAACCACCGGTGAAGTCCGTCGGACGTCTGGTAACCTGCTCGGCTTCGTTGCAATCCTCGAAGTAGCGGCCGCTAATTCCTTCGAGCAATGGCGATGCCGCCAGCAAGACGGTTGTTGCCGCTCCCTGTTCGGGCGTTTTGCGAAGCGCGAGGGGCGTCCTCAGTCCGCCGGTGTGCTTCTGGAGACCGGTCGCGATTGCGCCGGGATTGAGCGCGTTCGACACGATACCGTCGCTCGCCCACTGACGAGTGATGCCGACAGCCAGCAGCGCCGCAGCCGACTTCGATTGTCCGTAGGCTCCGATCGGCGTGTAGGGCACGAAATCAAAGTCGAGGTCGTCGAAAAGAACCGGTGAGAACAGGTGTCCGCTTGAACTCACGGAGACGACGCGAGCGCCGTTTGCTGCTGCTAGCGAGCGGCGCAGTCCGAGTGCAAGTGCGAAATGCCCGAGATAGTTCGTGCCGAACTGAAGCTCGAAACCCTGCGGCGTACGCTCTAGTTCCGGCACGGCCATGATCCCGGCATTATTGATCATGACGTGGAGCGCGCCGCTCCACTCGTCGACGAACGTAGCCACCGAGCAAAGGTCCGCAACATCGAGCTGCCTGATCTCTATAGCCGGGTTGCCGGTCGACCGGCGCAGATCGTCGACAGCCACACGCGCCATTTCTGGGCGGCGGACCGCGAGCGTGATTTCCGCCCCGGCACTGGCCAAGACGCGGGCGGTCACAAGTCCTATACCGGCCGCGCCGCCGGTGATAACGATCCGCTTTCCGGACGGATCGACTCCGCGCGCCAGCTCCGCGGCGGTTGAGTCAAAGCCGAACGGGGTTTGCAGACGCAGCATGACTTGCTCCTGACGCAACATTGTAGTGGCGGATAGACTTGGCGCCCTGGCCGCTCACACTGCGAGCTTGATGGCATACCGCGCGACGAGTTCGCCTTGGTGCCGCGCGCCGGCGAGATCGATCGCGCTCGGCTGGCGTTCGCCACGGCCGCCGGCGATCGTCGTTGCACCATACGGCGAGCCGCCGACGACCTCGTCGAGCGTCAGCTGGCCCTGATGGCTGTAGGGCAGGCCGACGATGACCATGCCGAAGTGCAGCAAGTTGGTCAGGATCGAGAACAGCGTGGTCTCATTGCCACCGTGCTGCGAGGCGCTGGAGGTGAACGCTGCACCGACCTTGCCGTGCAGTGCGCCACTCAGCCAGAGGCCGCCGGCCTGATCGAGAAACGCCGCCATCTGCGCCGGCATCCGCCCGAAGCGGGTTGGCGCGCCGACGATGATTGCGTCGTATCCGGGCAGATCCTCGATCGTCGCGACCGGAGCCCATTGATCGAGCTTGAAGTGCGCTTCCGCTCCTACGTCGGACGGGATGGTCTCGGGCACGCGCTTAATATGAACGTGTGCACCGGCGTCGCGCGCGCCGCCCGCGACGGCCTCCGCCATGGCCTCGATGTGGCCATAGCTCGAGTAATACAGGACGAGTACCTTGATCATGAGAGATGCTCCTTGTCAGATTGTGAGACCAATTCAGTCGATGCGTCCCCGGCACTGAGTTTGCCGGACCGGTCTTTCACGACCGTGCCTTCGAGGTGACCGACCGCGCGAGCGTCATTCACCGCCAGCTGATGCGTTGATTCTCGCCTCGTCGACACTACTCTGCGGCGGCGCGCTCGATCAGCTTCGCCACCTCGCGCGGGTGCGAGAGCATGACCACATGCGACGCGCCCTCGACCCTGATGCTGGCTTTGGCGCCCGCCCGCTGCGCCATGAAAGCATGAAGAGCGGACGGGATGTTGCGGTCGAGTGAGCCGTAAATGAACCAGGAAGGGATCGTCCGCCACGCCGGTCGGCTTGCCGCCTCTGCGAGGGCAGCGGCGGTGACCGGGCGCTGCGTCGCCGCCATTTGAATCGCCGCCGCCTTCGGTACGTCGGCGGCGAACTGTGCCCGGTACTTGGCCTGGTCGATGTAGAGGTCCTGATCGCCATTGGCCTGCGCGACCGGGTTGGCCATCGCCTGGCTCAAGGTTCCAGTGGGGAACCGCGCGCCGAGACTGGCAGCACTCTCGCCGACGTCGGGAGCGAGCCCCGAGACGAACACCAGACCCGTGACGTTGGCGGTGCCGGCGGCCGCCTCCGAGATGACTTCGCCGCCGTAGGAATGGCCGACGAGGACTACCGGGCCCGCGATCGACTTGGCGATCCGCGCGACGTAGTCTGCGTCACCTGCGAGGCTGCGCAGCGGGTTCGCTACGGCGATGACCCGGTAGCCGTCGGCTTCGAGGTCGGTGATCACCGGGTTCCAGCTCGACGACCCGGCGAATGCGCCGTGAACGAGGACGATGGTCGGCCTGGCCGCCGCGTCCTTGGCGATCGCTGGGGCTGTCGCGTACATCACGCCGCAGAGCAGGGCGGCGGCAATCGAGCCTGTCGTCTTCAAGGTAAAAATCCTGTTTGAGCAGCTATCTAGGGTGATTGACGCAGGGCTTCGGCAAATCCTCACGGGCGCGAGCCGAATATTGCGGTGGGCGGTGCGTAGCCCTGTCCGGCTAGGTTCCTACCGAACGCCGCCTTCCACTAATTGACGAATGTATGGCGCGCCGCAGAGTTGTCGGTTGATCGGCAGTTACCTCGATGGTGCCTCGCTAGCCCCCTCGGCTAGCATGCTCGCGGGGACGGTGATGTCGGCGGTCGCGACGGGTCGCTTGCGGACTTCCTGTTGAGGTCGGGTGCCGCTACCTGAGCCAGGTCCGTCAAGGGCGGTGTCGCCATGGCGGGCTCGACGCCGGCGCTGGCAACCTCATCGTCCAGTCCGCTGCCGGAACTGTAGAAGCCGGTCGCCATCAGGCCGCCGCCAAGGACGATCGATACGAACACGCCGAAGGTCACGGCGAAGGCCATGGTAGCGGTGATCGGACCGTAGCTCGCGAGATAGGCGAGCGCCGCCGGGACGCTGACGACGCCGGCGACGACGAGGTACGCTATCTGACGTCTGAACCGCTTGGCTGCGGATAGTGCGGGGGTCGGCATGGCGCGATCCTCTCGTGTTCGATTAAGTGCTGAGGTTTCGGAGCTCGCCTCGCGCGAGGCCGATCAATGTCCGGAGCGCGAGGCCGGCGATAACAATCGACGCCAGCGCCAGCACTCCGGCCGCGATGAGGTCCGTCGCCAGACCCGGATTGGTGCCGTCAAACCGGATTGCCGCAGTCGCCGAGGCGGCAAGCGGGAAGCTGACCGCCCACCATGAAACCTTGAAGGGGCAGCTTCCGACAAGATTCCGCAGGCGCCCCAACAGGACGGCGAGCATGAACAGGGTCAGCGCAAACAGTGCCTCGGCGAACAGGTCGATGCTCCCGGTCGTCGCGTAATAAGCCGAGAAGCCGACCGCAAACGGGGCGACGAGGATGAGCAGCATCGGATGAAGCGCGCCGGGCAGGGGGGCTTCGAACAACAGTCGGGACAGGATGAGGGTGAACAGCGGTACGGCGAAGAACAGGCCAATCGCGACGCAGGCGACCATCAGCCCGTGCAGCGGCGGCAGTCCCAGCCCCGGCAACGCTAGCGGCACGTCGAGCACGCCGACGACCGGCACGATCCACGCGGGTGTGGCGTGGGCGACCTGCTGGCGTTCGCTCATCCAACGGTCGATCATCAGCCAGGCAAAACCGAGCATAGCGACCGCGCCCGCCGCCCACATGATCTGCGCAACCAGCAACGCGCGCGGCGCGATCACGATCGGGAGAAGCAGCAGGCTGATGATCGCTGTGCCGAACAGGTTGCCCGCGATCGGATGTTCGAACTCGGCGCGCACGGCGTCGGGAGCGGTGACCAGCTTGACCAGGTACGCGAGGCTCAGCACGACGAACGCCGCGACCGCCACGGCGCCGATCGCGTCGGGCACCCAGTGCGGCACGAGGTAGCGCTCGGCGACGAGCTGCCATGCCACGCTCAGTCCCGACAGACCCATGACGGCGCCGAACAGGGAGACCGGAAGATACTCGAGGTAGCGGGACGTTCCACCGCCGGTCGCGCGATTGCAAGTGGTCGGCACCGCTGCAGTGATCCGCTCGGCCACGTCGATCATGTCACAATCCCAATTCGGACAGGCCGGCGTGTCCATCGGGGCGACGGCCCAACGGCCAGTGAAACTTGCGCTCCTCCGATTTGATCGGATGCTCGTTGATGCTGGCGATCCGTCGCCGCATCAGCCCGTCGGGGTCGAACTCCCAGTTCTCGTTGCCATAGGCGCGGATCCAAGTGCCGCTGTCGTCGCGACACTCGTAGGCGAATCGTACCGCGATGCGATCGCCGGTGAACGCCCACAGCTCCTTGATCAGCCGGTAATCGAGTTCGCGCGCCCACTTGCGCGCAAGGAACCCCTCGATCGCCTCGCGCCCGCGTACGAACTCGGCCCGATTCCGCCACTGGCTGTCGACCGTATAGGCCAACGCGACCTTGGCCGGATCGCGGCTGTTCCATCCGTCTTCGGCAAGGCGGACTTTGAGGGCGGCCGAGACTGTGTCGAACGGCGGCGCGGGCGGGCGGATTGGTGCGGTGATCATGACAGGCTCCTACGCAATGAACGGATCGATCAGGCGTGACCCTCGCCGCCGTCGACGAACAGCTCGGAGCCGGTGACGAAGCTCGCTGCGTCGGACGCGAGGAACAGCACAGCCTGGGCGATTTCACCTGGCTGCCCGACGCGTTCCATCGGCACGCCGAGCGCCATCTGGTCGAGGAGGGCCTGCTGCATCGCTGGGTCGCGCCCAGCGAGGCCGCGAAGGCCCGGCGTTGCCGTTGGCCCGGGTACGAGCGTGTTGATCCGGATCCCGCGCCCCTTGAGGTCGATCATCCAGTTGCGAGTGAAGGCATGGACAGCGGCCTTCGACGCCGAATAGACGCTGAAGCCGGCGGTGGCCTTGGCGGCCGCGGTCGAGCCGTTGAGGATTATCGAAGCGCCGCGGGCGAGCAGCGGCAGCGCCATCTGAACGGTGAACAGGACACCTTTGACGTTGCGGTCGAAGGCATCGTGATAGTCGGCTTCGGTGATTGCCCCGATCGGCGACAGCGAACCGCCGCCGGCATTGACGAACAGGACGTCGATGCGACCGAAGGTCTCGTCGATCCGTGCGAACAGTGCCGTGAGCTCGCCGAGGTCAGCCGAATCGATCCGGTAGCCGACCGCGCCAGGCACTGCCGCCACGGCGGCTTCGAGCGCTTCCTGTCGCCGACCGGTGATGACTACCGTCGCGCCCTCGGCGGCTAATAGCTGCGCGGTCGCGAGGCCGATGCCCGACGTTCCGCCTGTGATCAGCGCGATCTTCCCTGTCAAAATGGTCATTCAACCCTCCAGTGAATATCGAAGCGGAGCCGCGAAGGCGGGCGAGCATGTCATGGCGCCGGCGGCGCTAATCGCCGACAGCCCAGCCCGGATCAACGGGCGGAAATCATCCTCGATCTGCCGGTCGATGAGGTGCAGGACGCTCGCGGCGACCTGTAAAAGGTTCGATAAGTCCCCGCCGCTTGCCGGGGCGAAAGGACTGCGCTCGTTCAGTTCGCCCGTCTCGTGCAAGCAACCGATTTCGTGTAACCGCGTCGCCACCGTCATCATCATCGTCGTCATCCCCACAACAAGTTGGCGTTTCGATTTGAAAGACGCGGGCGTCGGACAAATCCGCAGTGCTTTTGTGCTATCCGAAAGAATAAAGTGGGATCGGGGATCCGGGTGGGGCCGATGCAACGACGGACTGCCGTGCTACTCTTCATCGCCGTCGGCGCGCCGGCAGCCGTCAGCGCCAAGGGCGTGGCGCGGATTGATATCGAGCACGGTCGTTTGACTATGGCGCTGACCGCCGTCGGCCGCCAAGCGGGCGTCGATATCCTTTATTCTGAGACGCTGGTCGGCGAGCGGACCGGGATCGCTTTGCACGGGACGATGACCGTTGAGAGCGCGTTGGCGAAGCTGCTTGCGGGTTCGGGACTCGGGTTCCATCGGACCGCCGACGATGCGATCGTCATTAACGCCGCGTCGGACTCGCTCCCGGCAGCCGTAGCGACCCCGATCGAGACCATCCCAGAGATCCTCGTCGTCGGACGCCACGCGCAGAATGGCGATATCGGCCGGACCGAAGGCGATATCCAACCTTATCAGGTGTCGTCGCGGCGAACCATCGAGGACTCGCACAGCGACAGCATCCAGGACTTCACCCGCAAGCGCTTGCCCGCCAACGCCCAGATCGCCAGTCCCGCCCAAGATTTTGTCGGCGGGGCCGGCTCGACGCGGTCCGAGATCAACCTCCGCGGGCTCGGGCCGGCGCAAACGCTGGTGCTGATCGACGGCCGCCGGATGCCCAGCCTGCCGGGGCTGCCGTACGCGTTCGATCAGCCCGATATCAACGGCATCCCAATCGACGCCGTCGATCGGATCGAGACCCTGACCGCCACCGCCGGCGGCATCTATGGCCCCGGCGCGACTTCGGGCGTCGTCAACATCATCCTGCGCCACGACTATCGCGGAGCCGAGATCAGTTTGACCACGGGCCTGACCGCACGCGGCGACGCCCCCGAGGTGCGGCTCGAGGGGCGCATCGGCTTCACCCCTGATCACGGCCAGACCGACGTCACGATCAACGTCAGCGCGACCCGCAGCGGCGAACTCCGCTACGGCGACCGCGATTTTATTGCCCGCGCGCGGCGGCAAAGCTATGCGAACGACCCCGCCGCCTTTCTCGCTAGCCTGCCGGTGGGCAACGCGATCAACGTCTTCGGCAGCGATCAGCTCGTCCTCAAGGCGCAGCTCGGCGGGGCGGCGCTCGGCAGTACAATTACGTCGTTGCCGCTTGGACTGATTGGCGATTCCGCGCAGCGTACGGCGCTGCTCGTCGCGAACGCTGGCGGCATCGACATCTCACTGCCCGACGCACTCGGCGGCGCTCGAGACGACATTGTCAGCCGGCCGCGCGGGCAGGCTATCCTGTTCAACGCCCGGCACCGGTTCGGCAGCTCGGGGATCGAGGCGTTTGCCGACGTCATCGACACGCGCGACGACGGCCGCGCCGACGGCCGCGCCGCGACGCTGACCAACTTCATCGCCGGGACCAATCCGGCTAATCCGTTTCAGCAGGATGTCACACTGACCTTTCCACTGACCGGCGTCGCGGCAACCCAGTCGACCGACATCCACATCCTCCGCTACACGGCCGGCCTGATCGCGCCGCTGCCGCGGCGGTGGCGCGCCAATCTCGAGTATACCGGGGGAATAGCGCAGCGCGTTCAGCGGACTGCGCTCAACGCGCCCGGCGACTATCTCTATCTTGCCTATAGCTATGGACAGCCTTACGGCGGCCGGCAGGCGCTTGATCCGTTTGGCAACTGGGCTGATTTCGTCGCTGCGCTGCAAAGCTATAGTCGCACCACCTTCAGCCTGCTCGACCAGACCAGCCATCTCGGCGACGCCACGTTCCGGCTCGCCGGCCCGCTCCTGACCCTGCCGGGCGGTACGGCGACAGTGACCTTGCAGGCGGAAGATCGCCGCGAACACGTCGGCGCGTCGTCCTATATCTTGTCAGACACGGGGTCGTTCATGCTCGACTTCGGCCTGCCGCGGATTGAGCAGACCACCAGCACCCTCGCCGGCGAAATGCGGATCCCGGTTAGCGGCAGCGGCGGCCTGCTGCGCAATTTCGAGCTTCAACTCGCCGTACGCCGCGACGTCGTCCGGACGATACTGCCCGCGACCGTCACCCTGTTCACGCCCGACCCGCCGCCGTTTGTCACGCGCAATTCGGCGTTCGCCTATACCGTCGGCGCGCGCTTCCAGCCGATCCCCGCGATCACCCTTCGCGCCAGCGCGTCGACCGGCATCCTGCCGCCGTCGATCGCGCAGATCGGGTCGTCGACCTTTTTGGCCTCGCGGTCGGACCCCGATCCGAAACGGGGCGGGCGGCCCGTCGGTAGCGAAGGCGAATTCACGCTGGTTAACGGTGGCTCGGCGTCGCTCCGGCCCGAGCAGGCGCGCAGTCTTTCGGCCGGCATTATTTTCACTCCGTTCGGCGACAGCGGCCTGCGCGCCTCGGCCGACTTCACCCGGATCGACAAGCGCGACGAGATCGGTCCGGTGCCGGGGCTGACGATCGGCGCGCTGCTCGCGGACGACAATTTCTATCCCGGGCGGATCGAGCGGGGCCCGCTGACCGCCGCCGACGCGGCGATGGGGTTTACGGCCGGCCCGGTAACCCGGATCGACCTGACCACGGCCAACATCGCCCGAAGTCGCCTCGATGCGGTTGATCTGACGCTCGACTGGCCGGTTTCACTGCGCCGGTCCGGCGACCTTCGCGTCTACGTGAATGCGACGTTGCAGCCGAGTTATTGGCAGCAAGCAGCGGCCGGCCTGGCGCGACGGCAGCGGATCGGCTACAGCGACGGGCCACTCGAATGGCGCGGTAACGGCGGCGTCGACTGGACGCTGGGAGCGCTCAGACTGGGCCTGAATGGGCAATTCTACGCCTCTTATCTTGTGGCGTCGTCGAGCGGGACGCCCGCATCGAACGCGCAGCTGATCGCCTATCAGGGCAGCGACCGGATTCCGGCGCAGGTGTATTTTGATCTGACCGCCACCTATCACTTCGATCGCGGCGGCCCGGTGCCGCATGGCACACAGGTGCGCTTTGGCGTGCTCGACGTGTTCGATCAGCGCCCGCCGACCGTCACCGACCCGAACACCACGGGCTACAGCTACTACGGCGACCCGCGCCGCCGCCGATTCGAGCTAACGGTCGCCGTACCGTTCGGCGGGTGACGCGGCCCGAGAAGTATTGGGGTGAGGTGAGGGTTTGCGTAGCGACTGCGTCCTTACCTGTGAGTTCACTCCGGAGATCGCCATCCCCCTCGCTCACGCCTCTCGCCTCGTCTGCGAAAGACTCGACCCGTCGCGTGGATTCACGCACTATTGTACGATGGCGGGGGACGTGCAGGGGGCACCGGTGCCGATGAACCCACGGGACGCGGTCGTGTACCGTCCGGCTCTAGTGCGCTTTTTCCGTCGCAAGATGCGCGACGTCAACGACGTCGAAGACCTTGTTCAAGAGGTCTTCGTCCGCATCGCCGCGCGTCAGGGGGGCGAAGTCGACAATTTGGGTGGCTACGTCTTCCAGACCGCCGCCAGCGTCCTCGCCGACCGGCATCGGCGACGGACCGTCCGCCACGCCGACGATCAGGTGCCGTTCGATACCGAACGCCATAGCAGTAGCGATTTCGACGCAGGCCGTGTCGCGGAGAGCCGCGAGACGCTGCGCGCCGTCGTGGCGGCGCTGATGAACCTGCCGGAGCGGACGCGGACAATCTTCGTCCTGCGGCGGCTCGAGGGGCAGAACTACAAGGACATAGCCGTGCAGTTCGGAATTTCAGTCAGCGCTGTCGAAAAGCAGATGGTGCGTGCGGTCAACCACCTGTTGACGTCCCCAGGGTGCACATCGTGATCAGCGAAGTCCTCACGCTCGCCCACCTCCAGTCGCTCGGCCCTACCGGTGCGGCCGCGCTGCTGCTCGTCCGGCAGGATATATTCGACGACGACGGCGACGACATGGTCTTTACCGCGTGGATCGACGCCGATCCGGCCAATGGCGAAGCGTGGGCTCGCGCCTGCCAGCTGTGGGAGCAGACCGCCGATGCGCCCGAGCTTCAAGCGCTGCGTGACCCGCCCGCCGTGGCCGCACCGCAGCCTGTCGCGCCGCGGTGGAGTGCACCTCGCTATGCCATCGCCGCCTCGATCGCGGTCGCTCTCGTCGGCGGGACGACACTGCTGGTCCGGCGGCCCACCGCCCCAGCTGCACCGCAGCTGGCGAGTGCGGAGCCGTCGATGCTACTTGCCACCGCGCACGGCGAGCGGCGCAGCTTCACGTTGCCCGATACAAGCAGCGTCACCCTGAATACCGACACGGTGATGCGCGTCGCGTTCCATCCCGGCGGTGAGCGGCGGCTCGAACTCCTCCGCGGCCAGGCCATTTTCGCGGTGTTCCACGACCGGACGAGGCCGTTCGTCGTCGCGGTCGGGCAGCAAACGGTAACCGCGCTCGGCACCCATTTCGAGGTTCGCGCCGAACCAAACCTGATGCGCGTCGTGCTCGTTGAGGGCAGCGTGGCGGTGCGAGCGGGGCGCGCCGATCGCCCGCCGACGATTCTCAGGCCTGGCGAGGCGCTGACCGCGCGCGGGGACGCCGAGCCGGTCGTCGCGCGCGCCGATCTTGACGCCGTCGGCGACTGGCAGCGCGGCATCGTCACCTTTCACGACACGCCGCTGTCGAGCGCTGCGGCAGAGATCGACCGCTACACTCCTGTACAACTCGTGATCCGCGATCCTAAGGTCGCGGGTTACCGCGTCAGCGGCAGCTTCCACACCGACGACACGGCACGTTTCGCGCGCACTGTCGCCGAGCTGTACCCGGTGCGGGTCATAGCCGCAGGGTCCGACCGCCTCGAGATCGTTGCCGCTCCCCCGAAATAATTCCGGGTCGGACGTCCGGCCGCTGAGGGTTCCGACCCCGCCTGCGTCTACTCCAACGAGCCCGATGGTCGGGCGCAGGGGATCAGGCCGGTGGCTGGAAACAACGACATTACCGGCCCGATCGTCCCTGAAGCGGGCACTTCGCGACGCGCGGTGCTGGTGGGCGGCGCGGCCCTCGCCGTCGCCGCCACGACCCTCGGCCTGCCCCTTCTTTCGGCCCGCGCCGATGCGCGAAGGGCTTCAACTTTCACGAAAGGACCGACGATGAGCACGATCACGACCAAAGACGGCACCTCGATCTTTTACAAGGACTGGGGAACCGGGCAGCCGATCGTGTTCCACCACGGTTGGCCGCTAAGCGCCGACGACTGGGATGCGCAGATGCTGTTCTTCCTCGGCCACGGCTATCGAGTGATTGCTTACGACCGTCGCGGACATGGGCGATCGACCCAGACCGATCGCGGGACCGACATGGATACCTATGCGGCCGACTGCGCCGCCCTCGTCGAACATCTCGACTTGCGCAGCGCGATCCACGTCGGCCATTCGACCGGCGGCGGCGAAGTCGTCCGCTACGTCGCGCGCCATGGCGGCAGCGGACGCGTCGCGAAGGCAGCGATAATCAGCGCCATCCCGCCGGTCATGCTAAAGTCGGCCCATAATCCCGGCGGCAGCCCGATTGAGGTGTTCGACGGCTACCGCGCAGCGATGTCCAACCGCGCCCAATTCTACCGCGACGTGCCCGAGGGTCCGTTCTACGGCTTCAATCGGCCCGGCGCGAAGGTCTTCCCCGGCGTCATCGACAACTGGTGGCGGCAGGGCATGATCGGCGGCGCGAAGGCGCAGTACGACTGCATCGCCGTCTTCTCCGAGACCGATTTCACCGAGGACCTCAAGACGATCACGGTACCCGTGCTGGTCATGCACAGCGAGGACGACCAGATCGTTCCGTTCTCCGACGCCGGTCCGCTGTCGGCCAGGCTGCTCCGGAAGGCGACGCTCAAGGTCTACAAGGATCTGCCCCACGGCATGCCGACGACGCACGCGGCGATCATCAACGCCGACCTGCTGGCGTTCCTGAAGGGCTGAAGCCGTCCGCCGATCTGGTCGGCGGCCCTCGACCATCGTTTCGAAAGACGCGCCGGCGCGCGGTCGGACCCGCGCGCCCTCGCCCGATCAAGGAGCCACAACATGACCGATTCATTGCTCAGCCGCTGTGCCGGCAAACGCGAATCGTTACCACGCCGCTTCGGCGGACCGGCGGCGCTTCTCCTCCTCGGCATTGGGCTCGTCACCGCCCCCGCATGGGCGGGCAAACCGACCCCTTACGACACGATCAATCAGGCGGCGGCGAGCGGGCCGATCACCGTCCATCGGCTGCGCGGCGGGATTGCGATGCTCGACGGATCGGGCGGCAACATCGGCGTCCTCGTCGCACCGGATGGCTTCTTGATGGTCGACGCGGGCATCGCGGTGTCGGAGCGCAAGATCAAGGCGGCGCTGCGCGATCTGGGCGGCAAGCGGCTTAGGACCGTCATCCTCACCCACTGGCATTGGGATCATAGCGACGGCGACGAGTGGGTCCGCCGCACCGGTGCAAATCTGATCGCCGACCCCGTCGCGATCGTGCGGCTCAAGCAGACCAATACCATCGTCGAATGGGGCCACACCTTCACGCCCGTCGCCCTTTCGGCGTTGCCGAACGAAACGGTTCCGCAAGACCGGACGCTGAACGTGGGTGGCGAGGCGGTGCACATCGGCCACTACCGCGCCGGCCACACCGACGGAGACATCTATGTCCGGTTCGAGCACGCCGACGTCCTCCAGACTGGCGATACCTTTTGGAACGGCGTCTATCCGTTCATCGACTACGTCACCGGCGGCAGCATCGACGGCGCAATCCGCGCGGCTGACGAGAACCTGCGGCTCGCCGGACCGAACACCATCGTCATTCCCGGCCACGGGCCGGTCGGTGACCGCGCTGGCCTGATGGCCTTCCGCAACATGCTCGTCGCGGTTCGTGGGAAGGTAGCGGCGCTGAAGCACGAGGGCAAGTCGCTCGACGCGACCGTCGCTGCCCGCCCGACCGCCGAGTTCGACGCCAAATGGGGCGGGTCGGTCATCGATCCGAACCTGTTCACTGCCCTTGTCTACCGCGGCGTCTGACCCCTCGTCCCCACCCAATCCAGGAGAAAACCAATGTTGACCGATGCCCTTCGTGCTTCGCTCGCCGCCACTGCCCTGTTACTGGCGTCCGCGGCAGCGGCGGCTCCCCGCATCCCAGTGACCGCACAACGGCCGGTGCCCGCGATCCACTACCAATCGGCGGTTATCGACGGGGTCAAGATAGCCTATGTCGAGGCGGGCCCCGCCAACGGCCCGGTGGTCCTGCTGCTCCAGGGCTTTCCGACCTCGTCGCATCAGTTCCGCAACCTCATCCCGTACCTCGCCGATCGCTACCACGTCATCGCGCCCGACTATCCGGGATTCGGCGAGAGCGACGCGCCTGCGCACGACAAGTTCGAGTACAGCTTCGGCCATTATGCGACGCTGGTGGACGGGCTCGTGAGCCAGATCGGCGCGAAGCGGTATGCGATCTACCTGTTCGATTACGGCGCGCCGGTCGGCTTCCGCCTCGCGCTCAAGCACCCCGAGCGCGTCAGCGCGATGATCGTCCAGAACGGCAACGCCTATGTCGAAGGCCTCGGTGCTTTTTGGGATCCGATGAAGGTGGACTGGGCGCACCCAACGCCGGCGACCCGCGAAAAGCTGGCATTCCTCGTGACGCCCGAGACGACCAAGTTCCAATATCAGGACGGAATGGAGGATGAGTCGCGGATCGATCCCGCGAACTGGCGTCACGACCAGCCGCTACTCGACCGGCCTGGCAACAAGGATATCCAGCTCGATCTGTTCCACGACTATGGCAGCAACGTCGCGCTGTATCCGCGGTTTCAGGCATTCTTCCGCCAGTATCAGCCGCCGACGCTGATCGTCTGGGGGAAGAACGACAAGATCTTCCCGGCGGCCGGTGCCGAACCCTATCGCCGCGACCTGCCCAACGCCGAATATCACCTGCTTGATACGGGCCACTTCGCGCTCGAGGACCAGCTGCAGGTGATGGCCCCAATGATCCACGACTTCCTCGACCGCAAGGTGGCGAAGTGAGCGCCGCCCGTACCCTCATCCTGTTCGGGGTCCTCTTGATGCCAGCCTCGCTCGACGCAAAAACTGCCCATGACATCCTCGGCGCACCCGGCGTCGTCCCGCTGACGACGGCTCAGCCGGAACCGAAGCTGATCGTCGATCCGCTGGTGCCGGGGCCGCTGTCGTTCGGGCGCGTGGTCATCGAGTACCGCGCCGAAAACCTGCGCATCGTGCCGGTGTTCGGACCCAAGGCGCTCGAAGTCTCGCCGCGCATCGGCCACATTCACGTCACTGTTGACGACCTGCCGTGGCACTGGGCCGACGCCAGCGGCGAGCCGCTGATCATGAACGGGCTCCCGCCGGGCCGGCACAAGGTGCTGATCGAGTTGGTCAACGCCAACCACGTGCCGTTCACCGGCCAGACGGTCGAGTTCGTCATCCCGGTGCAGTGAGCCGGCCACCGTCACCGTCAGAAAGGACACAATCCATGAACAAGCGCGCACTTGCGGCCATCCTCGCCGCGCTCGCCTCCAGCGCGGCGGCCGCTCCGACCGCCGAGCAAGACTTTCTCGCGGCGAACCGCGTCGCCATGAGCCGGATGATGGCGGGGATGAGCGCGAAGCCTGCCGGCGACGTCGACGCCGATTTTGTCAACATGATGGAGCCTCACCACCAAGGCGCGATCGACATGGCGATGCTCGAACTCCGCTACGGCAAGAACCAGCAACTGCGGCGGATCGCCCAAGGCATAGTCGCAGAGCAGCGCCCCGAGATCGACGCGATGCGGCTGGCCCTCGGCCGTCCGCTGACCACGGCCACATCGGCGGCGAGCAAAGCGCCATGACCGGGCACAGCTACCTTGCGCTCGCCGCGCTGCTGTCCACCGCATCCGCAGCCGTCGCCGGTCAGGCCCCGTTTGCCGCGACCGCGGCTGACGTCCCGATCAGCGGGCATGACCGCGTCTATGCGGCGGAACAGTTCTCGAACACCGTGTCGGTCGTCGATCCGTCGACTAACCGCCTGCTCGGGGTGATCCGCTTGGGCGAGCCGCAGCCGGCGAACTTCAGCCCGCTCTACCGCGGCCAGGTCCTCGTTCACGGCATGGGCTTCTCGCCCGATCGCCGCACCATCGCGGTAGTGTCGATCGGCTCGAACTCGGTGACCTTCATCGACACCGCGACCAATGCGGTGAAGCATACCACCTACATCGGCCGCTCGCCCCACGAGGCGTTCTTTACACCCGACGGGCGCGAGGTCTGGGTTACCGTGCGCGGCGAGGACTATGTCTCGGTGCTCGACGCTGAGTCCTATGCGGAGATCGCCCGGGTCAAGACGCCGGGGGGCCCGGGGATGACGATCTTCTCGCCCGACGGCCAATACGCCTACGTCTGTTCGTCGTTCAATCCAGAGCTCGTCGTCTTCGACGTTCGGACTCGAGCCGAGGTCGGGCGGGTCGCGCAGCCCAGTCCGTTTTGCCCCAACCTCGCCGCGACTCCCGATGGCAGGCAGGTCTGGTACACGCTCAAAGATATCGGCAAGACGGTGGTGATCGATGCCAAACCGCCGTTCGCGACTCTCAAGGTGATCGACACCGGCCCCATCACCAACCACGTCAATTTCGTCGACACGGCACATGGACACTTCGCCTACGTCACGGTCGGCGGTCGGAACGAGGTCCAGGTGTTCCGGCGCGACACCTTTGCCAGGGTCGCGACGGTCGCGGTCGGCAAGCTGCCCCACGGCATCTGGCCATCCGGTGACGGCACCCGCGTCTATGTCGGGCTCGAGAACGACGACCGGCTGGTCGCGATCGACACTGCCAGCAATACGGTCGTCGCGACGATCCCGATCGGCCAGGCGGCTCAGGCTGTGAACTATGTCCCCAACGCCGTTCCCAGCGGCGACGGCATTACTGGGCTCGAGCCGCTCGGGGTCGCCGGCGGGGCGACGCATCTCACACTCGGACGTCCCGGCCGCGGCGGGTCCGAGCCGACCAGCGTAAGCCTGTTCGACCAGGGCCTCGTCCAAATTCTCGAAGCCGCCGTGACCGGACTATCTCCGCGCATGCCGTATATCCTCGGGCTTGCAGCGAATGCCGACGGCAGCGGCAAGGTCGAGCCGCTGGCGAGCTTTGTGACCAATCCCGCGGGGGCCGCAATCGTCAATGCGACCGGACCAATAAGAACTCTGGTTCGACCCGATACGGCGTCGTCGCGTCGCTACCTGGTGATCGTCGCGGGAGCCCCCGGCGGACGCGGGATACCGGTTCAAATCCAGCAGAACTGAATCAGGAGGACGACATGCAGCGCGAAACGATCGACTACAATGGTGATGGCGTCGCAATGCGGGGGGAACTGTTCATCCCCTCTGGGGAAGGACGGCGCGCCGGCGTCCTGGTATTCCCGGAGGCGTTCGGCATCGGCGATCACGTTATCAACCGCGCGGAGCGATTGGCAGAACTTGGCTATGTCGCCTTGGCTTGCGACCTGCACGGCAACGGCCGCTACATCGACGACCTCACCGCGGCGATGAAGGAGCTCGAGCCGCTGTTTGCCGATCCGGGTAAGACTCGCGCGCGGGCAGCGGCGGCGCTCAACGCCCTGACGGCGAGGCCCGAGGTCGACCCGGCAAGGATAGCGGCGATCGGATTTTGTTTTCCGATGCCGCTCGAACTTGCAAGGTCGGGGGCCGATATCAGGACGGTCGTCGGCTTCCACACCGGTCTGCAATCGACGCAACCATTGACGTCGGCCGACGTCATCAAGTCGTCGATCCTAGTCTGCATCGGCGGCGACGACCCATATATTCCGGTGGCTGATCGCGTTGCCTTCGAGGCCGAAATGCGCCTCGCCGAAGCCGACTGGCAGATCGAGGTCTACGGTCGCACGGTCCATAGCTTCACCAACACCGGTGCTGATCGGCGCGGTATGCCCGACACGCTGCGCTACAGCCCCATGTCCGATCGACGGTCGTGGGCAGCTATGCTCGCCCGCTTCGACGAGGTGCTCTCGCCGAGGGGGGGGCGTGATGATCCTGGCGGCAGGATGAGTACATATCCGACAGGGTAGGTGCGCGGCGCCTCGACACGATACCATTTGATCCGTCCGCGCTTGGCGACAGAGGATCTTTGCAAGGTTGTTGTCGCACGTAAGAGGTGCGGCGCACGGCAGCTATTCTGTGCACATCCTCCGAAAGCGGAAGGGCAGCTTTCGGCCCCCTGTTTCAGAGCAAGACTGTCGCCACAGAAAGGACCCCGTTCGAGTGGAGGGCCGAAGCTCCCGACGTAAGCACCGTCAGAGGCATTTTGTCAAAAATTGGGTGGCAGCAGGACTAAGTGTATTATGTAACGTTACGTAGAAGGTTGGCATGATGAGGATAAGAAGTCACCGGCAAGAGACTTACCGCCTCTCCACCAAGTTGGTTGGACAAGCCGTGGTTAACGTCGCGGTGGTGAGCCTCGTCTTGCCGAACTACGACCACAACATCGCGTAACGTCGCATCATCGTCTAATTGCCAGTAATGGCGTGCGATTGCCGGGGCAGGCAAGTTCGGCGAGCGGCCCTCGTCGATTTCCCTCAAATAAAGTGTGTAGCTGGTCACGGCTTCCTCCTCAAAGTAGCCGACGACCCTATGCGCGGTGCGCGACGACATGAGATACAACAATGAAAATCCGGCGAGGAAGATGCCTTGGACGAGTAGGATGACAGCCCGTTCAAACGCGGTCGGCTTGGCGATCTCGATGAAGGTCATCAAGTGCATGCGCTCGTTCTCCGCTTCCTCCATCAAGATGCGGATCCAGCCCTCATCGTCGCGCATCCAGCGTAGGCATTTTAGATGGGTGAACATCGCGCCAACCATTCCCGGCACGGCGGCGACGGTTTCCAACACGATCGCGCGGTGACCGTAGCGCTTGGCGAAGAATGTGTCGGCGCAGAACCGCAGCAGCTTGGTGAAACCGAGCGCGAACCGGTCGGAAAACCCATGCGGAATATGATGGACCAAGGGTTCGGCGCTGTGCTCCTCGGCGAGAGCGCGTTCGTCGGGCTGAAGCACGGTATTGACCATATCGGAACTCCTCGTTCTGAAGCTGTTACTGGACGATCGTTGCATCGGAAGCTGAAAGTACGACGAAATTTAATAGCCAATATATTACAGTGGCGTCCGCTGTCAGAGTCGCATGCCGGCGCTTTTTGCTGTCGGGTGAAGACTTGTCACGGCACTAGGCCGTTCTGCCATTCGCGCAAACCAAGATCCCACGGTTGCCAACTCTGGATCGATCGCCTGTCCGACACGAGAGCCAAAATCCACAGCACAATAGAGAATAATGTCGACGATAGTCAGTCTGTCCGGGACAATGAAGCTACGTCCAATCATCTGTTGATCGAGCCAATTTAGTCCGTCGTGGGTCAATGCTATCAGCCCTGACACAGCCTCAGGCAGGATCCGCATCCGGGTCCGATACATTTCGGCCGCTTTTCCATAGTGAAATGCAGCGTAAAGATGTTCGGTGATACCGAGTTCAATTCGACGCTGCCACATGCGTGTTTCGGCGCGTGCCTGAGCAGTGACACCGATGAGAGTTTTCTCAGGAAATATTTCGTCGATGTATTGAAAAATCGCGCCGGTTTCGGCGAGGCACGTTCCGTCGTCCAAGCGAAGGGCTGGCACCTGACCTGCGGGATTGTCATTGGTATAAGGTAGCCGCCTGTTCTCACCGCCATCGACGTCGATATCTTGAACCGGGATTGTCACTCCCTTCTCAAGTAAAAACATGCGTACAGCGCGTGGGTTTGGTCGACCGGCATCATAGAGCAGCATTTCCAGGTCCTCTCCGATTCGAGTGTCTATAACTTTCAAGCAGGCGTCATGTTCGTTCGTCCGCTCATTTAAGGTTTTATCTAAACAATCGTGATGCGACATTTTCATTCGAACGCTCCAATCCGTCGTCGGGTGTCGATCGCGCGGATCCGCGCCCACCCGATGAGCAGGGCCGGGGCAACCACCAGACTGTAAGATAGCAGCCGTCCCCATTCGCCGTCTGGACCGTAGGGTTCGGTCGCCATGTGCCATTCGGCATTATCAATCCACGGGAGTGCAGATGCTTCGGCAAACTCGTGGAGCGCATAAATGCCGAGTTGCAACGAGAACAGAACCATGAACACCGCTGTCGCGTTGAAAAAAAGCGTCAGGTCGACTGCCCGCCCATATCGGATCCACGCACTGCCGAGAGCGACCGCGAGCAGCAGGCCACCGATCCCACCGATGATCATCGTTGTCCCATCGACCTGCCCAACAAGGGACGCGATCATGGCAGCTGCCTCGCTTCCCTCGCGACCAATCATCAGCAGCGCGAACAAGAACACGCCCAGCGCCGCACCATTCCCTGTGTGATCCGTCGATAGATCGATGCACCCGGTTATCGTCGCTTTCATGGTGCGCCCATGACGAAGCAAATGAATGGTGCAGCTGAGTACAAGCGCGACCGCAACGAGCGCCAGCCATCCTTCCCAAAGCGACCCGAGGCCCCCGATGCTTACAAGAAGTGCGCCAAGGATCACGCTGCCAACGATCGCAATCGCAACACCTGACCACAAGGGTCGCATAAGCCGGGTCCGCCCGGTCCGACGCAGATAAGCGGCCGCAACCGCCACAATAAGGAACGCCTCGGTCCCTTCGCGAAATGCGACGATAAGGGTCGCGAACATAGCGGTTCTCCAGTTAGCGAGGGGCGTCGCGGGCATCTTCGATGCTCGACTGCGGCCCGAAGAATTCGAAGCGTACGCGGTCGCTTGCGACACCAATCCGGGCAAGACTGCCAAGCATGGCACGCATGAACCCCGTGGGTCCGCATAGATAAACGTCGGTGTTCTTGTCGGCACATGCTTCTGCCAACTGCTCATCTCCGATGCGGCCGGCAAAGTCGTAGTCGACGCCAATTCGATCATTCGCGCCAGGGTTCTCGTAGAATGTTTGGCGACTGATCCACGGTGCGCGGTCCGCCAATCGTATGGTTTCGCTGTTGAATGCATGGACGCTGCCGTTGATCGCGGCATGCATATAGGCGACCGCTGCGCGTTCTTTCGCCGCGAGCTCGTGAAGCATGCTCACCAACGGGGTTTGGCCGACGCCGCCGCTCAAAAGCACGACGGGTCGTTCTGGAGCGCTGTCCAGCACGAAGTGCCCAGCAGGAGCCGCACACTTAACGGGCGTACCCGGCTGCAGATGGTGCAGAAATTGTGAGCCCATGCCGCGTGGTTCGCGCTTGACCGATATTCGGTATTCGAGCGAACTTGGCGCGTTCGACAGGCTGTAGTGCCGATACAGCGGCCGTTCGGGACTAACTGGCAAACGTAATGTTAGGTATTGACCGGGGCGGTGCGAAAGCACCGGGCCGCCATCTTCGGGAATGAGGTAGAGCGACCGGATGAGGTTACTCTCGTGTTCCGTTCTATAAATCAAAAAAGAACGCAAACCCGTCCAGCCGCCGCTTGCACCGACAATTTTCGCGCTGAGTGCTCGCTCGCGGCCAATGAAGATGTCGGCCAGCATCGCGAACGCCGCCGACCATGCTGAAAGCAGCAAAGATGTCGCCTTATCGTCCAGAACGTCGACCATTGCCTCGATCAGGCAGGCACCAACGGCTCCGTAATGTTCGGGCTCTATACCGAGAGCCACATGTTTGTGGGCGACGCGCTCGATGAGCGGGGTTAGCGCTCCGATATTATCGATATTGTGAGCGAAGCCTGCAACCGCCTCGGCAAGCGCGCGCGGCTGCGTGCCGTCGCGCATATGCGTCGGATCGAACACGGCTTCGATTGCCGGATCTCGGAAGAGCAATTCATACATCCGTTCGACAACGGCGAGGCCATGAAGATCCATCGCCGGCGCGGATGCGCGAACTATTGCCCGTGTTTCAGCGTCTATCATTTGCAGTTCTCAAATTACGCCGGCCGAACTTGCGTTCGACTGATTGGAATGGGGCGTCGCGGCGGCTCCGTCGGCACGGTAAAATTCGACATAGAAGGCGACCGGACCTTGAGGCTCAACGCAATGGAGTTGCTCGGGTACGATCACGCCAGGGGTCGTTTCGCGAGAGAGCAGGACTTCGCTCTGGGCATCCCGATCGAGCACCCGGTAGAGCAGCTTTCCCTCGACCACGTGGATCAGCGCCCAGGCACCTTTCGCGGTCGAATGCGGCCCTCGAAGCTTTTCAGGGAGGGTTGCTTCCGTAAAATCGGGCGTGCGACGTGTCGGCGCAAAACCCAATGGAATACAAGGCATGACAAAATCCTCAGAGTTCAAAATGCAGATGCAGCGGCGGCGCTGCGACGATGTGCGTTGGCCATGCCGAGCTGGAGGCTGGCACCGATCATCTCGGACTTGGCCACGAACAGCGTCGCTGCTGCGGGCGGACAGATTTCGGTCACGGTTCGGGCAAACAGGTGAAGCCAGCGCGCGAAATGCGTCGGCCGAAGGCCTGGGAGCGCAAGATGCGTTGTCATCGGAGTGCCCTTGAAGCGGCCGCTCATGAGCAGCACCGACGACCAGAAGTCGCAGAGCTTGGCGAGATGTTCTTCCCACTGTCCCTGGAGCGCCCGTTCAAAGATCGGACCGAGTGCCGGATCGCGCCGAACATCGACGTAGAAGGCGTGCACGATCCGCGAGATCATGGCTTCGTCAACACCAACTGCGTTGCCTGGACCAAGTCGACCGTGCGCTGCCCGGCGATCGTCTGCGGTAACGACCATCTCAAGCTACCCAGAGAACGACGGCGATGCCGACGATGAGCCAGACGAAGGCGTTCACCAGCATCCGTACCAGACCGCGCCCGTCTTCGTGCATGACGCCCATAGCATTACAGGCGAGATCGCCTGGCGCGAGCAGCGATCGAGCTGATGTGCGGCCAAGCAGAGAGAGGGTGGACACGAGCGACTTGCCTTTGCGAATGAAAGCTATATTCGGGGTATATGTTATCTATCCGACATAAAGCAATACCAAAAATGTATGTTTCAGCTTTTGATGGTGCTCGGCTGTGCGCCTGACGGTCTACAGCGACTATTCGCTGCGCATGTTGATGTACCTCGCGTTGCGGCCCGAACGGCTCGCGACGATTGAGGAAATCGCCAGCGCATATGGTATATCGCGTGCGCACCTGATGAAGGTTGCACACCAGTTGGGCCAGATGGGGTTCGTTAGCACTGTGCGAGGCAAGGGCGGGGGGCTGCGATTGGCTCGCGAGCCGATAACGATCGGGCTGGGCGACGTGGTCCGTCACACCGAACCCGATTTCGCTCTCGTGCCGTGCCTCTCCCCCGGAGATGGCAGCTGCGTGATCCAACCAAGCTGCGTTCTACGTCATGCGATCGAGCAGGCAAGGGACGCGTTTCTGTCAGTTCTAGACTGCTACACGCTGGCCGATCTCACTCGGCCGCGGGGGCCGCTCCTTGGCCTGCTGCAAATCGCTCCTCAACCCGGCGTTGCATCTATTCAGCGCCGCATATCGCCACCGACATAATTGGGCAGATCGGTGAGGTTCGTCGATCAAATTCAGACACAGTGTCGTGATTCCTCTCGATCCTCAGGCTATCTTCTGTCGACCAAGCTGGTCGTCGGGAGTATGATCGGACTACTTTGATCATGGTAGATCTATGTCGCTGAACCCTTCGTCAAATCTTGGTATGGCGTATTTCAACGCACCCGACACCCGGACGATCGTCACGAGTAAGTTAGGCCGCGGCGTCGTTGGCATATCGCGTCTACGCGCTAATCATCCGCTCGGCGTAATCGACTATACCGTTATCGAAGAGGCGATCATGGTTGCTTATCAGCACCAGCCGCTGCGCTGCGATGTCTTTCTCGAAGACCGGCACGTCCCGGTGAGAGGGGCGGGTCCAGCGAAGTTTACAGTCTATGATTATCGTCGGCGCTGGAACTGTGAAATCAAGACCGGCATTGACGCAACCAACTTTTTCGTTCCGCGCACTACGCTCGACGCGCTGAGCGAAGGTGGGCGTGTCGCCGATCTCATCGTACGACCTGGCGAGGTCCTAGATGACCCGGTAGTCCGCGGATTAGCAGCAGCTCTCGAGAGCGCCTTTGCCGCGCCCGAACGAACCAACCCGCTGTTTCTTGATCACCTCGGCTGGGCATTCGCGGCGCATTGTGCGACCTTCCTCGAGCCGCAACGCGCGACCGGAATCGCCAATGGGAAGCTTTCGGTTCGACAGGAACGTCTAGCGAAAGAGATGATTTCCGCTCGGCTCAATGGCGACATCACCGTCACCGATCTAGCGGCTGCGTGCGGCCTGTCGATCGCCCATTTCTCCCGCGCGTTCCGCCGGTCGACCGACGTGCCGCCGCATCGCTGGCTGATGATGCGACGAATTGACCGCGCTCGCCACCTTTTGCAGACGACGCAGGCGTCGCTCGCCGACATCGCGCTCGAATGCGGGTTCAGTGATCAGGTTCATCTAACGCACGCCTTCACGCGTAATGTCGGCGCGCCGCCGGGTGCGTGGCGCCGCGGCAGCTGTGATTGAGTTATGACGCCGGATTTGAACAATCTGCGCAACGTTCAAACAAGACCCGGCTCGCAGCCATGTAGTACCCTCGTCGGCAAGAGATTCAGGGGAGCGCTACAATGGCAACGACCACACGATTGGTTCTACCACTGCTAATAGTAGGCCTGGTGATTGGGTCTGCCGCCCGCGCGCAGGACGACCTGCCAGCCCATCTCGTCGCCGACCTGCACACCGCATTCGGCAACAATCATGCTCGCGCGGTCCATGCTAAGGGCGTCGTGTTGTTCGGCAGCTTCACACCCGATCCCGCCGCGCGAACACTGTCGAAGGCAACGGTGTTCGCGCGACCGACGAATGTAACGGTGCGCTTTTCCGACTTCACCGGTATCCCAACGATTCCCGACAATATCGGAGATGCCGATCCGCGCGGTTTTGCGGTCAAGTTCGGTCCCGTCGACAACCCTGCAATGGACATCGTCGCGCACAGCTTCAACGGCTTCCCGGTGCGGACTGGGGTCGAGTTCGGCGAATTGATGCGAGCGATCGGCGCAAGCAGTCCCGGCGCTGCGAAACCGACCGCGCTCGACCGCTTCCTCGGCGCGCACCCGGCAGCGGCTACCTTCCTTAAGACGCAGAAGCCGCCACCGGCGAGCTATGCCACCGCCGCCTACTTTGGGGTCAATACCTTCACATTTATCGACGCGAAGGGGCACAAGACCGCTGTGCGCTACCGCTTCATCCCACTTGCAGGGGAGCACTATCTCGATGCTACCGCCAGCAAAGCGGCAGGTCCGAACTATCTTGCTCCCGAGATCGGCCGCCGCGTCGCCACTGGACCGGTGCGGTTCACGTGGCTCGCGCAAGTCGCGGGTGCGGGCGACAAGCTCGACGACTCAACAGTCGCGTGGCCCGACACGCGCCGTTTGGTCCAGCTTGGTGTAATCACCATTAACCGTTCATCGACCGACCAGGCCGGCGACAGCAAGCGGCTGATGTTCCTGCCAGGTACATTGCCCGACGGCATCGTTCCCGCTGATCCGATGATCGACATCCGCACGGCCGCCTATCCGGTCTCGTTCTCCGAACGCCAGTGATTTTGATCCGAAGCCAAGCTGGACGTCGTCGTATGACCGTGTTGCCAAACAGGAGAGCCCGATGCCCGCTGCGGCCCCAGACCTGTCGCTTATCGTGCCTACAGCTGCAGAGGGTTTCGACCTTGCCATCCTCCTATCCCGACTAGCGGTAAAAGCGATGCAGGGTGACGACGCCGTTCGCGGTGTACTCCGCGAAAACTATGCCCACGACGCCGGGCTACTCACTTCAGCGAGTCATGTCGTCGCCACCCATTTCGCGACGATCGCGGCAGCAAATGGCTATTGGCGCTAAGCCGTCAGAGCCGCCGAGGCAGAATTGCCGTCTATAATCGATCGTACCTGCTTTGGCGCGGGCGTCAGCACATATGGTGGAGCCGACAGAAATTCGACAGCCGCGCCGAAAATGCGAATGTCCCCTTCCCACATCGAAATTTGGAAGGTCTCGGCCTCAGGCTAATCTGAGATATGTCCCCTTTGCCCATCGGTCCGCCCGGAAGCGGCCTGTCCGCTGACGGCCCCCAACCATGCCGAAATCGAGATCTGAACGAGCGGCGACTTTCGGAGAGTGCCCGGGCGTGGCTGGATGTCCGCGTTTGGGTTAAGCCGTCGACATCAGGGCCTAGTGTCGATCCGGTCTGTTCGACCGCGTCGGCGACATCGCCCAGGCGGGCGGCGTCTCGTCGCCAAGCTCCCACTGGTCCGGTTGGCTGTCCGGCTGCCAGTAGCGCAAGCGTAGTGTTCGCCTAAGCCACCAGGCGAAAGGTACCTGCAGTAGCGCGAAGACCAATCCACAGACGGCGGCCGGGTAGGCCCCGGCATCTTGGAAGGGAACGAGCCGCAGGACGACCGCCAAAGCGAACGCCAGGATGGCCGCGTATGCTGCTAGCAGGGTGACGCCGACATAGTAGAACAGGCAGATGGTCCAGAACCGACGCGCTCGGAAGCCGGCGACGAGCACGACCAACAGCAGGAATGTCCATCCGACGATCCACGGTATCGCCACGATCAGAACCGTCACCCCGTCAGGAAGCAGGGGTTGCGCCGTCAAGACGGCCGCCATCGGCACACCTGCAGTGAGGCCAAGCCAGCCAACGACGCCGAGCGAAGTGCCGCGTGGGGCGAAGCCGGGCGGGCGCTGCCGCCGGCCCCGCGTGGGCAATGCCTCTCCTGTCATTCAGGCGCGATCCGCGCGTGACCGCTGACGCGCATTTCGAAGCGCACGTCTTTGGGCATTCCGCCTTTGGGGGCAAGCGACCTCCGGTATTCTTCGTCGCGCTCGCGCTGGCTAGTTGACAGCGCTAGCGCGGGTGGTGCCCCCATAAGCAAGCCGGTGCTCCCGAGGCTCGCTCCGGGAACAACGGCAAGATCCTTGGCAACAGTGAGCCGGATGCGCGCGTGCGCCTCCGCCGCCGCCCGCGCCTGCGTCTCGACCGCGCGCTCGAACGCCGCCACTTTTCGGGTCCGTCGCTGGACCGGCCCCGCGTGCCTTTCGGGATGTGCGATCTTGGCGACGCGTGCTCGCGCTGCTTCGGCGTTGCGCGCCGCTTCGGCTGACGCAGCCGTCGCCTCGCGTGACTCGTTCCCGAGCTTGCCGACCTCGCTCAGTGCGCGGGCACCGCCGACCGCCACGTCCGGCAGCAACATGACCGTCGCGCCGATACGCAGCCATTGCACGGTCGAGTTGCTCTCGAAGTTCTCTGCCCGCGCCTCAGCACCGGACACCTCGAAGCCAAAGACAGTCCCATCGATGCCGGCAAGGACCAACGAACCGGTAAAGGCAGCGCCGCCTGTGATGAGGCCTGCAGTGCCAATGATGACGGCTCCGCCGGCAAGTTCGGGAAGCGCGGCAACGACGAAGATCGCACCCCCCACAACCCCCACAACGTCGAGTGCGACCCCGATGCCGTCCGCCAGTAATTTATGGCGGATCAGAAATTGGTGAACAGGTAGCCAGATATGGCGCTCAATCGCACTATCGACGACCTGCGCCATCGCAAGATTTGCCTGTGACTGCTGGATTTGCGCTTCACCGCTGATCTCCATCGCGTGCCAGAAGGCGGCCTTGAGTTTTCCCCACGTGCCGCTTGGGCTTGCCGGTGGCGGTAGTGGCGCTGCGATGTGCTGAGCCAAGACATTCAGCCAAAGCCACTCGCTTCCCGTAGCTGGCTTGCGGACGACCCCGATACTGCGACCGTCCGAGAAGCTGATCCCACAGGCCAGGCCAACGCTCGCGTCGGCAAATGCCGTCAGACGACGTCGGGCATCCTCGAAATCAGCATAAGGGTACCAGAACCCGCCCATCAGTCGCTTCTCATCCTATACGAACGTCGGCCGCCGGCTCGGCTCGCCGGCCGGCGACCTTCGGCAACACCGGGTCGAGGGTCAAGCAAATCTGCAAGGTCGTGACGCTCTTCCGCCCGATGATCATGATCCATCGCCTGGAGCGAGATGAAAGAATGTCTGGAGTTTGGGAGGGCAAAATGAGCGCTATTTTGGGTCTTCCTGGCATTCCGAGGCAGCTGAACAAAAGTCCGCTTTGCCACGTCGGGCGCCCGTAAGCTGCCAGACGGCTACTGATGCGGTGGACGGCTCTCCTACCCGACCTGCGGTATAAGTCGCGGGTTGAGCCGGAAGGAGAGCGATGATGACGAAGGCAGTTGTGGCGACGATCGGGCTGGATATCGCGAAGTCGGTATTTCAGGTGCATGGGGTCGATGGGGCAGGGCAGGTGGTTGTTCGCCAGCGCCTGACGCGAGGTCGGATGCTGGGGTTCTTCGAGAAGCTGGCACCGTGCGTGATCCGGATCGAGGCGTGCAGCAGCTCGCACTATTGGGCGCGGGAGTTGATCGCGCGGGGGCACGACGTGAAGCTGATGCCGGCGCAATACGTGAAGCCGTGCGTCAAGCGCGGCAAGAACGACGCCGCCGATGCCGAGGCGATCTGCGAGGCGGTAACGCGGCCGACGATGCGCTTCGTCGCAGTGAAGACACTTGAGCAGCAGAGCGTGATGATGCTCCATCGGGTGCGACTGATGCTGAGCCGCCAGCGGACTCAGGCGTCGAACGCGCTGCGGGCGCATCTGTCGGAGTTCGGCATCGTTGCCGCCATCGGGCGCGGCGGCATCGAGCAGCTCCTGGCGGTGCTCGCGGACCCGGAACGATGCGCGCGTCCCGCCCGACGCGCGGCTGTGCCTTGAGATGCTGGCGGCACAGCTGGCAGTGGTGAAGTCGCAGATCCTCGACAACGACCGCCGCATCCGGGAGAGCGCGCGGGAGACCGAGGTCGGTCGGCGGCTGATGGAGATCCCCGGCGTCGGCCCGGTGATCGCCAGCGCTTTCGTCGCCGCGGTCGCCGACCCGGCGGTGTTCAAGAGCGGACGCAACCTCGCGGCGTGGATCGGGCTCGTCCCGAAGCAGAACTCGAGCGGCGGCAAGGAGCGGCTCGGCGGGATCACAAAGGCAGGCAACAGCTACCTCCGCCAGATGCTCGTTGTCGGCTCGATGGCCGTGATCCGCACCGCCGAGCGACATGGCACCCGGCGACCGTGGGTGCTGCAGCTGCTGGCGCGACGTTCGAAGATGGTCGCCGCCGTCGCGCTGGCCAACAAGATGGCGCGGATGATCTGGGCGCTGATGACGAACGGCGAGCGCTACCGCGATCCCGTCGTCGCGACAGCCGCGGCATGAGCATGAGGACACAGAAATAGGCGCACGCACCGACGCGCCGGCGAGGTTGGAAAGGGCGGACACGAGATAATGCACCAAGCCGGTCGATACCGCCGGATCAGGAAAACCCAGTGGGGCCGTGGCACCTTCGAGTGCGAGCAATCGATCGGGACCTGAGACGCGCGAATGGCATTATGGCCAGCGGCACATGAAACGGCCGCACCACAGGTCGAACACATGGCCGCACCGACCAACGAACGTGCAGATGCTCAAGAAACCCCTTGCCAACGGAGAGCCGTCCACACACGGCCCCATCCAAACCCAGATGCCGGGCCTGAATGAACGGGTCGGTTTTTGGAAGCCATCGGGCCGCCGAGTGTCGGCTTTTGGGTCTTAGCGGCTTCACGGGCTGCCTGAATGAAGGTCTGCTATCTATATTTGAGCAACCGGAAGCGGACAGGCGGCAACCGTCCCCTTTGCGAACATAAGCTGCGCAAGCCGGACGCTCGCACACCGGTGGGTCATTACCAAGGCGGCGGATCAGTTAGAACCGTTAGGGATTCCCCCCGCGGTCTACTCGTATTCGACACGGCCTGATGCCGGGCGAGGCGGAACGGCCAGGTAGGGCCGCCCCGCGCGACATGAGGAGGTTGGTAGCTTAAGCCGCGACGGTAGTCGGGCGACGGCGTCGAACGCTCAAGCCCACGAAACCGAAGCCCGCGACCATCATCGCCCATGTGGCTGGCTCAGGTACGCCACCGACCGGCGGGGTGACGACGATGTTGCTTGTGTCGACGTTGAAATAGAGCCCCGCACCGGTGACGTTGCGATCGACGTAGAACAAAGTGAAGTTATGCACGCCGGCGGCGAGGACCGATGTCGTCACGGGAGCCGCTGATACACCGTGAATCCCACCTTCTTGAGCGATGACATTGCGGTCGAGCGCAAGGAATGCGTCATCGTCGGCGCCGAAGCTGAAAGTGACCGATTCGGGCGCAGTCAGGTTAAACTGACCCGAAATCGTTGCGCCCTGGAAGCCGTGGGAATCGTCAGTTCCGGTCCCGTTATTCGGATAGAAATTATAGTTCGCGAACGGGCTCGTGACGGTCGCGGTGCCGGTATAGGTGACGTGGTTGTTGAGACCGGGGCTCCACCACGTAATCTGGCCGTCTGGCGTGGTGTCATGGATAAACGGGGCCGTCGAAGCCGTGTTATAAACCGGCAGGCCAAGCGCACCCAACGTCGGCTTGACTTCGTCATAGTAGGTCGGCGTGCAGCAGCCGATCGTGTTGAAATCGGGGTCGCCGCTGCCGCCGCCATAGGTTCCAGCAATCGTATAGTAGTTGATTGTGAACGTGTTAGCAGCCAGCGCCGGCGCGGCGACCGTCGCGGCGACACACAACACAAGTGAAATAGACCTTAGCATGCTGACACCCCTTCATCCTACACAGTGACCGAGCGCGACGTTGCGCGACATCGTCATGATTAATGAATGATTTCAGTGCGTCCGTCTTCCTGCATAAGCAGGCAGGAACTGGTATTTACCTGCATTGCGACGTCGGCTCAGAGCAATTAGCCTCCACGCCAGCTCGGCAGAGCGTCCGATGTCAGCTAATCCCAGATCGATGGCAGAGGGGGCCGAAAGCCGCCTGACCGTTTCTCTGCATCGGGTCTTCTAACCATCACCATGTGCCGTCCTTCATCTTGCGCTGCCGCTCGCGCTCGCTGTGCTCATCGGTACCGAAGGCGATAGAACGAACACGATCTTTATTCGGAGCAGAGCGTTTTCAGGCATTAACCTGCATGCAGCTTTCATACAGTGACCCTCTTTGGGGGAACGCATGAACAAGCTTGAAGAAAACAGGTATAGCGGCGGCAATGCTACCGGATCGCAAGAGCTTTGCGGCGTCGAGACTGTTTCGTCGACGGTCATGCGCTTAATTCCCCCACTTCAAAGGCGGTCATTCACGCCTCGTCGGACCATCGCTTGAGCAGCACGTCGGGCGAGTTCTCCATTCAAAACCGCTGATCGATGGTGAAGGTCCCACCGCACTTCAGCGGGGGGATGCGATCGATGCCGCCCGCTCAGCCGAGCCATTGGCGGACGGACACGGCCAAAGCCAGACGCGTAAAAGCCCGATTCTACATCAACAGCCACCAGTCGGCGGCGGCTTCGCGCTGACAGCGTGAGGCTGTCAGCGATCGGTGCCCACAAGACCGTTCCGCCGCTCTCGACGAGAGGGAGGCGGGACATTGTGTTGTTGAGACCGCTGGGCATTGATTATTGTGTCTCGCTAACGGAGGACTCTCGATCGCCGCGACTAGTTCTCAGGGGCGACGCTCGTAATCTGGGTTGACAGAATGTTAACATAGGCACAGCTTGCTTAGGGCGCTTCGTTAGTGCCTCGAGCACGGGGGCGCTGCGACGTCCGCTGGCCCTGATCCCGCACCCATCAGAGCCAGCGGACTAGCTGCGCACCGACGGCCGCGCTTCAGTGACCAATCAACGCGCGGAGTATGACGCAACGCGGCTCGCGGCAGGCCTTCTCGAAGCTGTCGCCGAAGATGTCGAACCAAGTGAGCAGCTGGAAATCGTCAAGCTAGCGATGAGTAGTCGGGCACTGAGACAGGGTCAGTCCGCCGCGCGCCGTGCGCCAAGCCGCTCGCTTTCGTCGCAGATCCGACCGTAATCGAGCCGGCCTTGCAGCGTCTCGTTCGCCTCGTCGACTGCCTCGCTCTCTGGGAGCAGACGGATGCAGTGATGTTTGACTCACTGTCAGGGCGGATTATTGCGTGATCGCGGATATCGGCAAGGTGGTGCCTTACCGTGAGCGTGCGGCCTGTTCGTCGTCGGTGACGGCCAGCGAGAGCGGGGGCAAATCGGCCCGGCCGCCTGATATGCGTCAGAGATTGGATTTAACCGGATGCGGTCGAACGAAGTCGATACAGCCTTGGCCGTCTCGAACCGCCGTAAAGCGCTATCCCGAGCCGAACGGTCGCCCGTGCTTTAGCAGCCGCAGGAAGCGCCGTAACAGCGGGCAGGGCCGTAGCAGCGCGCGGCGGGTAACGCCGGGGCTTGCAGCGGCCACGCGGCAACGGCGCGCCGACTACTTCGAGGCGAGCTTGCACTGGCTCTGTTTAAGGCGAAGCAGAATTTATGGCCCGGCCCGTGACGTACGAAGCATTTTTATCCGACCGAGTTCGTAAAGACAGGCGAGGCAGAATAGCGCCATCGCGCATGGCAAGTTGTTATAGGCGACCGCGCGAAGCACTAGCCTCACCGCGCGGTCTGGGCCGTGGTACAGGGGGGCATACGACTTATTGAAGCAATGAGCATTAATCATCGAACCGCCAAGGCGACCGAATGGCGCGTCCGACCATTCGAGGATCCGCTATGCCATCATCCGCTTCTAGCCTGCCGGCCCTTGCGTGATATTCCGCCATCTCGACATGAGACTTCTTGGCGTCGGGATGGACGGCTTCTTCAGCCCATTCACGGTGCTGACGCTCGCGCTCGGCGTGCCGGTTTCGCGCCTGATCTTTCGTCATAGAGCTCCGATCGCATACGCGGGGAGCGCTATAGCGTCTCTCAGCCAACGACTCGCAGGTGAGTGCCATCGGTACGGCTAGGTACACTGTGCAGCTTGTACTCGCGAATCGGCAAACTTTGTCGTGGACGCGACCGACGCAGTCACCAGTCGACGCGTAGACGGTGCTTTACGCAAAGCCCGCCGAACACCACTGGCTGCGGGGCCTGACGGCAGCTCACCCGTGCAACATCGGCACGCCCCTACCCAACCTCGTCAAATGTTGGACGGCAGGAACTGGGACAGCCCGTGTAACCAGAGGGTCGATGGCTTTTGACTGGGGGCTTGGTATGCTTATGCCGATAACTATCGACCGACCGTTGGAGCAGGCCAATGATACGTATGACTTTTGCTACGCTATTGACGTTTTGCTTGTGTGCCTGTGGTTCGAACGGCACAACCTTCTCGCACGACAGCAATGGTAACGATACGGTTACGACCTCGATGGGCGCTGGTGGGCCGGAAATGAAGGCGACACGTTACGCCAACGCGTCAGTGCCTGCCGACATGCCCGCATGGGCTCCAGCCTACCCGGGCGCAAAAGTGATTCAAGTCGCCGGCGTGGACTTGCCGACTGGTCAAAGCGGTCCAACCGGACTGCAAAAACAGGTACTCTTGATGACGTCCGACCCGGTGGCGACGGTCACGGCATTCTATGACAAAAAGCTTGCCGCACTCGGCATTGTCCCAACATCGTCCAGCAATACGGCGGAAGCCAACGTGCGGATGGTGAGCCCTAATCAATCTCATCAAAGTACTCTGATGGTTGCAAAGAACGACGCCCAGACGAGTATCGTTATCAGCTATGGAACTGCTCACTAAGGCACCGATTTACCGAACGAACTATCTGATTCCGCGCCCCCGTCGGGATCCGTCGATCGAGGCATGGTCGAGCGATCTTGTTATCGATGGTATTTTGAGAATGGCTGACCAGCTGATCCAATCTAGGCTCGAATCCCAACTCCGTTGAGCAACGTCGGAAGCAAGGGGACCAAGAGTAGTGATCGGCGATATCCGTCGCCTCGTCGGTCGCGCTGACAGCCGTTCAAGGCATCCGCTTCCCCGAAATCTGTTCCCGATTGCTCTTTTTCGAAATTGCCGCTCGGAGATGGAGTAACGGGATGATCGCGCTCAACGAAAGGCGGGTTTTGAGGCCTAGATCGCCAACCTGAGCGTCAGAATTTGAGCGGGAGCTGTCAGCAGGCAGGCCCGCAGGCCCGTCGGCGAATGTCAGCTTTGCCCATATTCGTTGCCAGAAGCGGTCAGTCCATTAACGGCCCCCATGCAATACGAACACGAGAGCTGAACGAAAGTCTCGTTCTTGGACACGCTAGAGTCGACTCAAGTGAGCATGATTAGAGTGCCCTCGGCAAATAACCGTCAGAAAAGTGCAGGGGTAATCGGCGGCAGCGATTTGAACCCGGGCCGGGCAAAATAATAGCCTTGGACGTAGCGAACCCCGAGCGCGCGAAGCGCAGTAAGCTCGCCCTCAGTTTCAACGCCTTCGGCGACGACGGTAACACCTAACGCGCTGCACATCTTGACGATCGCATCGACGATCGTCCGCCGCCGCAGATTTGCATCGAGGCCTTGAACGAGCGCCATATCGAGCTTTACCGTATCAGTCTCCAACTTGCCGAGCAGCGCGAGGCCCGAATAACCCGTGCCGAAGTCATCGATCGCAGTGCCGAAACCCATCTGCTTGTATGCGGCAACGATGCCAATGACGTGCTCGGGGTCGACCATCTCTTCGTTCTCGGTAAATTCAAACGTCAAACGATCAAGTGGAAAGCCGACCGCCGCTGCGGTCGTGAGCGTGAGCCGAATGCATGACGCTGGCGAATAGACCGCGTTCGGCAGGAAATTTATCGACAAGCGCGCGCCCGTGCCAATCAGCCCGAGCGCGGCCGCAGTCTCGATCGCAACGACCCGACAACGCTGATCGAAGGCATAAAGGGTCTCGCAGGAAACCTGGGCGAGCACCGAGGCCGCGCTTTCGCCAGCTGGTCCACGAACCAGCGCTTCATACGCATAGGGCCTGCCAGTCATGACGTCGACGATCGGCTGGAACGCCATGGCGATTTCGAAATCGAGGCCGGCACCGTCACGGCAGCCCGCGCATGGCACCGGCAGGGCATGCTTCGATTGTGCTGGCATGAACTTGATCTCAAATCTCCGCAGTCAAAATCAGACCGCCGTGGACCCGATTCCGTCCAGCTCGCTTAGCGGCATAGAGCTGAGCGTCCGCGTCTGCGATAAGAACGTCTACAGTCGAACGCTCGTCAGATGCCGATGCACATCCGAAGCTCGCAGTGATATGAAAGATCCCCTGGGGCGACAAAATCGGCATGGCCGCGACCGCGGCACAAAGACGATCAGCGATCTCGGTAGCCTCCTCGAGCGAGCTGCTGGGCAGGAGAGCGCCGAACTCCTCGCCGCCCAGGCGCGCAAACAGGTCGCCTGGACGCAGGAAACCAGTGCAGACGCGTGCCACCTGCTTCAAGACCAGATCTCCGGTGGGATGGCCGTACGTGTCGTTGACCGCCTTAAAGTAATCGAGATCGAGCATGATTAACGACAGCGGTTCCTGACCGTCGCGCCATCGGCGCTGCTCGCGGACGAACGTCTGAAGAAAATGGGTCCGGTTGGCTGCGCCGGTCAAATGATCGAAAAATAACATCCGCCGGAGATCTGACGTGTCCGATTCGTCGCGCACGACGTCGCGCAACACCACCGAAAATCCATCGGGGGTTGCACCGTCGCTCCCGGTTCGCGCTGCAAACAGGCGCTGGCACCAGTAGGTCTCGCCGGTACGCCGCTGCTGCCAGCTCTCGTCGAGATACCATCCGTCCCGCTCTGCCAGCCGCAACTGGTTTGAAAGGCTTAGCGACCCCGACCGCGGATCCGTGTTCAGGATCGCATCGAGCGACTTTCCCGCCACCTCCACGCAGTCACGACCGGTTTGCCGAGTAAAAGCCGCGTTCACGCTATCGACAATCCCCTCGCGCGTGATCGACAGGACGGCATAATCGTTGACGCCCCCGATCAGCGACGCGAACCACGTCTCCGCCTGCTTGAGCCGCCGTTCTTGAGCAACCTGTACGGTGATGTCGGAAAAGGTTGCAACGGCGCGGGTCGGTCCAAGCTTTACCAGGGTGCAGGCAAGCACCTTGGAATCCTTGCCGGCCCGACTGATGCCAAGATCGACAGCGATCCGATGTCCTTCGCAAACCGTTCCCCGATCCTGTTGGTAATCTCCGAAGAGATTACGGAGTTCTGGAGCACACTCCTGTAGCATCGTGAAGAGATTAGTCGGGTCACGGTCACCTGCGAGCGGCAGCAGATGCTTCATTGCGTGCGGATTGATGATCGAAATTGTGCCCGTCGCGTCGAACTCGACGAGACCGACGGGGCAGGCATAGAGAAACTCGAGGAGCCGTTCGTGCTCTGAATTGGGCTCGTCAAACATCGCTGCTCAGCGCTCGATCAAAATATAGTTCAGCGGCACCTCCGGCGTCGCGAGCAATCGCAGGCGAACCGGGGTAGGCCGCATTCGCAGCGTGAGGACAAACGGAATCGTCTCGTCGATTACGGCTTCATCGATAAAGCGTTGCGCAACGAGGTAATTGTTCATGCACTGCGCGATTGATTCGAAAAAGGCCGCGCCGATCACATTCTCCGGACGTAGCCCCGCAAGTCGGGCTTCGGTCGCGTTGTAAATTACCGCGACACCCTTAGCATCGAGGCCGATGACGCCAAAAGGGAGGAGGTCGCACTCGGCCGGGGCAAGTTTTCCAATATCAGTCGCCGATATGGAATTGAAGGTAAGAGAAGTGTTGGCGACCACTGGGTTCCTAACAACATGAATTCATTGGCGCGTGATCTTTGGCTTCGGTCGCCATACCACTCAAAATTTAACACATCGTATGCACTATTGCGGATCAGTAAATGAACGGGTTCCATACGTTTGCTCCGTCGGATGATCGACAGGCGTCTGATCGGGAAGCACGAATTTTTTGGAAACGGCTGGTCTGGGCCGTTCCGCCTCGACCCCGATGTCCGTCATTCTCGACCATCCACCGAAGAGGGCGACGGGGGCGCAGCGTCTGGCCGCCGTCGCGGCGGCCGCGATCGGCGGGGCGACTAGTGTCAGAAGTAAGCGGCGCTTCGCGACTCGAAGTGCCCACCGAGCGAGCGCCGCGCCTGCCAACCGCGAGCGGCTCTGCTCGCTGGCGATCAACTGCTGCGGCTCGATACCGCGGGACTGCTCGCGGACAGTGGTCGACAGATTGGCATCGGTATGCTGATTTAGCTAAGAGCCCGATTCAAAAGTACATCAATGAGTTGAGAGCCTTGCGATTCTGCGTGTGAGCATTCGGATGCTGGCGATGGTTGCCCATGCCGTGGCGCTTTCGATGGATCGCTCCCAGTCTTTGGCGAGACGTCGGCAGCGGCCCAGCCACGCGAAGGTCCGCTCGACAACCCAACGGCGGGGCAAAAGCACAAAGCCCTTGGCGGTATCGGAGCGCTTGATGATTTCGAGGGTCCAGCTGCCATGGCCTTCAAGCGCGGCCTTGAGTTTGTCACCGGCATAGCCACCATCGGCAAACACATGGCGCAGGAACGGGAAACGGAAACGGATGGCTTTGAGGACATCGACAGCGCCGTCGCGGTCCTGAATGTCGGCGGCATGGACCAGGATAAACACCAGAAAGCCGCAGGTATCGGTGATGATATGGCGTTTGCGGCCCTTCACCTTCTTGCCGGCGTCATAGCCGCAAATTCCGCCGCTTTCCGTTGTTTTGACCGATTGGCTGTCGATAACGCCAGCACTGGGTGAGGCCTCGCGGCCGGCCTGTTCGCGTGCTGCCATTACCAGCAAGTGGTTGATTGTCGTCAGCAGCCCACTATCCCGCCAGCTGTAGAAATAGCCGCGCACTGTCGACGTCGCCGGAAAGCATTTGGGCAGCATCCGCCAGGCGCAACCGCTCGACGCAATATACATGATCGCATCCATCACCGCCCGAAGGCAGGTCGTGCGACGACGCCCGCCGCTGCGGGCTGCCGGAAACAGCGGCTCGATCAACGCCCATTCCGCATCCCGTAAATCGCTTGGATAGCGCCCCCCCTTGCGCATATGCTGACGGCGAGCGGTATCAGTCCAAGGCAAGTTCTTCTCCTATCGTCTCGACAACGACGGTGAATCACAACCTACTGGTATCGCTCAACTACTTTTCGTTCAGGCTCTAAGGTGACGCCGTTCTCGTAGGCCCAGCGGTCGAGCGCCTTCGAGATGAACTCGGGGCCGTTGTCGACACGGATTCTCTTGGGCGACCCGCGGGTGCCGGCGATCCGTGTCATCGCTTCGACAACATGCTCGCCCTTGATGCCCTGATCGATATCGATCGCCAGCGCCTCGCGGGTGTAGGTGTCGACGACGGTCAACGCCTTCGGCGCTGGCCGTCAGATAACGCATCCGAGGCGGAGTCCATCGATCATATCTCGTCCGGTGCCTCCACCGCTGGTTATCGGACGCGATCGGAAGCGCTGACGTGGCGCCTCGGCTTCTTCAGACGAAGGCTTAGTCCATCCTGTCGATACAGGCGGTAGACCCGCTTGTGATTCACCAACTAACCCCCAGGCGAAGCATGATGTAAATCCGATAATATCCGTATTCCATCCGCGCCTGAGCAGGATCGTGGATGCGCAGCTGCACTGCCGCTTGGTCCGGCTTCACCGAGACATACCGGATCAGCGAGCGCTCGACGTCAAGCTCGAGGTAGCTCCGCCGCTGACTGACACCGCGAGCCGCCTGGACGGACACGACAAGCTCGCGTTTTCGCCTAGGCTTGAGACCTTTTTTGACAGCACGTCCTTCAAGATATGCTTGTGGAGCCGAGATCGTCGACAAGCTGCTTGAGCTCGCGTCTACCTCCCAAAGCTTCAGCCGACGAAGCTCGCCGACGCCGAACTCTGCATACGGCTTTTTCTACCGATAGAACGTCTGCTGGGAAACCTCCATCCGCCGGATCACCTCGGCCACCGGCGTGCCGGTCTTGGCTCGCCGGAGCGCGTGCGAAACTGCTCCTCGGAATCCCTACTCTTGTTCACGGCCTTAAGCGTCCTTGCAGAGCTTACAATGCCGGATACTTTCATTCGAACCGGAGGAAGAAAACCGGGTAACATAATGGTGGCGGCTCGAACGGGCTCAACTGTATCGCTAGATGCCCGCGAATCTGCGTAATCCTACACTTTGAGCATTTTACGAGCTGACAGGTTGGTTGCGGATTCTCAAGCGAGCTTCGATCTGATTCAAGCTGCGCGCTGGTGAGGGAGGCTGACATGCATGCCAAGGCGCTGTCGATTGATCTTCGGAAGCGGGCGGTGGCAGTGATCGACGGCGGGCTGTCGCGACGTCTGGCGGCGGCGTGATTAGGGGTAAGCATCTCGAGCGATCTTGTGGCATTCGCTGACGACGACTGGATTCTGCCACGCCGAAGCGGCAGGGCGGCGACCGACACTCCGGACGGGGCGAGGCCTATACCGATGTGATGCTCGATGCCGTCGCCAGGCAGCCGGATATCACGCTCGCCGAGCTCCGCGAGCTGCTTGCCGGGCACGGCGTCATCGTCGGCATGGCGACGCTGTGGCGGTTCTTCGTGCGCAGGAGGATCACGCTCAAAAAAAGTCCGGCTATGCAGCGGAGCAGGATCGTTCCGACGTCCTAAAGCGCTGTGTGTGGTTCGAAGGCCAGCTCGGCCTCGACCCGCACCGCCTTGTGTTCATCAACGAGACCCGAGCAAGTCCCAAGATGGCGCGGCTTCACGGGCCGGAACCGCGAGGGGCACGACTGTGAATGAGCGTGCCATGGACGTTGGACGACCCCGACAGTAACCGGCGCGCTGTGGCTGACGGGCATGACCGCGCCTTTGCCGAGTAAATCCTGTTGTCGACGCTCAGCCCCGACGACGAGGTCATCATGGACTACCTGCCAGCCGACAAGGGTGCCGCAATCCGCAAAGCCATGGGGGCGAGCGGTGCCAGGCTGATCTTCCTCCCACCGTACGCGCCCGACCTCAACCCGATCGAGAACGCCTTCTCAAAGCTTAAAGCACTGCTCCACAAAGCCGCCGCCCGATCCGTCGACCAGCTGTGCAGCGTGATCGGCAATGGCCTAGAAACGTTCACACCCGACGAATGCGCCGACCACTTTAGGCATAACGGCTATGATGCGTAGTAATCGGAAAATGCTTTAACGCTGCATGCCCTGCTTTACATATTTATCACAAATTCGGCTCGCGCCAACGATGTCTGCGCACATTCGGCTCTGGCTAGACGACGTCGCGTCAGTTATATGTCGGCTGGACCCGAAATGACACCGATTCATCTACGAAAAGGAATGATCTATTGCATTATCGCTTTATAGTGAGAAGATAATGATCTGGGAATAAACCGGCCCTGTAAGTGTTACCTACGGTTAGGCATGAAAATATCTCCCCACAACCCGAGGAACTTGATAGCCGTTGAGCCATTAATAGCGCGGACGGGTCTTATTCGGTATTGCTGAATCTTTCTTATCGAAGAATTGGTGTATTATCTATGAACGGACGATTTCGGAAACGTAATGCCGGACCAGATTGATGGTAATCATTCTTTGGATTGGATGTAATATGTTGCGTATTGTAAATAATTGGTTCATTGTGTTTGCGCTTATCGGGAGTTCGCCTACGATCGCAGCGACCATTAAAGCTTCGTCATCAACCTTGGCAAACGCGTGGAAGACAGCCAAACCGGGAGACGTGATCAAGTTATCCGGCTCGTTCGGCGGCATAGCGTTGCAGAATAAAACCTTCAGCACGCCCGTGACGCTGGATGCGTCTAGCGCAACCTTTACCGGATCGGTAAAAATTCAGAATGTAAATGGATTAAACTTTTACGGAGGCTTGTTCGACTCGACATCCACTAAAACTGCTTACAACAAGGCAATTGTCGTATACGGCGGTGGAAATATTCAGTTTGACCATGTATCGATCAATGGCAATCCGTCTGATAGGAGTGGTGGAATTCAACTCCAGACGGTGAAAAATGCCCGTGTTACGAATTCTACATTTAATGGCCTGTCTGTTGGAGTGGGCGTGGTTCATTCGAGCTTTATTGCTCTCAGTAATAATCAGATAATAAACTCGGTAAGTGATGGCTTCGATGTGTTCGACGATCATCACGTTTCGATTACTAACAATAGCTGTGTCGGTAGTAGCCCGTCTGCTGGCGCTCATCCGGACTGCGTTCAGCTCGGAAGTATGGTGGGTCATACGGTCCAGTCAGATATAACTATAGCTAATAACCTTGTTTATGGGAATACGCAGGGTTTAACGTCATTCGACTCCACGAAGGGTGGCGGGCTGAGAATTATTATCGAGAATAATATCTTGAACGCTCTCTATCCTCAGGGAATAGCTTGCTATTCATGCGTTGACAGCAAGATTTCTGGGAACTTTTTGTCGCCACAGCCGGGCTCACTTTATACGGTCGGATTACGAACACCCGATGGTGTGAACAACTTGATATCTGCCAACACAATTCTAGCGTTAAGCTCTGCGATTGAGCTTCCTAGTAATTACCGCGATGCATACTTCTTGCTTACGGGAAAGCATTATGTTACACCGGCCGCAATTCCCTTTATTTCTATGACCCTGCCTGACGAGGATCTTATTCAATCGAGCTCACCGCAAGCCGATGTTCCATCCAGGATAACAGTGGTGCCCGAGCCAAACAGTTGGGCAACATTTTTGATCGGGTTCGCTGCGATTGGCCTTATTCAGCGCCATTTCAATCGGAATCGTCGTCCCGCTGTCAAGCTTTAGGATCGAAGCTCTACCTAGAGTATCCGTTGCGATCAAGCGGGTTTTGGGGTCTACACTCGTTCGGCCTCGAGCAGCCAGTTTGCCAGTATAACGAGCTTCCGCATGACGGCTGTGATCGCGACCTTTGGCGGTTTTCCGGCGGCGACGAGTGCGGTGTACTTGGCTTTCATGTTGGGGTTGAACCGGGTGGCGACGAGCGCGGGCGTGTAAAGAGCGCGTCGCAGTTCGGCGCGGCCGCCGCGGATATGGCGTTTTACCGCGATGCTGCCCGCTGTCGCGAGCGTTCGGTGCGAGACCGGCCAGCGACGCGACCTGCTCGCTATCGAGTGTGCCGAGTTCGGGCATATCGATGAGCATGGCGATTGCCGTAATCTCGCCGATACCCGGGATGGAGACGAGGACGTTGAAGCGTGCGGCGAGTTCCGGCTCGCGGGACAGGCTGGTTTTCAGTTCGGCGTCGATCGCGGCGATCTGACGGTTGATCTGGGCAAGCCGCTGCGCGGCGGCGAGCGGCAGACATGTTCGCGGTTCTTCGCAGCGGTGCGATCATTGACCAGCCCGAGCCGGGCGACCTGCAACTCCTTCATCGCGTCGAAGGTCTCGCCGGAGATCGGCCGCGACGGCAGCTCGAGCAACGCGCCCATGCGCGCCAGCATCGCGGCATCGACGGCATCGGTCTTGGCGTTGCAGCCGATCGCTTCGGCAGAGCGCCGCGCCTGCCGCGGTTGACCTTGGCGAGCGACAGGCCGGCACTCCCGAGCCAGCGCTCGAAGTCGTGATCGCCCGGTCGGCTCGAAGACGACGCGGGTGACGTCACGATCCTATCGAGCGTCGCTCTGCAGATGTCGACGCCGACATTCTGAGCTATAGTGGTCTCCATCTTTTCCAGGTCCTCTGCTTGTCATGCGGGTCTTCAATCCCACGTATCCGTTCAGGCCACAGGAAAAGAGAAGGGCGATCAAACTCTAGCTCGGCCCACAACGGCCAGCATTTTCACGATCCGTCCCTTCCCGCCGCCGGCAGGTTTGCGGCTCGTCGGCGGCGGCCCATCCTCGCAGAAAGGCCGGCATCTTCATAAGACAAGCATCTTTCGAGCTGACAGACTCGTCGGGAATTCCCAACACAGCTGCGATCTGATTCAAGATGCATGCTGGAAAACCGCCAAAGGTCGCGATCACAGCCGTCATGCGGAAGCTCGTTATCCTGGCAAGCTCGCTGCTCAAGGCCGAACAAGTGTGGACCCCAAAACCCGCTTGATCACAACGGATACTCTAGCTGGCTCGCGGGCCAATCTGAACAAACGTCCGTTAACGGGCTATATTGCGGCAAACTTTAACGGCTGAAAATGGGCTGGTCGGCCGCGGTCTTGATCGGCCGGAAATGGGTGCGAAGCAGTCGCCCCGGACAATCTAAACGAGTAGCGTTCTTGGCAGATCGGTCCGGCCTCGAAAGTCTGGGTTTCAGGCGCATGGCTGCCGCCGGAAGAGAATTTTCACATCGGCGGGGCTGGGGGCGCTCGGCTTTGCCACAAACCAATAACGGCAGCGCGGCAAAGCGACATTTAATCAACGTGACAGTGAAGTACGCCCATCGGCACCGATCAGCTGTAACCGCGTTTCGTCTTCAAGTGCCACGATCCGCTCCGAACACACGGCATGAACTGCACTCCCAAGCGCCTCGACGCAGCCGCCGAGCCATTCGAGCTCGGCCGCATCGATACTGTAGTGCTTGGAATACCGCGCCTTGACGTAGGCGTCCTTGAGCTTCTCGAACATCGCCCGGTGCTGGCGGCTCTCGCGCGGCCATGCCGCAATCAGCCGGGCGTCGAGCCGCTCGGCCTGCGAGCGCAGGAAGGCGATGTTGTGAACGTGCGGCGTGTAGAAGGTCAGCACGAGCAGGACGCAGTGGTAAAGTCGTTCGGTCGCCTGGTGGAGGTCGAAAGCCGCCTCTTTTAGTCGCCCTTTGCTTTGAACGTAGCGAGCTGTGTCCATAAATCCCGCGCCACTCGGCAGCCACTCCTCAAGATATTCCTTCGCCATGCAGAGCGCTTGCTCGGGCGTCTTCGGCTTTGGCGTGTGGAGGTCGGTGTCGTCGGCCTGGTAGACGGCGATGCCGTCCTTTGCCACGTCGATGAAGAAGTAGCGGCCATGGGCGAGACCGTCGTTCACCTCCTGGAGAGTGTGGACGATGAAGTTGACGGGGGTCCTGAGCGTCTTAGTGATCGACAGCTCGCGGATCAGTCGCTCCTCAGCCACCTGCCAGTAGGCGACGCGATCGGTCAGTTCGCCCTGGTTAACGATGACGAGCAGGTCATAGTCCGACTGATATCCCTTGGCCGTGTGCGGCTCGTCGATCCAGCCCCCGCGGGCATAGCTGCCGTAGAGCAAGATCTTGAGAATCCGCCCCGTCGCGCGCTTTCCGGTCGCATTCCGCGCCGCCGCCTGAAACTCTTCGAACAGGATCGCGACCACGCGCTCGAGCTCGCGCTGCTTCCCCGCTGGCAGATGGTCGAGCCCTGTTCGCATGATGTTCTGTTATCCCCAACGCGGGTCAGATTGGCAAGGGTAGCAGCGGTGCAAGCTCCTATGATCTGAGGCAACGTTATGCCGTCATCCCCCCTACCGCCGACCGTAGGAGGGTAACATGCGTGCACGGTAGCGGGCTTGCAGGTCATCGGCGAGGGTCCGTCGGCTTAGAGGGAGCCCTGACCGGCAGCCCCGGCAGCAGCAACCCCTGACCCGCGGGCCGTGTTGCTCGTTCTCTCCGGCTCTCCGCTGACGCGGGGCCGGGGAACGCGCTGCCCGCACCACCCCGCGTATCATGGGTTCCCCTCGCGTCTTCGCGCTCGGTGCCGCTGCCAGGGCCACCGGTCTTGTCGGGCTCACGCCGACGGATCTCCTGCCGGCGACATCCAAGGAGCTTTCCCGATGCAAGCCAGTCTCGCCTCCATTCTCCTCGACGCCGGCCTCGAGGGCCTAAGCGTCAAGGACGCCGAACCTTCGCAGGATTTTCCGGGCACCGATGCGCTCGAACATTCCGTCCGCGCCGCCTGGAACGAGATGTTCGGTGTCCTCGCCGATACGACCATGGAAAAACCCGCCCAAGATCTCGCATGGCAGTTCGTCAACATCTTCCACCGGGCCGGTGAGAAGCAGGAGCGCAAGCTCGATGACCTCAGCAACGAGATCCGCATTCTCGTCCGTGACCGCGACCAGTCCGAGATCGGCAGCGCCAATCTCGAAGCCGTGATCGACCGCGCCCGCGAGACCGAACAGGTGATGCAGTCGTTCGAGATCATGCGCGAACAGGCCGCGATGCTCTACTGCGCCGAGACCAGCTACAGCTGGCGTGCCCAGCGCGGTGGTCGTTCGGTCCCCAGGATGACCTCGGCAATCGTCGAAGGACGCGCGTTCATCCGCGCCCGAGCCGAGACCAGAAAGGCCCAGGCGATGCCCGCCGGCACCCCGGTGGTATTCTCGGGCGGCCGCATGGTCATCGACGAGACGCAGGCCAAACAGTTCGCCGACGATCTCTTCCGCACCCTCGACCGGGTGCACGACCGTGTCGGCGACATGGTTCTCGTCCACGGTGGGGACACCAAGGGCATCGACCGCTTTGCTGCTGGCTGGGCCGAGCGCAAGAAGATCCCGCAGGTCGTCTTCGGGCTCGACCCCAAGCTCGGCCAGCGTGCCGGGTTCCGTCGCAACGAACAGTTCCTGTCGATCAAGCCCCGCTACGTGATTGCCTACCCAGGCAACGGCGTTCTCGAGCGCCTCGTCGAAGAGGCGAGGACGCAGCGGATTAGTGTGGTCGACCGTCGTGGTCCGCTCGGCACCCCGCCAGTGGCCGCCGCCAAGGCGGCCTGACCCGCCGATCGCCGACGCTGGTTCGCCAGCGTCGGCATGTTCTCCCGGAGATCTGGTTCGATGATACTGTCTCATGCTGGCACACGAGGGCTGCAGGTGCGGCTGCGGAGAAAACATAGGCTATGCCGACGATAAGTTGGAGGCTCTCTGGAGCCACCTGCAAGGGGCCCGGTGCTCCGCCCAGATCGAACATTCATCCCATGAAAGCGCTCTTGCGCAAACTGGACCGCGAATAACGAGCGGTCATGACGATCGCTCAGAGCCAGCGAGGCTCGGGTGCGGTCCCAGCGCGCCTTGACTGTCTTTGCTCGTTTCGGAAAGAAAGATCGCGGAGGCAACATGGCGACAACTGAAGACGAGCACTGGATGCGCGAGGCGATCGCGGTCGCCACCTCGCGCGGCGATGATCCAGCATCGGCGCCGATCGGGTGCGTTATCGTTCTCGACGGCAAGATTGTCGGCTCATCGCACAACGAGTGCGAGACGCTGCACGATGCAACCGCGCACGCCGAAATGGTCGCCTTTCGCAAGGCAGGGATAGCGGTCACAACACAACATAACGTCGGCGGCGAGATGCGGGGGGCGACGCTATACTCAACGCTGCAGCCGTGCGGGATGTGCACCATGGCGTCGATCTGGGCAAAGGTCGAACGCATCGTTTACGGTGCGGGTCGCGACGACGTTCACAAGATGTACTTCGAGGCGCGCGGCATCGATACGCTCGACTTTGTAACCCACGCCTATCGCGACGACCTGTCCGTTGAGGGCGGCGTTCTCCGCGCCGAGTGCGCCCAACTCTACTACCCGCCGGACGCCGATCTCGACACCGATGAGCAGGCAAATCTTTGATCGTGGAAACGCATAATCGATGTCAAAGCGCGAATTAGTCGCCGTTGCCGACCGCGCAGAGGTTTTGGGGCAAACCCGAACTTTAAAAATGGCGCGGTCTCAGCACGCCTACGTGCGCGGCAGCACGGTCAAGTTCTACGAATGGCTGGCGGAGAGTGACGGCAAGGTGCCCACGGGGCCGTCGATCTGGATCTGCGGCGACTGCCATCTCGGCAATCTGGGACCGCTCGCCGATGCGAAGGGCAAGGTCGAGATCCAGATCCGTGATCTCGATCAGACCGTTATCGGCAACCCAGCCCACGACATTATTCGACTTGCGCTGTCGCTCGCTGCTGCGGCCCGCGGGTTCGACCTCCCCGGCGCAACAACCGCGCGAATGATCGAGGCGATCATTGTCGGCTATGTCGAGGGACTGGCAGGTCGTGACGGTGCCAACGACGACGATCACGCGGCTCCGATCCGCAAGCTGCTGCGGGTTGCTGGACGACGGCGGTGGAAGCACCTGGCGGAAGAGCGCATCGGGGATATCCGGCCCGTCATTCCGCTCGGTTCTACGTATTGGCCGATTACCAAAGAAGAACGCCGTCTGCTGAGCGACCTGCTCGCTTCCGACACCGTCGCTCGTCAATGGCGATCTAATGCCGGTGGCAACGATGAAACAGCGCTCGAACTGCTCGATGCCGCATACTGGATGAAGGGCTGCAGTTCGCTCGGCCGCCTGCGCTATGCAGTGATCGCCCGGCTTAGACCGGATGGGTCGCCGGCGCTGCTCGACATCAAGGAAGCCACCAAGGCTGCTGCGCCGCGTGATCCGCACACTGAGATGCCTCGCGATAACGCGATGCGTGTCGTTACCGGAGCCCGGGCGCTGTCGCCGCACCTCGGCGAGCGTATGGGTGCCGGACGGCTCGGCAGTACGGCCGTCGTCATCCGCGAACTGATGCCGCAAGACCTGAAGACCGAACTTGATGAGCTCACCGCAGACGAGGCGCAGGCGGTCGCAAGGTCGCTGGCGTCGGTCGTTGGGCGCGCGCACGGGCGGCAGCTCGACAACCATCAACGGACCGAATGGGCCGCCGAGCTCACGCGGCAAAGATCCAAAGTCTCGACGCGCCGACATGGCTCTGGTCGAGTGTCGTCGACCTTGTCGGCATCCATGAGTCTGCTTATCTTGAACATTGTCGAAGAGCGCTACTTGCAGCTTAGATTTGTCCTCGCGGCACCTTTGATCGCCTGTATTAGAAAGCTCCTAGGCTCAGGACTCATTGATCACAGCCAGAAGATGACGGTCGCGGCGAGCGCGATGGCCGAGAAGAAGGCGTGCGCGCAGCGGTCATAGCGGGTGTGGATACGCCGCCAGTCCTTGAGCCTGCCGAACATGTTCTCGATGCGGTGACGTTGCCGGTAGAGAGTTCGGTCATGCGGGATCGGGGTTTTGCGGTTGGCCTTCGATGGGATGCAGGGTGTGATGCCCTTGGCGATCAGGGCGGCGCGGAACCAGTCGGCGTCATAGCCGCGGTCACCGAGCATGGCCCTCGCTTTGGGCAGGGCGTCGAGCATCAGCGCTGCGCCCTTGTAGTCGCTGGTCTGCCCCTCGGTGAGGAGCATGACCAGCGGTCGGCCCTGGCCGTCGCAGACCGCGTGCAGCTTGGAGTTCAGGCCGCCTTTGGTGCGTCCGATACATCGGGGAAGAGCCCCTTTTTGAGGAGGCTCGCGGCGGTTCGGTGTGCCTTCAGGTGGGTCGCATCGATCATCAACTGGTCGGGCTTGCCGCCTTTTGCCGCCAGCGCTGCAAAGATACGGTTGAACACACCCAGCCGGCTCCAGCGGATGAAGCGGTTGTAGATCGTCTTGTGCGGACCGTAGTCCTTGGGCGCATCGCGCCAGCGCAGCCCGTTCCTGATCACGAAGATGATCCCGCTGATCACTCGCCGGTCGTCAACGCGCGGCACCCCATGCGACAGGGGAAAGTGCGGCTCGATCCGACGCATCTGTGCCGCCGACAACCAGATCAAATCACTCATCACGACGCCTCCTCAGCGCCGCCATTGAATCAACCGATCACCGTCTCCGCAAGCACTTTAATAGGTCCTGAGCCTAGTCCACCAGCGTGGCTGTGTTGCCGCTGCGTCGGCGATCGAATACGGCCTACCGCGCGAGGACAGGTACGCGCGCCGTTGGAGCGCGATTGTGCCGACGATCACTGCAGCGTTGAGACACAGGTCACGCGGTAACACCGTCGGCACGACGATCGTGTCGACGGTTTTCGCGGCATTTCAGCGAAACGATCAGCCTCTCTGCCAACCGGACCTCTTGAGCGAGAAGGGCGGGTCGTAGCCGTTGCCGACGCAACCGCAAGGACGTCGCCTCGACAGTCGCCCAATACGCCGGAAAATCGCCGTTCATCTCGCGTCGGAGCCGCGCACGGAGGATCAAACGTTGTACTAAAACTCGCGTTGGCTCGAGCGCGAAGTCACAAGGCGAGGCGTTGGCGGCATGACTGGCAATCAGATCGGCGAAACCGCCAGGCGCGCGGCCTGTCAGCCGCGGCGACGTGAATACCACCGGCGCATGGCTATGACGCAGGCGAAATCCGGCGCGCTCGATAGCATCGGCGAGAGCGCGGTCCTCGGCAAGCGCGATCAGCGGCACACCGCCAACCGCCCGATAGGTTTCGACAGTCATCGCCAGGCTCGCGCCCCAAGCCCATATGTGGCGCGGCCAAGGGTCGTGCGCACGCGGGTCGAGCAAATCTTCAAGCCGGGCATGCAGCGCCGCCAGCTGCCACTCATCCGCGCGGTGATCGAGGTTAGGCAGCGCCTCCCGCGCCGCCGCATCGAACGCGATCACGCCCGCGACCGCATCGGCACCAATTGCTATCTCGCTAAGGTTTGCAGCAATCCAGTCGACGTCGACGTGGCTGTCGGCGTCGGTGGTCATCACGACGCCACCGATACCGGCGCGTTCGGCGGCCCGGTCCATGACGTGCCGACGCGCGCCGCCAGCGTGTGCGCGATCAACGGGCAAGGCAATCTCTTCGACTTCGATCCGCGCCCATCGGGCCGCAAATGCGCGCGCCACGACCGCCGTATCGTCGGCGCAGTTGTTGGCACCGACGACGATCGTCACAGGCGCAGGCACCTGCTCAGCCGCACGATCGAGGGCGGCCAGGCAGGGGATGATATGGGCGACCTCGTCGCGGGCCGGAACACCCACGGCAACGGCACATGTCGTCCCGACAGTTAGACGGGGCAGAGCCATACTAGTGCGAGCGAGCCACATCGAGTGCGAAACGAACTGCCCCCACTCAAGTTTCGTCGAGAGCTGAAATGTCGAGCGTAAGCTTCGTCAGCGCGGCCTCTCAAAGCAAAGCGGCACTCTACCCGTGCCGACGGGCCTTAAATATGAGTTTGCCCGATGCCCTTGCAGATATCGTTATTTACACCGTGCCGAGACGGATCATTGCCGCCGCGAGGGGCCGCTCGCTGTCGCATAGTCTTTCCAAGCAGTCAGCTTTTCACAAGCGATGGCGCGCGTCAGGGGTCATCAGCATCCTCCACAGATGTCGATTACATTGGCGTATTGCCGTTAAATTCAATAGCGATCCACGGATCGTACGGGGCAGTTCTGGCCGCATCCGAACGGCGGATGTTTCGCGGTGGGTTGCCGGGAGCTGCCGCCCAGCATCCGGCCTCATGCTTGACCCAGTGGGAACGGCCTCAGCGCGAGGGCCATTTCCACACTGGTGCACTGGCATCGACGACCGTTGTCTCGCCCATGTTCTTTTGAAGCTCGATCTGGGTGGCGTCGCCAAAGTCCATCAGCGCGGACACCAGCTTCTGCGCGTGCGATACGACGATGATCTGACACCGCGTCGAAGCCAGGACGAGCAGGCGAGCCAGGGGGGCGAGCAGGTCGGGGTGAAGGCTGGCCTCGGGCTCGTTGAGGATCATCAGCTCCGGCGGTCGCGGCGAGAGCAGGGCGGCTGCGAGGAGGATGTAGCGCAGAGTGCCGTCCGACAGCTCTGGAGCGCTGAGGGGTCGGAGCAGCCCGTGCTGTCGCATCTCGACTTCGAAGCGATCGCCGACACTTATCTTGGCACTGTCGAACGCGTCTGCGATCGCATTACGCAGTGCCTCAGCGTCGCCGATCTCGATGATTGTCTGAACAGCGGCGCCGATGTCCGAGCCGTCGCCGGCGAGTACTGGGGTAAAGGTTCCGACCTGCGGCCGCCGCGACGGCGCTTCACGATCGGTGCGCAGATCATCGTAGAAGCGCCAGGCGCGCATCCGCTCGCGCAAGATCAGGAGCTCCAGGCCATCCGCCGTGTCGGCGCACTGCGCGATCATGCTGTCGACAGCCGAAATATCCCTGACGACTTCGCGCCACTCGCCGGTCTTGCCAGTGCGAACCCGGACACGTTTGCCTCGACGTTCGGCAAAAAGGTTTGAACGTCCCAGTGTGGGCCCGGTTCAGACCGCCTCGAGCTTGATCTCGGGGTCATAGCTGAAGCGGGTCGTGGATGGGATCGGCAGGCCAAGATCAATCGCATAACCAAAATCGTCGGACGCGAACCCGAGTCTTAGGCTGACTGGTCCGGCGCGAACGGTCCCTTGGACCGGCATCGTGCCGGCTCTCATCTCGCGACTGATGCGCTCCGGGCCAGCCCAGAGCGTCGATGCCAGCCCGCCCTCTGCCGCCAGCGACGCGATCGCGCGGCCCAGGGCAACATCGGACAGCAGGCGCAGGGCTCGATACAAGCTCGATTTACCACTGCCGTTTGCGCCTGTGACAATGTTCAGCGACCCCAGCTCAAGCGTCACGTTGCGGAGCGAGCGATAACCGGCAACAGCAAGGCAGGTGATCATGTCGCCACATTATAGGCTGCAAGCACGACCATCCATAGAAGATGTCCGCAATCGCGTTCTCAGACGGCGTTAGGCTAGGGATTGGAATGGCCGTCTTGCCGCTTTAAATCCCGAGAGCGGACAGGCAGCAATCGGTCCTGTTCCTGCAAACATCCGGTCCAACTACCTCAATTGCCACGCATACTGGGAAACCGGAGGGGCTACTTTTGAAACGCAAATCTGACGCGGATGTCGTCGGCGCGACGCCCGCGTCGTCGCCTTTAGCTCACGGCCAATAGGGTTTCGCTACGATCATCGACGGGATCAGCACATGGATGTTGTCCTAGCGCCGGCTTTGAAATGGAATGCTCTTGTCGATGCCGTCGAAGCTGATGATGTCGACCGTATATTTTTCAGTGTAGAAGATTAGGTCGACCTCGACGAACGCCGAAACCCTGCCCGCGAGAATTGTCGCCTTGATGCCATAAACTCTTGTCGACCCACAGGTTGTTGTAGAACAGGTCGACCGACGTCGCGATGTCGCCGCCGATGCTTATATGGAGCGTCAGCTTACCCTCGACGCCAGCCTTGAGAATGACCGGCGACAGCTCCCGGCGTACGACTGTCTATGAACTCAATTACGGCGCGCATGCGGCACGTGGCGTGACCCTGCCCCCGATACGCAATACGTCGCCATCCGGCAGCAACAATCGCGGTGCGCAACGCGCTGGTGTTGGCAGGCCGTGTCGAGCTCGACTTCTGAACCGCACAAGGCTTGCGGCGTTTCTGCCATCGGAGGACTCTGACTATGGCAAAGCTATCCGAAGCCGATCGCGACAAGCTCCCGGCGAGCAAATTCGCCGAACCCGACAAGCGCGCTTATCCGATCGAGGACGCCGCTCACGCCAAGAATGCCAAGGCGCGGGCGAGCCAGGCCAAGAAGGCTGGGCGAATTTCTAAAGCCGAAGAGGGCAAGATCGACAAGAAGGCCGACGCCGTCATCAAAAAAGAGTGAGCGAGCGCTGCGGCCAGAGCGGCCTGCAGCCACGCATCCTACGCAGCTTCCTGCGCGCGCGATCCGACCCAGACTGTCGCAGTCCTAAAACCGCGCAACCACCGTGGAGCCGATGCATTTCTTCGACAACGCTGGAGAAATGCTGATGTCCAAGGATGTGGATTTGCCCAATCGCAGGACCGTGATGATGACGGCTGGCGCCGTCGGCCTCGGGTGGGCTGCGAGCGCCAATGCCGCAACACCCCGCCCACCAGCGGTAGACACCGGCGTGATAAGCGACGGCAAAGTCCAATTTCCGCCGAGCAGCGATCCCAGCGACAGCCAGCCGCAACAGCCGCCCAACCCGGATCCTCGTGACAAGCGCGTCGGCTTTGCCGTCGTCGGGCTCGGCAAACTGGCGCTCGAACAAATATTGCCCGCCTTTGCGCAGGCCAAGCACGGCCGGCTTGCCGCGCTGGTCAGCGGCACCCCCGACAAGCTCCGGGCCATCGCCGCGCAATATGGGATCCCGGCCGACTGCTGTTACGGCTATGATGATTTTGCGCGCATCTCGAGCAATTCGGCGGTCGAGGCGGTGTACGTTGTAACCCCGAATGCGCTGCACCATCGAGATGTGCTCGCCGCGGCAAAGGCTGGAAAGAACGTGCTTTGCGAAAAGCCGATGGCGACGACCGCGCACGAGTGCCGCGACATGATCGCCGCTACCGCGAGCGCCAAGGTCCGCCTGATGATCGCCTACCGCATGCAATACCAGCCGCATGCACGGGAAGCGATCAAGCAGGCTCGTGGCGGCAAGCTTGGCGATGTCGTGCTGATGGACATGATCAACAATCAGAACCAGGGCGATCCCGCACAGTGGCGACAGAAACGCGCGTTGGCCGGAGGCGGCTCGCTTCCCGACGTCGGGCTCTATTGCCTCAACACGGCGCGTGCCATTCTCGGCGAGGAGCCGTCCGAGGTGTCGGCGACGATCTGGAGCCCTGCGGGCGACCCGCGCTTTGCCGAAGTCGAGGACAATGTCAGCTTCACACTACGCTTCCCGTCGGGCGTCATCGCAAACTGCCTGACGAGCTACGGCACGCATCGGTTGCAGCGCCTGAAGCTGATGGGGACGTCGGCGTGGCTCGAGATGGAAAACGCCTTTGCCTATGAGGGCCAGCGCCTGCGCGTCGCGCAGCTCGTCGACGGCAAGGAGCATAATGCCGAGTTGACCATCCCGGCGCAAAATCAGTTCGCCCTCGAGATCGATCACTTCGCCCAGTGCATCCGCAGCGGCCGGACGCCGCGCACGCCCGGCGAGGAGGGATTGCAGGATCAAGTGATCATAGAGGCGATCTATGCTTCGGCGCGGGAGGGGCGTCCGGTAAAGCTCGAACGCATCGTCAAGCGCGATGCATTCCGTGGCGCCGAACCGGAGGCGGCGGACTGATCCAAAGGGTGCGCAATACGTTGCAGCGAGACGCGATGGCGACGCGCGAAGCCTGATAGTCGTCAGGGATCGCTGCTACCTATCCAGACGCTTCCGCCAAAGGTTGGGCACTTCCGGCATGCCGGAAGTGAAAAGAGCAAACGAAACTGGCGAGGCGGGCTGATTTAGACGGGTGGCACAAGCGGCCAATGATTCGTCAGCCCGCACTCTATTACGGTACGACGTAGGTTCTACGGCGTAATGCCCCGCCGGCAAGGCCGAAGCCGCCGATCATCAGCGCCCATGTCGACGGTTCGGGCACCGCAGCGGTCACCGCCGACGAAGCGTCGAAGTTACCGACCGCGAGGGTCTTCGCGAACGGATCGCCGCCAATCGATTTCCCGAGGAAAAAGTCAAAGCCGCCATTGCCGCTGCCGAGATCGAAGCCGCCGAAGGCATCGGCGATCGGATCGGCGTCGAGGCTGTAGCCCGCGGCGTTGATGAAGATGTTGCCGACACCGGCCAAAGCGCCATTGAGGATCTCGACGATCGGATAATTTCCCCCGCTAATGTAATTTTTGTGTTTTAGCTACTATAATCCATTTTGAAGTACTGGAGTTGTTCCGTCCTAACAACGAGGTTCCCCGGTCCTTGAAAACATCAGTTCGTCTTATTGACGCTAACACCGAACACCCGCGGTTGCAGCGTCTAAATGCAACCGCGGTAGTCCGATCTAATAGAGAATTTCATGCCAGCCGCTTTATCGGCCGGCAGGGAGAGAGGAACCAACGTCAGTAGATAGTCCGCACCATTGGCTCGCGTGCCCATATCCGGCCTTCGCCGGCGAGCGCGGTGAACGCTGCCGCATCGGCAGCGCCAGCGAGCTTCACGATGCCGGCGTCTGGTATCACACCTGCCGCGATTAGCAGCGGCTCGGCATCGGCCGTCGAGGCAATCACCTTGAGATGAGCGAACGCGTCATGGACCCAGGCAACGGCCGCAGCCTCGTTAAGCAATTTCGTCGTGCCATCGGCCGAGGTCACGACCGCGACGGTATCGAACAGCACCGACGGGCCGCCAGCGAGCTGGAAATCTCCCTTAAGCAGCGTCCCATCGTCGAGGGTGACGCCGCCAACGCGCGGGCAAATGATCTTTGGCGATGCCCCGGCCGCTTTGGTCGCTGTAATCAGCGCACCGACGGTTGCCGACGCGGCGCCATCGGTAACGAGCATGCCGACGAGCCGCCCGACGAGCGTCGGCGGGCCGCTAGCAAGGATGCTGAGCTTAGAGCTCGGCGGAAGGTCGGTGCGCGGCTCGACCGCCGGAACCGCCGGGACAATCTTTGCCTTATGGTTGAGCCCGGTGGCGACACGCTCGCCAAGCGTCACGTCGATCACTGCGAGGTGGCCGAGCATGGTCGAACGGATGATCGGCAACTCGACCTTCGAGAGCTCGAAGATCAGCGCGGCGACGATGTGATTCTGTTCGGGCTCGGTCTGGCTGAAGAAGAACTGGCGCGCTTGGCTATAATGGTCGGCAAAGGTCGCCGAGCGCTCGCGCACCTTCGGCCCAACATCGGCGGCCGGCGCGCTGCGGAACCCGCCGACCGGATCCTCGCGTGGGCCCGACGGGTCGATCAGGCTCGGCGTATAGGCGACGCGGGTGCCCTGTGGCCGCACGTTCATGTGGCCGTCGCGCTGCATGTTCCCGAAAGGGCAACGCGGCGCGTTGATCGGTATCTGAGTGAAGTTGACCGAGCCAAGGCGGCTCAGCTGCGTATCCAGATACGAGAAGCTGCGACCATGGAGCAGCGGGTCGTCCGAAAAACCGATTCCGGGCACGACATTCTCGGTGCAGAACGCGACCTGTTCGGTCTCGCTGAACACATTATCGGGATTACGGTCGAGCGTCATTCGCCCGATCACGCGCAGTGGCACGACTTCTTCGGGGATCAGCTTGGTCGAATCGAGGTGGTCAAAGTCGAATGTCGCGGCCCGTTCCTCGTCGAACAGCTGGACTGCGAGATCCCACGCCGGATGCTCGCCGTCGTTGATCGAGGTGTACAAGTCGCGGCGATGATAGTCGGGGTCGGCCCCGTTGAGTTTGAGGGCCTCGTCCCACACGACCGACTGCATGCCGAGCACCGGAAGCCAATGAAATTTGACGAACGTCACCGCGCCGTCGGCGGCGATCAGCCGGAAGCTGTGGACGCCGAAGCCCTGCATCATTCGCACCGAACGCGGGATTGTCCGATCGGACATCTGCCACATAACCATGTGCATCGCCTCGGGCGTGCAAGCGATCCAGTCCCAAAACGTGTCATGGGCCGACTGCGCCTGCGGAAAGCCACGATCTGGCTCTTCCTTGACGGCATGGATCAGGTCGGGAAACTTGATCGCATCCTGGATGAAGAAGACCGGGATATTATTGCCGACAATGTCCCAGTTGCCTTCTGTAGTATACATCTTGACCGCGAAGCCGCGGACATCGCGCGCGACGTCGGCTGAACCACGGTTTCCCGCAACGGTCGAGAAGCGGGTGAACACCGGCGTTCTGACCCCAACTTCAGTCAAGATCTTTGCGGTGGTAACGTCGGCAAGACTGTCGGTCAGCTCGAATTGTCCGTGCGCGGCAAGGCCGCGCGCGTGTACGACGCGCTCAGGGATGCGTTCGTGATCGAAATGATGGATCTTCTCACGAAGGACGAAATCCTCGATTAGGATCGGCCCGCGCGGACCGGCCTTGAGGCTATTGTGATCGTCGCTGATCGGTGTGCCGGTATTGGTCGTCAGCACAGGCTGGCCCTTGGCGGCGACCTGATGCAATTCGCCACCGGTGCCTCGCGCAAACTCTGCCGCTGGCAGCGATCCAACCGCAGGGTAAGTCGGTGTGCCTTTTGCTTTGGCGCGGCGCTGGGGTGCGCTCGTCGCCGTCGAACCCTTGTCAGCTGCGGCGTGCGGTTGGGCGGGCGCTGCTGCCGGTTTCTTGATCTTTGCCGGCTGGGACTTGATCTTGACTGCCATCTTCGATCCTTCGCTATGCGAGTTTGCCGACACGACCCGGCGCGGTATCGAGCCGAGTTCACCAATTCGTGTTGCGATAGCAAGCAACTATTACGCCTACGGCGTTGAAATCTTCGGGTGCGCTGTTAAGCCTCTGATCGCTACGCACCCAATTCACGCCGCTCATGAAACGCCCCCGAACGTGAACGAACCACCATGCGTCGGACTGATAATCTAAGTTGTTTCGCGTACGCCCGATCGTGACCATCCCAGCCCGTCATCGGCATCTCTTCCATTCTGGGCGACGGACTTGCGATGCTACCCTGGTACACAGGGTGTGCTATTAAAACTGCAACGAAGTGCATACTTTCGATGGTGGCACCCGACGCCTCTTCGTTGACCGATTTTTTCAGTTCTACTCGCATGCGATGAGGTTCAGGGTCGCCAGCATGGCGCCCGATCATGTCGCGAGCCGGAGGGGTGCCGAATGCCTTGCGGCACATGGTGACGAAGCTTGCTGCGTTCCCGTAGTCGAGATCGGCCGCAACTTGCTGGCTGCAAGCACAACCCGCTAGCCACTTCACCGCGGTACGGCTGCCAGTTGCTGCCGCCCACGCTCAAAGAAAGATTTCGCTATCTGCGGTGGGCGAACGCGCGCCGGCTCGGGAGGGGCGTTAACTATCTAATTGCACACCTCACCACGTCGAACCGATCGCGGCTTTCCGGCCCGAGCAGATCCGCGACATCGGCATCCAGATCGAGCCAGCGCGCCCATTAATCACCGAACAGCACGGCAGGAGCGCGATCATGGTAGCCGTTCAGGGGGGCACCAGCGGGTTGCGTCACGATCGAAAAGCTCTCAATCGATCCCTGATCGATCGTCTCGCATCGGTCCCAGATACCCGCGAGCATGATCGGCGCACCGTCTTTCGGAGCGAACAGCCACGGCTGCTTGCGCTTATCGTCGTCGTCGTGCGGCCCCATCCATTCGTACCAGCCGTCTGCCGGCATCAGGCAACGCCTTCGCTTGAAGCTGTCGCGGTACGCCCGCGAGGTCGCGACGGTCTCGGCCCGGGCGTTGAATTCGTCGCCTTCCAATCCTTGAGCGTGCCCTCGTGAAACCAGGGCACGAGCCACCAGCGCGCGTTCGTAACGCCAACCGCGCCATCGATCATTCGAACGATCGGCGCGGTCTGTGTCGGACGCACCTGCTCGCGGGGCTCGAGGTTGACCGCCGCTTGGGTGACCGGGCCGAGGAAACGCTGCAGATCCCCGTACAAGTTGGACCATGTCTGCAGATTACGGAAACGGCCACACATTCCCCACGACCTCCTGACAACATTGGTTACCGAATAGTTTATACCCAGCGGATGCCGTGCTCGACGCATCATAGCCTCAAGGGACGTCTCGTCGCTACGAGGCATGGCTTCGCGCTTGATACAGACAGCGGAGGCCGCTGGCGTCTCGACATTACGGATCCTCACGCCGCCACCTGGCTTGTCTCGAAACAGGTTGTCGTCACCGGCCCGCGCGCGGGGGTCGACCTTCTCGAGGTTGATATGATCACCCTGCCGGACTAGCGACTCACGGCCCGTTCTGTTTATGTTCCGTCTATGGCCGGGCCGCTTCACGATCTCACGCAGTTGATGGGCAAGGCGGATCTCCGCATCAAGTGTGGCGAGTGCCGTCACGACGTCGTGGTCGCAATCGGCCGAATCCTGGCGCTGTTTCGCCGCCGCGGTTGGCCGACCGATTGGCGAGAGGCGCATCGTCGGTTCCGCTGCTCGCAGTGCGGCTCGAAGCGCTTGATGCTGTCGCCGGACTTCTACGAACGCTCGGTTCGTCGGCAGCAAGAGAAGCGCGGGGGTCATCTCACGCCTGTTGCGGCCGCGTTGCGTCCTGGCCTTCACCCGCCGCCACCCGGCGTATCGATCGAGGCCTGGAATAGTGCCAGCGAGCGCGAGCGGAAAAGACTGGTCGAACGGGCGCGGAGTTAAGCCATAGGTATATAGGGCAGCGTTTTAGATCGCTGGTCGACGACCCGATATGTCGGGATCGGCTTTACGCGGGCTTGGCGCCGGGGGAACCGCACTTGGCGAACGCACCCTTGGCGTTGCGGCACCGGGCGGCGGGGGCTGCGGCGACAGGCGGGCACTTGATGAATTTGCCCTTGGCATCCTTGCAGGGTGCCGCCGACAGCGATCCGGCGGCCGAAACAACGATGAGAACCATAAGCGCGCGAGCGATTGGCATTTTACCCTCCAGTTGTCCGGCTACTGTCGGACCACGTTGGAGTCTGCGCTTGGATTTAGCAAGACTGGGCGGCGCGTCCGGTAAGTCGATACGCGAAAAGGCCGACCCACTCCTTCGCCGCTATATCCAGCATCTGTAAATGATGCGCGAAGCTCCAGCCGATCCCATTGCCAAATGTCGTTGATCGGAAATCTGCCGGATACGGGACTAAGCCATGCCAGCCAGCCGCACAAAATGCGAGCATGGCACGGGGCATGTGAAAGGCACTGGTCACAAGAACGATGTGACGCGCTGATTGAAGCGCAGCGCTTTCGCGCAAACGCTGAGCATTTTCTGCCGTCGATCGCGATCCGCCTTCCAGATGCACCCGCGCCCGATCGACGCCTGTCGCTTCCAGGAGCTGAGGGGCAACGGTTGCTTCGCTCATCCTGTCGCCGATCAGGTCCCCGGACCCGCCGGTGAAATAGATCACCGATGTTGGAAAGCGACGGGCCAAAGCCCCGCCTGCCAGATATCGATCGCCGGCGTCACCGATCCCGGATGTCCCCCACCGCGCGGCTACCGCCGGGTTACCCCCGCCGCCCAGTATGATGATTGCATCAACCTCCTGCAGCGGCGGATTGGCCGGATATCTGCCTTCCATCGGCACGAGCAATAAATCGCCGAGCGGGAAAATGCCGACCGCGAGCACGAGGCCAAATCCTAACGCGAGCGCGTACAGCGCTAAGCGGCGGCGATGAGCGAACACCGACCAGAGGGCGACGGCGAATGGAAGGAAGAGCATCGTTTCAGGCGCAACCAGCACCCAGCCGATCTTGGAAATTTCAAAGAAGCCATAGGTCATGCTGCGGGAATACCCATGTCTATCCGTCTGCGGCTCGGCGATATCCCGCCGCATTCAATACGCGTGAGCATTTGGCTTTGGAAGCGACGACGCGGCTTGATAAAGCCCATGTCCGACATCCCACCCCCGGCAAGCGCGCAGGATTGGGCTTCGGCACGTCTTCTCACCGTTCGAATAAGAGGCCGCCATTTGACGCGACACGCCGAGTGCCTCGGCCGCCTTGGATAATGACAGGGCGGGTCGCATTCGCCATTCGAGAAACGCTCGCTCGGCGCCATCTCCCGTCGCCAAGAGCGTGTCGCGCCAAAGTGGATCTCCGCCGAGCTCAACTTCCAACGGCCAAGCAAGACTGTAGCTCCAATCGCCGATCTCCACCTCGGCGAACTCGGTCGGGTCGCGCAGCGCGGCAAAGGCGCGGTCATTGAGCGTGTCGACCGTAATAAGCTCTGTTTCGGTCCCATCCGACGAAGCGAGATGCAGTGTTGCAGGGCCGATCACTGGCTCGGAGATGATGGTGCGTGCGGTGTCGGTGACATTCAATCGTTCAACTCGTGCAAGCTTCGTTGATCGGAATGAGCGCCATACTCGCACCGCACCGACGCCTGAGGGTCAACCAATGTTCGCAGCGACGCCGCCAACGACACGGTACGGATCGAATTCGCGCGTCGTGTCGCCGTCGCCCGCCGTCATCGGAAGACTTCGCGCATTCACATTAGCCTGATTGAGGCATAGCAAAATATAGATGATTTACATCGTTCTATGCGAACCAACTAGAACCGTATAAACAGCCTAGAATGGACCCACGCCGCAATCCCTTCTCGCCTGGCGCGGGCAGCCGACCGCCCGAACTTGCCGGCCGCGAGGACGTCCTCGAAACCGTCGCCGTCGCGCTCGACCGCATCAAAAGCGGCCGTCATGCGCAGAGCATGATTCTGCTCGGCTTGCGGGGAGTAGGCAAGACGGTGTTGCTCAACGCGATGCGCCGGGCAGCGGAAGGCGAGGGTATCTTGAGCGTGCCGATCGAGGCACCAGAGGGCCAGTCGCTGCCTGCCATGCTGGTCCCGGCACTCCGCACCGCCATGCTGAAGCTCGATCGCGGGCAGGCGGCTATGACGTTGGCCAAGCGGGGCCTGGGAGCGCTCGCCCGGTTCGTGAAGGCATTCAAGCTGAGCTACGGTGAATTGGAGGCATCGCTCGACCTTGGCGAGATAGGGGTCGCCGACAACGGCGATCTCGAAGCCGATCTGATCGATTTGATTGACCTTGCCGGGGCCGCGGCAGGGGAGCGCCAGACCGCGCTCGTGCTGTTCATCGACGAACTGCAATATGTGCCCGAACGCGACCTGGCGGCCTTGATTACGGCGCTTCACCGCGCGCGCCAAAATGATCGCCCGATCACGCTGGTCGCCGCTGGCCTCCCGCAACTGGCCGGGCAAATGGGCAAGGCAAAGTCGTATGCCGAGCGGCTGTTTCTGTTCACCAGCATCGGTCCGCTCGGGGACGCCGCCGCGACGTCCGCCATTGTCCACCCGATCGAGGCCGAGGAATGTGCCATCGAGCCGGACGCGGTCGCGAAGATCCTCGCCGTCACCGAAGGCTATCCCTATTTCCTGCAGGAGTGGGGAAAACAATGTTGGGACGCGGCCGACGCTTGCCCGATTACGGCAGCAGACGTTGACCTTGCTCACCCGACCGCGATCGCCGCACTCGACGACAGTTTTTTCCGTGTCCGTTTCGACCGGCTGACACCGTCAGAAAAGCGCTATCTGCGCGGCATGGCCGAGCTCGGGGAGGGGCCCTTTAATTCAACCGCCATTGCCGATCATATTGGCCGGAAGCCTTCGAGCTTTGGTCCCGTACGCGCGTCATTGATCGCCAAGGGGATGATCTACACGCCGGGATACGGCGAGACGGCGTTCACCGTGCCGATGTTCGGCGCGTTCATGCGCAGGGCGATGCCGGTCGGAGATCCCGGGGCGGGGCAGGGGGAATAGGTGCGCGAAGCCGAGTTCGGAAGCGGTGCGCATCTATCCCGCCAGAATCAACCGCCACGTCTCCCCCTGCACTGGCTCTCCGAACTCGTGATGGACTTCCGTGGCGATGCATTCGAAACCGTGATGCGCATAGATGCGGCGGGCCGCGTCCAACACGGTGTGTGTCCACAGGGCGATCTGGTCGTATCTCTTTTCGCGCGCAAACCCGACACACCCGCGTACCAACGCATCGCCGATGCCCCGCCGGCGAGCGAATGGTTCGACATGCAGCAGGCGGAGACGGGCGACGCCATTCCCTTCGTCGGTGAGGAAGACCGCACCGGCCATTACCCCGGCGAGATCAGCCACCCAACACTGTTCCCGATCAGGCTTGAAGCGGCGCAGGAACGTGGCCGTCGTCTCGGCCTCCAGCGTTTCTAGCGCACGCCCCCAGCCGTGGCTCGCGGCATACAGGATCGATTGTCGCGCCGCGACCTGACTGACCTCTCCAACGCCGGCCGCTCGAATGACGCACTCAATACGAGCGTTCGTGTCGAGTAGCAGCCGTGCCCTGGTCAGCGCCTGCACCAGATCATCCTGTTCCACGGCACTAAGACGGTTCAGGTCGTGGGCGACCGCGGAACGCTGCCGCTGGTCGATCTGATCGAAAGCTGCGCGTCCTACCGCAGTAAGATGGATCGGGCGCGTGCGCGCATCGGCTTCAATTCGGTTACGCATGATCCACCCCCGATCCTCGAAGCGGGCGATCATGCGGCTGAGATACCCACGATCAACGCCGAGTGCGGCCTGCAACGCGTTCGCCTGAACCGGCTCTTGCCGGGCGATCTCAAACAGCAAGCGCGCTTCTGGCAGGTTCGCGTCGGTATCCAGGAAGCGCGCATCAATGGCACCCACGTGCCGGGTGAAGAAGCGGTTGAAGGTTCGGATGGCCTCGATCGCGGTGTCCATTCCTGCCTTATCGGACGACACTGTTGACGGAGTCAACTACCATGATCCTGATCACAGCGACGCTCGGAAGGGGGCGGTCCGTTCTGGCAGGGGATGGTTGAATGGAAATGCGGGTCACCGTTCCCAATGGCGAGTTCCGGCTGGAAGGAGGCGATCCGACTAGCATAGGCAAACGACGTGCATCTTCTCATGAGGTCCTCGGCATACCATCAGACCTGAAACTGGGTATTACCGTCGCTTGCGCTGCATATGCGGCCCGACGCCCCGAAGTGGATGCCGTTACATACCCTGCGCGGTTCCAACGTAGCAGCGTTGCGTTTCGGACACCGACAGATGTGCTCCGACCGACACGATCATAGTAACGGGTTCACGTGCTTGTTAGTTACGCCCGGGGCTCAACTGCCTACCAACAACCGCAGCTCCAGCTCGATGCGCTCGCTGCCGCCGGCTGCGATCGCATTTTCGTCGACCACGGTGTCGGTGATGCCGCCCTCGCCAGGCCCGATCTTGAAAAGGCGATCTCGTTCGTCCGTCCCGGCGAGGACGTTCTCCTCGTCTGGAAGCTCGACCGGCTCGGTCGCTCGATCGCTGACCTTGTTAACGTCATGACCAATCTTCAGAAGCGCGGCATCAGGTTCCGCTCGCTCAACGAGACGATGATCGACACGACGTCGGCCAGCGGCACGCTGATCGTCCACGTCTTCTCCGCGATCGCGCGAGTACGAGCGCGGCACCAATCACGAGTGCACGATCGCCGGGATCGCCGCTGCACAGCGCGCTTGCACCCGCTTCGGGCAGCCCGCGATATCGCCGGCCCGACGGAAGCAGGCACGACGCTCAATCAAGGTGGATCTGCCACCGATTGTGACCGAAATTGCCACCCTGCTCGGCGTGAGCCGCCAGGCTATCTACCGCCGCCTCGCGCCCGACCGAGCGGCGTTGATGCTGGCCGAGGTCATCTAGGACGTCGCCGCTCGGACACCTCGATCTCTGGTCGTGCACTCCACCAGGGAGGGCGGCTGTAGCAGTGATCGTTGCCGACTCTGGCACAACGCCCGGGGAGCGCGGCAACGCCGTGATGACTGCGTAACGCACCGGTTCTCACTGCGGGCGATCGACCTCGACCTCGCCCCGTCTCACTGGGCTTTCCTAAGCCGCGACAGCGGTGGCCCGGCAACCCCGATTGTCAGGGCCGTGTTGCCGGTCCTCTCCGGCTCTCCGCTCACGCGGAGCCGGGGGACGGGCTGCCCGCACCGCCCCTGAAATCGGGGTTCCCCGCGCGTCTGCGCGCTTGGTGCCGGACCACCGCCGCACGGCTCTTAACGGAGCCCGTCGACGGGACGATCCCGTGGGCCGAAGCTCAGGAGAATCACCATGACCAACCTCGTCATCATCATCGGCAACGCCGGCGCCGACCCGATCAGCCGCAGCATCCAGTCCGGCGGCACCGTCACCTCGCTGTCGATCGCCACCTCGACCAAGTGGACTGACAAGAATACCGGCGAGATCAAGGAGCAGACCGAGTGGCACCGCGTCACCTGCTTCAACGGCCTCGGCACCAACGTCGCCAAGTACGTCCGCAAGGGCTCGAAGGTCTCGATCCAGGGCCGCCTCCACTATACGAGCTGGACCGGCACCGACGGCGCAACGAAGTACGGCGTCGAGATCCTCGCCGACAGCGTCGAGTTCCTCACGCCCGCATCCAAGGCCGGCGATGCGCCCAAGCGCGAGACCCGCACCGAGACGCCGGCGCGCACGCCCGCAACGACTGGTGGCCTCGACGATCTGGACGACGACGTGCCGTTCTGAGTCGGTTCTGCCCGGCGGGCTAATGCCCGCCGGGACCTTCTTGGTCTCACCCGGAGGCGTAGCTCATCTCCATCCCGCCCGTCATCGTCTTCGAAGCACCGTCTGATCGATCGCAGTCGTGCACCCAGCGATCGACGGGCATGATAATGACCATAATATCAGCGCCCTTCAGCGCCCTGACCCCATGGCGCTGGACGATGACTATACGGCTGCGCTGCACCGAGCCGCCCAAAGGCGTCTCGGTCCTTCAGATCACGATCCCTGTCGCAACACGCCGCGCTCGATGCGCAAGGGCTGCGCGCGACCCGGCGAACGATCCGCGGGGGATCCGGTGCCGAGCCGCTGCCTCTTGCGCGGCGACCAGGGTCCGGTGTGCGTCAAACCGGCGATCGCCGACACCGACGTGGGGGCCGTCCTGCGGACGACGCTGGCGAGGCGGCATGGGCCTCCGCTCCCGCCATCGGCGACGAGTGCTCAAGCGTGCCGTCGGCGTTGACGGGAGGCCTGTGCCGCGTTCCGCTATGGCCTCGCCGACGGCGGAATCGGACGCAGGGCAACCGACGGCGGTGACGCTGCCACGGTCGAGCAGGGCAGGGGCCTGGACCGACGCTGCCGACAACTTGGCGAGTGGGCCACCGGTCTCTCACGGGGGCGCTTCGCTCGGAGGCCTGACCCGTACTCAATGGCCTTCCTAAGCCGCGACAGCGGTAGCCCAGCAACCCCGATCGCAGGGCCGTGTTGCCTGTCCTCTCCGGCTCTCCGCTAACGCGGGGCCGGGGGACAGGCGGCCCGCACCAAGACCCTGCAATCGGAGTTCCCCTCGCGTCTGCGCGCTCGGTGCCGGGCCACCACCGCACGGCTCTTAACGGAGCCATCGACGGGGCAGGCCCGCGATAGTGAAGCTCAGGAGAAACCATCATGACCAACATCGTCGTAATCGTCGGCAACGTCGGCGCAGACCCCATCACCCGCGCCACCCAGAGCGGCAATGTCACCCAGATCTCGGTCGCCACCGAGCGCCGCTGGAACACCGCCGGCGGCGAGGCCAAGAAGGAAACCGAGTGGCACAAGGTCACCTGCTTCAACGGCCTCGGCGCCAACGTCGGCAAATACGTCCGCAAGGGCGCGAAGGTCTCGGTCCAGGGCCGCCTCCACTACACCAAGTGGACCGACAAGGACGGTGCCGAGCGCTACGGTGTCGAGCTCATCGCCGAGACGGTCGACTTCCTCACCAAGTCTCCGGGCGCCGCCGACAACGGTCAGGAGGGCTGATCGACACCGACCCCGGCGGGTTCGCCCGCCGGGGTTTGGTCGTGCTCGCAGCCGGGCTGTGGCGCGGATCTGGCCGCGAGGCCCCGACCGCCGCAGCGCTGTGCGCCACGATGTCGACGCGACCCCTGGTCGGGGTCGCGACGCTCTCTCTCTCAACTGGGCGGTAGTCTGACGGGTGCGGCTCTCGCTCCGTCGAGAACGGCAGGGTCCCACCATTTTGCCGGCCCGTCTTCGCTGACGCTCGCGGCCGACAAAATCGTTGCCCCTACCGCCGCTTGCCGCGGCCGCTCACGCGGTTCCTGACCGAGCGACCGCGCCCGTCCTCTCTACCGCCGCTTCGATGACGAGGCGATTTAGATGGAGGATATGATGTTCATCAGGGCCAACACAGCGATTGCCAATGTCGACTACGACAACATCTCCTATGATGACCTCGTCGAACTTAGCTTCGACCGGGTCCAGCAGCTGCGCCGCGATGGCCGCGACGACGCCGTCGAGGACGCCGCCTGGCACGCGATGCTCAGCCGTAAGCGCCGGGAGACCTACGCGCAGGCGTGAGCCAGCAAGGCAAGTGCGGCCCTTTTTGGCTCGCCTGAAACGGCTTCGCCGACCGCCCAACTTACCGCACGGGTGATATTGTCCGGCTCGCTACAGTGCAAAACAACCGAGGATGCTCCGCAACCCATCAGGACCGAGATGCGATGTCCGGCGATAACAGCGTCCGGGAGGCGGTGGGCCGTGTATCGACTCACCTTGCTCGCGCCACCGGGTTCGTCGCCAAGGGAGACGCCCAGTGAACGGTCTTGCACCCGCGAGGCCCGGCATCGAAAGACGCAAGCGTGCCAGCGGCCCGCAGTTCGCTGATCGCGAGCTGGTCCCGCTGATCGGGCAAGACCTGTCGAGTGGGACATGACGCTTCTAGGGTTCGGGCTGCGATGCCTACCTAGCGGCGGCAGACGTGGATCGTCTGCGCCCGGATCAAGGGGGTGGTGCGCAAGTGCAGTCTCGGCAATCGGGCGGTGGTCACCGATCATCAAGCACGCGGCGCGGCGCATTTCTCATCCTTGAGGCGAAGGTCCGGCGCGATTCCACTGGCCCACAAGCGCAACGCGCTGGCGCACCGATGTGTACGGCGTTCGCCGACCTCTATCGGCGTGTCGGCGTGCTTCGTTGAAAGCCAGGGACGATCAAGGCGTACGATAGCGACTGGCGCATCCATCTCGTGAAAGGCGCCAACACTGCAATCTCAACAACTGCCAAAATAACAGCAGCAGAGTGCCAAATCGTCCGATAACTGCTAAGATGTCAGCATGCTTGAGACTGTCCAAGAGCTTGCTGATGGGGTGGCGGCCCGGCTTCGGTCGGTTCGGCTCGATGCCGATCTGACCCAAGCCGGGCTTGCTGCGCGCTCCGGCGTGACGCTCGCCTCGCTGCGGCGGTTCGAGACGACGGGGCAGATCGCGCTTGAGAGCCTGATCCGACTGGCGCAGGCACTCGGGCGCGACGCCGACATAGCGACCTTGTTCGTGCCGCCGCCGGCGGCGAACCTCGACGAATTAGTCACCTCCAGCAAACCGCGTCGGCGGGGTCGGCGCTCGTGACCGCGCTGCTCGACGTTCGTCTCGATATCGGCTCGCGCCGACTGAAGGTCGGTCGCCTTGCCTGGCGCGATCGGCGGGCGTTGTTCGAGTATACGCCTGAGTTCCTTGCCGCGGGGCTGCCAATTTCACCGCTTCGCCTGCCGCTGAAGACCAGCGTCCAGACAGCACCGCGTGAGCCGTTCGCCGGATTGTTCGGCGTGTTCGCCGACAGCCTCCCCGAGAGCTACGGGCGGCTGCTGCTCGACCGCCGCCTCCGCAGCGTTGGACGCGATCCAGGGGCACTTACGCCACTCGATCGCTTGGCGCTGGTCGGAGAACGCGGGTTTGGCGCGCTGCGCTTCGTGCCCGCCGACAACATGGCCGACGACGATCTGCCGATGCCCGACCTAGACCGCCTTCAGGCCGAGGCTCTGGCCGTGATCGCTGGCGAGCCATCGGACATGCTTGGGGCGCTCCAGCGTCTCGGTGGCAGCGCCGGCGGCGCCCGGCCCAAGGCGCAGGTCTGGCTCGGAAAGGACGACGCCAGCCTCGCTACGTCGCATGCCCCAGGGCTCGATCCGTGGCTCGTTAAGTTCCGCGCACCCGGCGATCCCGAAGACATCGGCGCACTCGAGGCGGCGTATAATGCGATGGCCAGCGCTGCCGGCATCGAGGTTGCACCCTGGCGGCTGCTGCCGTCGCGCACAGCGCCCGGACACTTCGCCAGCCGGCGGTTCGACCGGGATGCCGACGGCCCTCTTCACCTGCACTCATTGGCGGGGCTCCTCGAGGCCGATCCGGACAGCGCGTCGGTGAGCTACCGAGAATACCTTCGCGCTACACAGTATCTTACCCGCGACGTCCGCGAGGTCGAAGCTGCGTTCCGCCGGATGGCATTCAACGTCATCGCGCATAACCGCGATGACCATGCCCGCAATCACGCGTTCCTGATGAACGCCAGCGGCGAATGGCGGTTGGCACCGGCGTTCGACCTGACGGTCTCGTCCGGTCCAGGCGGCGAGCATTACCTCGCGGTTGGCGGTGAGGGCCGCAGACCTACCAGGGAGCATTTGTTGACCGAAGGTGCGTCGGCAGGACTGCCGGCAAAGCGGTTAGAGACGACTTTCGAGGAAGTAGCCGCAGCGATCGATCAGTGGCCGAAGCTGGCCGCGGCGGTCGGCATGACTTCAGCTCGCATCGCAGAGATAACGGCAGCAATCGCTACGAAATAGGAGTGAAAGCGGCATGGCTGCTTTCGGGGCTTGAGGTGATCCACCCACGCCGATTTTCAACCGAAGTCGCCGACGAACACACCGTCTTGAGTCGAACGACGCAGCGCAAAGGGGCGATCCGTTAACGCGGAATCGCCTAGACCTTAATCGCTCATCCAGCCATCATCGCCGCTCGCGGCGAAGCACCGCGCAAGCCGGGTGCGATCCTCGCTGCTCAGTCCGCTGGCTGCAAGGGCGCTCGGCCACTCCGCCGCCACCTGCCGCCGCAGCCGCTCAATCTCGTGCGCCGCCTGTTCAAAGGGCAGTCCGAAAGCAGCATGGCCCGACAGTGCATTGGCGAGCGTCGCGCGCTTGCCCCCGCTGCCGAGCGCCAGAACGAGGTACCGGTCGGTACCCAGCTGCGGCGTTGGGACGACGTCGTAAAGCGGCGACAGATGCCAGCCCTTGCCATCGTAGATCACGCCATGGTTGCGCAGATGGTCGTCGCTGTTGCCGACGAGGACATTGAACACCATTCGGCGGAACAACTCGCGCAGGTCGCGAGCCGGGGCCGAGCCGTGCTTGCGCAGCTGGGCGGCAACATCTGCATATGAATACTCGCCGGCGGCGATCTCGTGCGCCGCAAGCAGTGTCAGCGCCGAGACAAACGGCAGGCGGTTGCTGCCGGCGCGGTCAAATCGCTTGATGAGGTAAACCGCACGGCCGCCAACGAGGCGCAGGTCTAGGTCGGGCACGTCGAGGCCGCACGCTCTGGCCAGCGACATCGCGGCGTGTTCGGCGCGCGAAATGTCATAACTGTCCGACGGCGCCGAAAACTTCGCCAGCCACCCGCTGCCATTCTCAACCACGGCCGCCTTCGGACGCGCGCCGCCAAGCGACGAGCCTGCGGCGAGAAGCGCACGTAAGGCCGCATCGGCAATTTCGCCGGTCGCGGCATCGCCTGCGGCTCGGGCAAGGGCTGCAAGGTCGATCGGGCGATCGTCGGCGGAGGTCGCACCAAGGACCGTCGGTTCAGGCCGCTCGGGGGTGGCCCGAATGCCAAGGCGCCGACGCGGTGCTCGCCCGAGGCGACGAGATGGTCGAACTCGGATAGTTCGCGCCCGGCTGCGGCCTTGCGCATCAGAAATCGGCCCCAGCTATCGGGCGCGGCGTCGCGGATGCCGTTGAACAGGTCGAAGCCTTCGCCCGTCAGGATCTCGCCCGTCGGTCCTTCGAGCGGCAAGACCTCGGGGTCGACTGCGACGGCGTCGGCCCGGCAGAGGTAGCGGGTGCCATAAGCGAACGCGGCATAGCTGTTGCGACCGTCAGTGACCATGCGTAGCCGCCCTGCGGGGACGGGGCCGTTGGGCAGGTGCATGAATACGAAGCTGGTCTGCTCAAGCATCGGCGTCAGAAATCGAGATCAATATCGGCGGCGGCGGGGCGGCGGACGCGGCGGGGAAGGGCGCGGATCGCCTCGGCCTCGCCAACGCCGTCGGTCGACGGCGCGGCAAGGCTGGCGAGCCTACGCCCGAGTCCAAAGACGAACAGCGCCGAGGCGACAATGCCGAGCGATACCGTCGGATCGCCGCGCTCGAGGCGCTGAACCGTCTCGACGTTGACCAGCATCCGCTCGGCGAGCAGTGCCTGGGTCAGTCGCCGCCGCTTGCGCGCGATCGCCAGATCGCGGCCGAGCGCCTGCAGACCCTGCACAGCGGCGGCAGGAAGCGCCGAGGTGGCGGAGGAACGCGGCATATACCGGGTATGGCCCACTTAATTTTACGCGACAACGGCCATAGCCGTTATTGCCCTATAGAGCTTCTCACCTGCATGGTCACGGAAGTGCTCGTGGCTGCGGACATAGTCCGCCAGCACCTCCATCGACTTATGCCGGCTGACCTCGCGCATCTTGAAGACGCTCGCGCCCTGCCGCGCCGCCTCGGTGAGAAATTCGACGCGTAGCGAATGGCCGCCGAACAGCGCCGGGTCGTACCCCGCCGCCGCCGCGCGTCGCCCTTGTCGATATGCTCTACAGCTAGGTCAAGCTGTTCGACTATGCCAGCCAAAAACAGAAGCATTTTTACCCTACTTTCTTGATAAGGCAGTTATCGGCCTTGAGTGGGGTAATAGTAACGCGCGCTGATATGGATAGGTTGCGCACTGTCAGACTAATAGAAAGCTTGGTCGTTCGAGTGGCTTGGACCAAACCTGCACCTTCGAGAGTTGCACTGCTTAGTTATATCAGAAACAGACCAAGCGCGTACAAGGACGCCTTAACTGATGTCTGCGACCCTAACTATGTAGGGAAACGGGTGCCAATTTGTTCTTATAGTGCCCGCGCTGATGTTCAATGCGCAGGTCAGGTCGCCGCGGGCTTGATAAGCAGTACGGGGTCGAACTGTCTCAAGAGGTCGCGCCGCGCGAGTGAACGGCTGCCGGAGAGGGGTGGGGCTTGAGCTATCTCAAAGAAAACCCGGCGATCGCTCGCCGGGTTGTTGAACTTGAACGCTGTCGCGGCTGTCAGGCGTCCGCACCGGAGTCATGTACCATGTTCAGTCTCCCATCTTGGCTTAGGCTATCACGAGATCAATTAACCGTCAGTGAAGCCGTTGGTTTGAAGCCGTTGGTTTCGGTCAATACGGATTGTAGGAAAGATTGATGATGGGTGCAACGGCAATCGTCGTCAATCGCGATGGTCGAGAAACGGCGGCTTGGGAATTTTCCCATTCTGCAACATCTCCCGCATCTCCCTCAGGTCCTCAAGGAACTCCTCTCCCGACCGGTGGGTAAAGGTCCAGCAGCTGAAGGTGTTCCCGCTCGGCGTTATGCGCTCCTCCGCGCGCGTTAGCTCCTGAAGGGCGTCGTCGGTCCGCCCCACAATACTCCGGACCAGTGCGATGCACTGGTGGAAGTTCTGGTCACCATCGTCGTCCGCCGAGAGCCGCCCGTCGAGTGCCGCGAAGCGGTCGGTCGGCACGGCTCCCGTAGCACCCCATTCGGCGATCGCGAGATTGAACTGCGCCGCGACGTTCTCCTCCCCGTCCTCTCGGTTGCTGATCTCCACCGCCTCGCTGAAGCGGCCTGCGCCTATCAGCGCGAGCATAAGCGCGTTGGTGACGTCCTCCTCCAACTCGGAGGAAATCTCGCCCTGACGCGATGCGGCTAGAAGCTCATTGGCGACGAGGGCGTGATTGCCTCGATCCTGCATGAGGAGGTGCGAGAGAACGATCTTCGACCTGAGCCTCGTCTCGGGCCGCTGGAAGATGGCGAGCGCGTCCTCGACGGGATCGTCGGCTATCGCACGAAGCAGCTGGGACGCGGGTCTGAACTCGAAGACGGTCCCGTTCGGTGACGAAAGGACCGCCTTCAGGTCCTCTAGGGCCTCTTCCTTCTTGTTGAGGTTGATCCGGGCGATCGCGCGCAGCATGCGCGCTCGCTCGGTCTTCATGCCCGCACGGATTACGTTGGAGAGGCTGCGCTCCTCCTGCTCGTACTCGCCAGCCGCTGAGAAGACGCCCGCTGCCATGATGGCGATCTCGCCGTCGCCGTCGTGGAGCCGCGCGATCTCGCTTGCGCGCTCGATCACCTTGGTGGCCGCCTGTCCCTTTGTGGCCTTGCGTGCCGCCTCGTAGATCTGGGGCATTCGCTTAAGGGCAGCCACCGCACCTTCGCGATCGACCGGGTTTTGCTCGATGATGGCCGTCTTAAGCTCGCCGTATTCCTTGGCGAGCTTGGACTGGGCTCGGTTCAGGACCATCAGGGGCTGCCCCAGCAGCTCCATGTTGGACCAGTGGTGGACCTGCGTCACCGGCGGCTCGAGCTCGGCTGGGTTGCCGTAGCCCAGCCGGCTTGCTGCGCTCTTGAGCGCCTTGCCCAGGATGTCGTCCTCGTCGAACAGGTCGGGAATGTTCGATGGGCAGAAGATCAGCTCGATCCTGCGGTCCTGCTCGATCGTCTCCTGACGGATCTGGTCAATGATCGGGATGAGGCCGTCGATGTTCTGCTCGGTTGGCACGAACATCGCCACGACCGCATCTGGGAGCTGTCTAGTGCAGATGCCGCCAATGTCGGTGTTACCGGTGCGGCTATCGATCAGGACGTAGTCGAAGCCGGCCTCGTGCACGCCCCACTGCCGCCTAAGATCCTCGAGCATGTCGTAGCCGTGCTGGTGCTCATAGAGAAAGCCCCAGTCGATGCTCGCGAACCGATCCGAGTAGGACGCCTGCGTATTATCACCCGCGGGCATGACCCAGACCGCGTGCTCCTCGTCAAGCGGGCACTTCACGATATACTCGGACGCGTCCGGGGACTCGGTGGTATCCAGATAGTGGTGGACGTAATCGACAATTCCGGGACGGCCGCGCGCGCAGTTCAGCGGCCCGTAGCTTGGGACACCTGGCGCTTCCAAGTCGAAGTCCACGATGAGGACGCGCTTTCCCGCTTGGGCGAGCAGGGCCGCGACGTTGGCGAGCGCCATCGTGCGCCCGACGCCGCCCTTATAGGAATAGAAAGTGGTGACGTACATCACTGCACCGTTAGTTGGGCTAAAAGGGGTCGCCGAAGGTCGAAGCCTTGGCGGTGGCGAGCTGGTCCGCGAGCCTGCTCGACGCGGAGCTTTGGCTTGTCGATCTTCCGGCGCGTGTAGAATTTCGCCGTCACATATTCGGATCGCGCGGGTGTGCGTGCCGACATCGGCGCGTCAGCACCTACCGGCTGACGGGCAGAATGCCCCTCAACGTTCAGGCGGTCGAACAGCTGCGCCATCTCGACAACGGACTGGTCGATCTTGCCGGCGGCGTGCAGCCAGACAGCGACCTCGCTCCACTTCCAGAGCGGCCGTGAGCCGCTGACGCAAGCGATGGGCGTGGGGAAGCCCTCGCCGCGCTCACCGTTCACGTAGAGTGAGACCGCCTGGCGGGTGATCTCAGCGCGCTCGGCGATGTCGCTGGCGCTGACGAGGGGGTCCGGCTCTATGCGGACGATGGTGGCGCTAGCGCGGCGGATGTCGGCGCACGCGCTCTCGACCGCTTCGGTAAGCGTGTTGGCCTCGCGGTCGAAGTCGAGGACGAAGAGTCCGCGCTGCAGCGCAACGAGCGCGTCATCGCAGCCAGCCTCGTAGAAGCGGTCCGCCCACTCGTCGCCGTCGATGGGGAGGCCGGTAGCGACGATCGTGAATTCGTAGCTGTTCATGGCAAATCCCTTTCTCAATTTTCCTGATGGCCGCACTTCGCCACCGTCTTCCGCAGCATCTTCGCAAAATTGCCCGCGTTTTTGGGCGTGCTCCACACGGGCACAATGCAGCCCATACGTTCCGCAAATGGGCAGTAGAGTTTCGCCCAGGAATGTCCTTTCGAGATGACTACGCGCCATCCGTTGCTCTCCGCCTCGGCGACGACGGCCTCGATTTCCTTGTTAGGGTGCGCGGGTCTCGCCATGCAGCCCACATATAGTATCGTTGACATTTGTCAACAGGAAGTCGCGGCGCTTCGAATTATTGCGTGCGCGGGCATCCCTACCCGCTCCCGCGCCTGACCCGTCTTGATGGGCTTTCCTAGGCCGCACGGCAGAGGCCCAGCAACCCTGACGCCCGGGCCGTGTTGCCCGTCGTCTCCGGCTCTCCGCGTGCCGCGGGGCCGGGGGACGCGCTGCCCGCACCACCCCGGTTTTTCGGGGTTCCCTCACGTCTTCGCGCTCGGTGCCGGACCCCCACCGCACGGCTCTTAACGCACCCGTCGACGGGACAGGCATGATGTCAGTTGGCATTGTAAGCGTAGATAGCGCTACGACACCGGCATGTTCCGGCTTATTTCGGCAAAGAAATCGCCGCGACATCACCGACCCCTTATGCCTCTGCCCCACCGTGGAACCCCGAAACTGCTACCTATGTGCTTCCAAGATAGAATGGATTATGTACAAACTCGGCCCAACTAGGCCAGATAATTGGCGTCAGACACCCGCCGGCTTCCGCGACCCTATTGAAAATCAATCCCTTACCCGGTATCACGGCCGCGGTTGTGCGCAGTCGAATTGGGTGTTTAGGATCACCACACCCTACGCAGCGTACCGCAGCATTTGGAGAAATAATCGAGTATAATCAATGCCACGACTCGTGCGAGTGGAGGGGAAGTCGGTGTCTCGTTCAGGCCATGCGGTCCCCGAAAGCGATGACCCGTCAATGGCTTGCCCACCGCCGGATGAAGCCCGCGCTGGCTATTTGGTACCCGTAGCGACGAAAGATGCCAGCCACGTGCATCTGACGGGCACCGTCGCCCGCCGGCGCTACCGGTCGGCGTCGGGCGACCGCGTGTTGTGGGACGACGAGCTAGTCGGGTTTGGCCTCCGGTTGCGTAAGCAGAGCGGGGTCGGCGGGAACTGGATCGTCAAGTTTAGAAGCCGTGGCGAGGCTCGCCGGGTGACCCTCGGCAAAACCGAAAATCTCGAGGCGCCGGAGGCGCGGGCACAGGCGAAACAGCTACTGGCTAAGGCCGCGTTGGACGGTTTGCCCATGCGCGCCAAGGTACCGAAAGTGCCAACGTTCGAGGCGTTCGTTGCCGAGTTCTGGCGCGACTACCACCGGCACTGGAAACCCTCGACGCAGAAGACATCGGCTGGCGCGATCCATCGCGAACTGGTGCCGTTCTTCGGCGCGATGAACCTCGCCGAGATCGCCAAGAGCGATATCGTTCGCTGGCGCGACTGCTTCGCCGAATCTCGCTCGGGCGTGTTTAATCGCGCGGTCCCGGTGCTGTCAGTCATGTTCAAATATGCCGAGCTTCTCGGCTACCGGCCTAAGGGTTCGAACCCGTGTCGCGGCATAGCGCGATACAAACGCGAACTGCCCGAACGCTTCCTGTCGCCGATCGAATATTTCCGCCTCGCGCGTGTGCTCGAGGCGGACGAAAGCGACCATTTGCTCGACGTCGCAATCGTCCGGCTGTTGATCTTCACGGGCGCGCGATCGGGCGAGATCGAGGCGCTCAAATGGCGCATGGTTCAGCCCTCGCGGCTGATGCTCGACGACAGTAAAACGGGTGCGAAGATCGTCTATTTGAATGAGCAGGCCGAGGCCGTTCTGGCTGCGCTTCGTCCCGCAATCTCGCGTGATCTCGGCGCGCTGATCTTCCCGATGAAAACCCGGCGCAAGCCGCGCAACGTCGAGCGATATTGGGCCGCAGCGCGACGTCGGGCGGCACTTCCCGACGTCCGCCTCCACGACCTCCGTCACAGCTTTGCATCTGCGGCAATTACCCGCGCGCGGGTCCCGTTTGCGAGCCTCGGCAAGCTGCTCGCGCATGCTCTCCCCGAGACGACGGCGCGCTACGCGCACCTCGCCGACGAAGCGATTGCCGAGGCTGCCGAGCGGGTCTGCGGCGGGCTTGCCAAACACCTCGGGCTGCGGCCATGAACGCGCTGACGATCGAGCAAGTCGTCGCGGACTCGCTTGCTGATATTGGCGTCACGATCGACCGCGAAGCGCCGCCGCGCGGTCGCCCGCGGCGGACCGAATGGTTCCCCAACCTGTTCGGTATCGGGCTTCGTCACTATGCCTCAGGACGGAAGATATACGTCGCTCAGACGCGCATGGCTGGTCAGTCCCGGACGGTCACGATCGGCTCGGCAGCGGTGCTGTCCGAGGCGCAGGCAGTGCTTGTCGCCAGACGCGTGCTTGCGCACGCGATGGTCGGCAACAACCCGGCATCGACGCGCAAGCGCGAGCGCCAGGCGCCGACGTTTCGGCGGTTCCTCGACGAGTATTGGGCCAAAGCCAGCCCACGATGGAAGCCGACGACCCGCCGGGCCTATGATGTTTACCGGCGTCTCTATATCGACGACGCATTCGAGGGTCTGACGATCGATGCCATCACCGGGGCCGACGTCGCGCGCTGGTTCGCGGAGACGACCCGCATCAGCGGGCCGGGCGGGGCGAACCAGTGCATGACCATCCTCAACACGATGATGGTCAAGGCCGAGGCGTGGGGTTACCGCGCGGAAGGCAGCAACCCGTTGCAGGGCATCCGCTGGAATAAGCGGCGCAAGTGCGAGCGCTTTCTGTCGGTGCCCGAGCTCGAGCGGCTTGGAGCGGCGCTCGGCACAGTCCGCGCCAACGGATATGGAACCGACGAGCGCGCTGCTGCCGCAATCATTCTGCTGACGCTGACCGGTTGCCGAAAGAGCGAGATCCTCGACCTACAGTGGCCTGACGTACGGGGCAACCGGCTCCGTCTTCGCGACGGCAAGAAAGGCGGTCGTATCGTCTGGCTCGGCGACGATGCCCGAGCGCTGATCGACACTCTGCCGCGATCGAGGAAGATGGAGCCGGCGTGGATGTTCACTACCCCTGCAGGAAATCGCATCACTCCCGGTATGCTCGACTTTCGTTGGAGAAGAGTCCGCAATGCCGCCAGCCTTCGTGGCGTTCGAATCCACGACCTGCGGCACACTTTCGCCAGCCATGCCGCAATGACCGAAGAGGCGCTGCCGATGATCGGCAAGCTGCTCGGTCATGCTTCGGTGAAGTCGACCGCACGATATGCTCATCTCGATGATACCCACCTGATCGGTGCGTCGCAGAAGGTCGGAGATGCTATTGAAGCGATGATGAGCGGGAAGGATGTGCGATAGTGTCGTCTTTAAGTGGGAAGGTGGAACGGCCGCTTTCTGGCTCGTAGCGAGCGAAAGCAATCGTTCGCTGATAAGGCGGCAACGGCAGCTACGCGCCCATTTTCGGCCGCACAAGATCGCTGCCGATCTGCCCAAAAGCGATGGGGTGGACGCCCCCTGACGGCATCAATGTGCCAGAGTGGAGGTGTTCATCACCACTGAAGGAGGCGTCCGTGAGCGAGGTTAGCACAGTCGGCATCGATCTGGCCAAGTCGGTTTTCCAGGTTCACGGCTCGGATTCGGGCGGTGCCGTGTTGATTCGTAAGAAGCTACGGCGGGATCAGGTGTTGGGGTTCTTCGCGACGTTGCCGCGGTGCGTGGTGGCGATGGAGGCGTGCGCGAGCGCGCACTATTGGGCCCGCGAGATCGCCACCCTGGGCCACGACACCCGGCTCATCCCGCCGGCGTATGTGAAGCCGTTCGTGAAGCGGCAGAAGAACGACATGGCCGACGCGGAGGCGATCTGCGAAGCGGCGCAGCGCCCGACGATGCGCTTCGTCCGGGGCAAGAGCGCGGCGCAGCAGGCCTCGGCCGTGGTGTTCCGCACGCGCGACATTCTCGTGCGCCAGCGCACCCAGCTGATCAACGCCTTGCGCGGGCATCTCACCGAGTTCGGCTATGTCGTGCGCCAAGGTGTCGGACACGTTGGCAAGCTGGTCGAGATTGTCGGCGATCCTGCATCCGACATCCCGGCCGAAGCGCGGCCGGTGCTGGTCGTCATCGCACAGAGCCTGCAAGCACTACAGGCGCAGATCGCTCTCCTCGACCGCGAGATCGCGGCCCGGGCAAAGGCAGACCCGGTGGCGCAACGTTTGATGACCATACCTGGCGTCGGTCCAGTCATCGCGACCGCACTGGTGGCGTTGGCTCCGGCGGCGAGCACCTTCCGTCGCGGCCGCGACTTTGCCGCCTGGCTGGGCCTCGTCCCGAGGCAGCACTCCAGCGGCGGCAAGGAACGGCTCGGACGAACAACCAAGATGGGCGAGCGCAGTCTGCGACGGCTGCTGATCCTCGGCGCGAGCTCGGCGACCAAGGTCGCGGCGCGCAATCCCGACAAGGCCAGTGCCTGGCTGGCCGGCATGCTGGCGCGCAAGCCGCGCATGCTGGTCACCGTTGCGTTGGCCAACAAGATGGCGAGGATCGTCTGGGCGCTAATGGCGCACGGCGGATCCTACAGAGCTCCGGCCGCGGCGGTGTAGCCGCCACGGCTCGAGGCGTCAGGGACGCAAGGTAAGGTCAGTAGAGAGGTATGGCGCAACGGTCAGTAGACGGGGTCGGGAAAACCAGTGAACTGTCCGAGCGCCTCGAGCGCGCAAAAGCGGTCTGGACCCGATCCGCGATCTCCATACAGGCCAGCAGCCGTGATGATGGCTGCATCAAAAGGCCGGACACACGGAAGCACCTGAACCCGCGCAACCATGCCCTCAAAAAACCTCTTGCATCCATCGGGGCGTCCACACACGGTCGTTCCTTCAGATTTCCCGTCGCGGTGGCTTCGCGCCCAATCACGACCATTCAGTGGCCCGATGCACGAGCCCGGAAGCGGTCGTCCGTTCACTACCGTCAGGGGGCCCGATGTGCCGGATCGCAAAGTTCACGTGATCGCGCTTGGTAAACGTGAATTTCCATGCGTTTGAACTTCATGCCGAACTGCGGGGAAAACCGCCGGGAGACGACCCGCTGGTGCACGGGGTTTGTAGATACATGCCGGACCCAATAGACTGCTGAATGACCCTCCTTTGCTTGAACCCGCGCACGATCGTTCTCACATCGTATCGATGAGAACAGAGGGGACGCCAGAGACAGTCGAACATGGATCCAGCCCGGCATCGCGCGGGGCAGCGGGCGCGTATCTCGAGGGCGAGCTCGGCGCGCTGTATCTTCTAGCGCTGCTGAGTGGCAACCGCGCGCCGGGGCTGCCCGAGGCGCGCATCGTGAGTGTGCGGTTCCAGGGGGTTGAGCAAGGCTTCACGCTTGACGATCTCGTCATCAACGGCGTTGGGATTGCCGGCGATTTCATCCTCGAGATTCAGTCGAAGCGCGACATCACATTCTCGCCCGGCGACGCCGTCTACAAGGACGTCGCGCTGCAGATTGCGGCAAGCATGGTCAAGAACGTCCCGGTGGAGCGGCATCTGCTCGGAATCGCGACCCAGCGTACAAGCCGCAAGATATCGGGCGCCTATCAGGACGTGCTAAAATGGGCGCGGACGGCGACGACGGCGGCAGAATTCTTCGACCGGATCGCTGCCAAGGGCGTAGCCAATCAGGACATGCGCGATTTCGTCGCGACGACGCGCGCCAACCTGATCGCCGGCGGCATCGCCGATGAAGACGAGGTTATCTGGCTGCGGCTGCGGCGGATGCTAATCCTCGAATTCGATTTCGAAGCGAGCGCGCCGGTTGCCCGCCTCTATGGGCAGGCGCTCGCCCGCCAAGCGCTCGCCGCAGACGATCTCGCCCGTGCGGACGCGCTGTGGAGCCGTCTCGTCGATCTGTCGATCAAGACCGGCACCACCGGGGGCGAGATTGACGGGTCTGCGCTGAAGGCCAATCTGGCCGAAGCTGGGTTTCGCCTCGATGGAGACCGTGACTACGGTCCAGCGCGCGTCAGGCTCGCGGAGATGGCGACCAACACGCTCGCGCATATCGGCACCAGCGTCGCGGGCGTCACCCTGCCGCGCCTGGAGGCGGTCGCCGCCCTCGACGAAGCGTCGGAAGCGCATCGCTATATCGAGGTCCGCGGCGATACCGGCGTTGGCAAGTCCTGGGTGTTGCGGCACGTCGCCGAACGTGTCTCGCGCCTGGCACCGATCATCGTGCTCGACCGCGATGCGACGCCTGGTGGCGGATGGCTCTCCTTTGCCAATACTCTGGGCATTCCGGGCACGGCGAGGGACTTCCTGACCGACCTTGCCGCAAGCGGCGGCGCGGTATTGTTCATCGATGGCATCGACATGTTCGATGACACCGGACGGCAGCGCACGATCAGTGAGCTGTTGCGGGCGGCGAGCGCGATCCCTGGCTTTTCAGTGATCGCTACGACCCGCACCGCCGGAAGTACGGACGTCGAGCCTTGGCTCGATGACCAGATTGTGTCGTCCTTCGGCGGTGTCCATCCGGTTCAGGTGGGGGCGCTGTCCGACGACGAGGTGGCGATCCTCGTTAATCAGGCACCTGCACTTCGCGTGCTACTCGACCCCGCCCATCCAGCCGCCCCCTTGGCGCGTAATCTTTACCGCCTGTCCCGGCTCCTGAAGATCCCGAGCGCGACGAAGATTCGGACCGAGGCCGCGCTCGCCCGTCTCTGGTGGACGAGCGCCGATGGGGCCGCGTCAGGCGATGTGCGGGCGGCGCAGCGACTCCTCGCCGAACTTGCGGACCGTGCTTTGTTAGAAACCACCGGCATCGAGGTCCGCGTTGATTCGACGGCGCGGTCGCATTTGCTCAGCGCGCAGTCGTTGCGCGAGGTCAGACGCGACCAGCTCGCCTTTTATCATGACGTGCTACGCGACTGGGCGATCGGCAATTATCTCGCTGAGGATCTTGAGCGGGTTGCCGCGCTCGATCTGAGCCTGCCGGTGTCGGCGAGCATCGCACGCGGGATCGAGTTCGCTGCTCGCCTGACGCTGGAGGGCGGGGCGGATTGCGCCGGTTGGATCGACCTGCTCACGCGATTGTCGCCGCATGGCGCACATGGTTCGTGGCGGCGTCAGGCGCTGCTCGCCGCCGTTCGGTCGGAGGCCGGGTTCGAGCTTTTGGGCAAAGGCAGCGCGGCCCTGCTGGCCGACGACGCTGCGCTGCTGGTCGAGCTAATCACGACGATCGTGGCGGTCGAGACTGTGGCGACGACCGACCTGATGGTCCAGCCAGACGGAACGAAGGTCGATCTTCCACGCTCGTTCCGCACCGACATCACCGGCTCGGCAACCCTCGTCCTGCGATGGGTCCTTGCCCATTCTGCCGAGATTCCGATTGCGGCGATCGGGGCGGTGGCCGACCTCGTTCAGGTCCAGCTCTACTTCCTCAAGGTCGTGCGCCCGCTTGCCCAACCAACGGCGGTGTTGCTGTTCGGCTGGCTGCGGCAACTCGACGTGCGCGATGCCACGGTCACGATACCCGGCGAGCGCAGCCTGTTCCGATCGTTCATGGACGCGCGTCGCGCCGCGGTCGACAAGCTTCGGCTGATGGCGCTCCTCCTTGGTGAGTTCGCCCCGGATGAGCTGAAAGCCTATTTGACCGCGATCAGCGGGGAACGGGACAGTTATAAGGTCAAGGAGCTCCGCCCTTTCTCGAAGGTGATCGCCCCGGTTGCACCGGCCGAGCTCGCCTCACTGATCCTGACGAGCCTGATCGAGAAACGCGAGCGGCCTCGCCGCCGCGATCGGTCGATGGAGCGCGCGTTCACCTTTGCTGATAGCGATTATTTGCCGGCGTCACCCGCGCAGCCGCCATTTCTCGACCTGCTCGAGGCTGACCCGGCGGAAGGGCTGAAGCTGATCCGCATGCTGGTGGCGGCGGTCGTCGCGTTCAACAGCGACGGGCGCGAACCCGGCGACGATGGGTTCACGGTCGAGGTCGGCGGTGCGCCACGCTTATTTCCCTGGCGCAACACCTATTTCTGGTCGCGCGACCAGAGCCATGAATATTCGGCCGCGTCCGGCCTGAAGGCGCTCGAGGCCTGGAGCCAGAAACGATTGGACGACGGCGCGCCCGTCGACGCGGTGCTGGCCGATGTCCTCGGGCCTGAGGGCAGCTGCGCCGCCTATCTGCTGGTCGCGATCGACGTGTTCCTATCGCATTTCGGCGTAGGGCGCGACGCGCTCGCGCCGTTCATCGCCGATCCCGAGCTGCTGGCAACGGACCGTATCCGTCAATCGCACGACCAAATGGGCTCACTTGACCGGCTGACGATTGGCAACGAGCCCGCAGGCACCGTTCGGCTCGCTGACCTGAAGGCGCGGCTGTCGCGAGGTGCCTCGCTGTTCGACATCGTCCCCTATTATTTGGGCGACGATACCGTCGCAAACCGCTTGCGCGGGCAGCTAGGTACAGCCGTCGCGCAGCTGGAGCCGTACGAGGCGTATTCTAAGTGGAGCGACACGCGCTTCATCGCACGCTTTGCGAACAACATGCTGCAGCGGTCCAACTGGACCGATGCGGGCGACGGCAAGCTGGCCTATCAGTCGCCACCGGACGAAGCCGCCCATCTGATAGCGATGGAATCGAAGCGCGTTGACTTCGTGCGATCGACCGAGATCGAATCGCGCATCAGTCTCGCGATCGACGGCGCTGGACAGTACGCGACCTGCGCAACGGCGCGCGAGGCCGTCGCCTATGCCGAGGGCGGCGTGCCGGATGACAGCGATACGGATTCGCTTAAATCGCGCTCGACCCGGCTGATCACCACCGCCTTGCTGGTCGCCCGCGACGGGGACGATGCGTTGCTGGAAACGCATGAAGCTTGGGTCCGGCACGTCATCGACATCGCGCTGCAGGAGAAGTCGGACCGGGGTGGCGGATCACAGGACACGCTCCGCTTCAACCGGCCAGCGATCGCGACCCTCGCGCTGATCCATCTTTGGGCGCGCAAGAGCGGCAGCGCGGATCGCGACGCGCTGGTGCGGCTCGCGACGCGAAAGGACCGCGCTGCAGCGGTGGCCTTTTCGACAGGACTGGAGCGGGTTCTGGGCACCGATCCAAGACTGTTCAAGATGGCCATGCGCGCCGCGCTCGCGAGCATGACGTGGCGCTGGGAAAGCTATGAGGAAGAGGATGCCGTCGAACAGGCGCAATTTGGCGAGGCGCGGGCCGCAGCGATTGACGCGGCGGTGACGGCAGAGATCGCCTGGCTCGAAGGGGCCGATGAGCCGTCCTGGCCGGAATGGCCCGACGAACGCCCGCATCTGCGCCGCGGCTCGCGGATTCGAGTGCCCAGTCCAGTGACACCGGAGGAATTCGACGCTGACGACGCGGCGGAGACCGCCGTCGCCGAGCCGGCCTCGATCATCCATGTCGACAGCCGGGCGGCTGCGCAGTGGCTGTGCATGATCCAGACCGCACCAAAAGATACGGTGCCGTGGCGCCGGGATGTGATTGATGCCTATGCTGCTTGGACGGCGCGCATGAACGGACATGGCTTGCCGGTCGATATCGAGATCGACCGCGACCCGCATGACTGGAATGTGCACTATTCTGCGCTGTTTGCCGAGCGTCTGATCGATGAGTCGGATTCGGCATTCGATTGCGACATGACCTTGGTGGCCGAGCTGCCAGACGAGCCGTTTGGTGACGTCGCGCAGAAAATCATGCACGCGGTCGACGCGCTGTACTTCAACGATCCGCAACGGTCCGCCGATCGGCCGGCTGCGGTACGCGCCCGGCTGGTGGCGCGCGTGACGACGCTCAACCGCTGGACGCATGCCGGTGATCCGGCGAGCGCGCGGATCGACATGGAGAGCGGTGGCATTATCGCCAAGATGCTACTCAACACCCATGATCCGCTCAACGGGACGCACAGCTATTTACCGGTCGCGTTGTTCGATCGGGTTGATCCGATGCTGGACGTGATGCGCCCGATGCTAGCGGGAGGCCCGACTACCTTTGTCGCCTTGTGCACGATGAACCTGCTCCTGGTCGCGCCGCGCGCGCGACATCTCGATTTCTTGCTGGAGGCCGCCGAGGCGTGGTTCGGACGGACCCAAGGCGCCGGCTTGTGGATCAGTACCGGGATCGGCCGTAAGGTCGTTCATTGGTTCGAGGCTGCGACAATCGAGGACCCGTCGTTGCTCGCGCCGACGCATCCCTCGCGCACCCGCATCGACAGGGTGCTGGGGCAGCTTGTCGGGGTCGGCGTTGCCGAGGCGCACGATCTTGAGCTGCGGGTCGAGGCGGCCGCTGGCGCGGGGACGGCCCAGCAAACGATCGGCCAGATATCGCAAGCCTGAGCCGATAGGGGGCGTTGCGGGGCATCCCTCGCAGAAGGGGTAGGGCGAGACCGGGCTCGACCGCAGGGGAAGGCCTTTCCCCTCTTTCCCGGCCCTTCGATACTCGTTCTCAACGTCCCCAGGCGGCATTTTCGTAGATGGCGGCATAACCAACTTGCAAACAGGTGATGCCGATGCCTTCGAGGAAGAAGAGCTTTCGCGTCCTCGCGATCGTCCTTCTTGTCAAGGGTATAGATGTACCAGGCGGGGTGCGTACGTTTCGGGAATTTGCGGAAGTAGCGCGCCCGCTCGATCAGCAGCCAGCGCATAAACACCTCGTTCTCGCCGAGACCGAGACCGAAGAACAAAAGCGGCTTTTAAAATACGAGATGGACCCAGCTTCTGGCGCCAGCCCAATTGACGCGGTTCCTGGTGCCAAACAGATTGGCGTCGCCGCGATGTAACCAGGTGCGCGTGGCGTTGCACCGAGCCGCACCATTGCTATCTATGGCTAGAGATTGGGACAAAGACTTGGGGCATCCCAGATGAGCGACGACGTTGCAGTTCTCGGCAAAAATGACGAGGACGCTGGGCAGCCCTCTGAACCGCAGCCGCTTTATGAAGAGGTGACGGCTGACGATTTTGTGTCTGTCGATCTGAATGCGCTGACTGGTAGCATGGCCCGTCTAGATCGGCATGCGCTGGTCGATCTGCTTTGGTCGAAGGTCAAGGACGCGGCCGATAGTGGTGACGTGCGAGCCGAACGCGTCTACCGCCTTGTCTTGGCGCTAGTGGGTCTGCATCTTCGTGTCGAAAGCGAAGGCGATCCCTTCGGTTTGCAGTGGCAGAACGGGACGCGGCGCACCGCGATCCCGCATGACTTCCGGGGTAATCAGAGCGAAATCCTCGCCGATCTCGCGCCCAACATCGTCCATCCGACGCTGCGCGCGCGTTTTGCGGACATCGCCTATGAGACCGGCGTGCGCCGCGCCGGGCGCACGGCGGTCGATGCCTATTGCGAAATCGCGCGCCGCATCGCCGATGGCAGTGCCGCGCTGGAATTTCCCGACATCGGCACGCGGGCCATGGACTGCGTGAAGCCGCTCGAACGCAGTTTCATGATCAATGCCCGTATCGCCAAGCGGGGAACGCTGGTCGAACCGATCGCCGAAACCTTGCGCCTCGCTTTCGACAATGCCGTTGCCGAACGGGCCTATTTCCCGCTCGCCCAGCTAGGGCGGCGTGTCCTCCAGCACAAGCTGATCCCTGCCGAGGAGGTCGCGGAGACCGCCGCCAGTCTCGCGTCCACGGCCCTACCGGAAGACTATGACATGGCGGTCAAGGAATGCTGGAACCTCGCAGCCGACGCCTATGACCGCGCAGGCGATGAAGATGCCAGCCGCGACGCTGCGATCAGGTCGATTGAACGGACGCTCGCCATGGCTGACACCGTGCCGTCGAGTTCTGCGAAGGCGCATTGGGTCAAGCAGGCGCTGCGCGAATTCCGTGCGCGCGGCGATGCCAAGGATCGCGTCGATGAGATGCGCCGGCGCTTGCGCGAGTTGCAGGATAAGGCGCTCGACGAATTCTCAGGCATCCCCTTCAAGCTCGACGGGATCGAAGAGGTCCGCGACCAGACCTACGCACAGTTCAATGCGCTGGGCCTGACCGACGCGCTGCGGTCAATGGTCGGCTTCTCCAAGCCCGACGATGTCGAGAAGTTGAAGGCGCTGGTGCTCCAGCAGGCCAAGGACTTTCCGCTCTCGAACCTGTTCGCGACTAGTTACGCTGACCATGAGGGGCGCGAAGTGGCGCGCGGGCCATCGCTCGACTTCGACGATCAGCCGAGCGAAGCTTGGTACAAGGAACACGGTATCCGCCACATGTCGATCGTTCGCCGCTTCAGGGTTCACGGCAATATCGAGCCTGCCCGCCGGGCGGTGCTGGAACGGTTTTCGATCAACGAACAGCATATGCTGCCGATCGTCCAGATAAGCAGCTTCATCCCCGCGGGGCACCATCACATCTTCTCAGTTGGCTTCGCGCGACTGTGGCAGGGCGACTATGCGACCGCCGGGCATCTGCTCTTGCCGCAGATCGAGAACTCGCTGCGCCATATCCTCCAGATGTCGGGGCGGGACTCAGCGAAGATGGAAGAAGACGGCATCGAAGGCGATCGGCCGCTCAATATCCTGCTGGGATATTGTCAGGCAGACCTCGAAGCGATCCTCGGTGTCGACATGGTGTGGGAACTCGATGCGCTGCTGAATTTCAGGCCCGGCCCAGCGCTTCGGCACCAGTTAGCGCACGGCAAGATGGGCTGGAATGCCTTCTTCTCCGACGAAGCGGTTTCCGCTTGCTGGATGGTCTATCTGCTGACGGTCTCGCCGCTCCTGCGACATTGGGACAGCCATGTTGCGCCTGCGATCGCTGCAATGACGCCGAGCGGCGAGATTTGAACCCGTCAGCAATTTGGCCGCACAGTATCAGGTCGGGTCGGCTCGACGCTCGCGGACGCGCCGCCAAACTTCGCTTTGGGGCAATGGCCGAACGACCTTGCCGCCGTCCGTGATCGGAAAGTCGGCGAACGACCAGAACCGGCTCTTCATATTTGCGTCGATACACGTCTGGTCCCGACGAAACCTGCCGTGCGGATTGGAAGAAGCCGTTGATCAGCCACGCAGCGGCGCCGGCGATGATCAGCAGTTCGCGCTATGATACGATGCGTCGGGTCATTCATAGTCGCCGTAGAGCGTGCGCCAAGCGACCTCGACGTCGGTCTTGGTCCGTCCGGGCGGCGCCTTGCCAAGGATTCCACGGACAGTGACGTTCCGCAGCAGTTTGGTGTCGCGCTTGTTGGCGAGATTTTCGTTCTGCCAGTAGGCGAAACCCATCAGCATGCGCTCAAGCCATAGGATGGTGGGCCTCTTCGAGCGTCCCTTTCCGAAGCGATAGCGAGCGCCGCGTAACACAAGGGGAAGGAAGAACATCACAGGCCTGCCACCACGCGGGCAATCCTTAAGCACCTGGCGATAGATTTCGAGTTTGTGCGGCTGAAACGCTTCCGCCTTGAAGCCGCCCGTCGCGACGGTCATGCCGACATACCAGGGGACCGGCGTCCGATCACCACGCTGGAGCGCGAACAGATAGCAGCCGATCGCCTGAGGAAGCTTGATCTTCAGTGACCCCGCGTGAGCTTTTGGATGCTTTGCCAGCTTTTCCCATAGGTCGGCCTGCACCGAACCTTTGATGATGCACCCCCGGTCAAGTTCGAACGGCCCGAAAACGTCGAAATATGTTTCCTGGGTCGGCTCATCGTCTTCCATCGGCATGCGATTGAATCCTCGTCGGGGCGTCCAGCGGCCGCCCCGGACCTTGAAATTGGGCCGTCTGATATCACAAGAAAATGGGCGGGCCGGTGACGTCGATCGCTACCCCGGCCTTGGCGCCATAGTCCTGAATCCACGCGCCAAGCGCTTCGGCGCTCTCGAATATCTGATCGTTCGCCAACTTCTCGTCGCCCGCGACGCAGTCCAATATGTCTCTAAACTGCTCGGCGACGTTGCGCGAAGACAGCGCCTCGACGCGGGAATTCGGAAAACGCAGCACCTCGGTCGCTGGCACACTTCGCACGCCTGCACTACCGTACACCCACACATAGGCTCCCTTGGTGGAGCGGTCGGACATCTTTCTGCATTGACCGAGCAATCGGTCGCGCTCAGCTGCGCGGCCGCCATCGCCCTCCGACTTGGCCTGGATCAGTATACCCTTGGAGATGTTCATTACGTCGTCCTCGCTACGGACTCGAATCGCCAGGAATAGGTCGACGCCGGTCCGCTTCTCGAGAGTGCCGGGACCGCGGTCCGGGATATCAGCCGACACCACTTCGACCAAATAGCCATTGATTTGGAGATTTTGCATCGTCGCCTCGATCCGCTCGGCGATCCGAGCCGAAATCGCTGCCTCCTGCGCACCCCGGCGAAGCTGCTTGGTCAATGTGTTGTCGGCCGCTGATCGGATCATGTCAGCGATCACATTTCGTACGAGTTCATCATGCTCCAGCACCAAAACTACTCCCTGCTACCTACGATAACGTTCCTGCTGCAGTGCATTTCTGAGGTAAATGCGCGGGACTAGGCCCGGAATTCAAAAGAGCCTAGCGCGGCAGAGCTGGACGAGCTCGGCGACGAGCGGGGGGTGCGTCGGGTTGACGGCCAAGATCTCGGACAGCTTTCCGGTCGGAAGGCGGAGGCGCCCGCTGCCAAGGGCGATAAGCGCCTCCACGGCGGCCTCGCCGCGCGGACGGTGGGCGCCGTCGATGATGCGACCCACGATCCGCACTGCGTCGAGCCGCGCGCCGGCGTCGCCCGAGAAGTCGATCTCGGTGGGCCGGGCAGCGCGGAGCAGGCTCGCCTGTATGACGCCGTCGTTGAACCGGCCGAGATTCGATGGATCGAGCAAGGTCTGCTGGAACCAGTTCGCTCGCAGCGCCCGCGCGCCGGGCTTCAGTGCCGTGGTGCGGAGCTTCTGGAGGACGTTGCTGATCGTATAGAAGACGTCCGCCTGCGTCGGCTTTGCTGTGGTCCTCTCGGGCAGCTCCGGTGACCAGAAAACGAAGCCCGGTTGTAGCACAAGCGGGGTGGATCCGCAGGCGACGAACAAGTCGTCCGTTAGGGGCGCTGAGGTCCTTCGGAGCAGGGCCTGCCGAGCAGCAAGGGGCGTTGAGAGTGTGGCGCCACGCACGACCGCGTCGTCGAGGAAGGCGAGCTCGGCCCGCCATGCGTTCGGGGTTCCGGCCGACGGCAGAACCAACTCCTCGATTGCGGCGAACCTGTGCGGGCTCGGCTCTTGGGTTTGAACGAGCGTTCTCTCTAGATGCTGTCGCCCGCCCGCGCTGGCCGACTTAACCAAGCCGACCACGTAAATCTGCGGGGAGTTCGGTCGGACCTTCCGGAGGTCGCGGCTGATATCGAGCAGCGCCCTCCCGCTCTCGATCACCGCGGCGGCTATCACGATGGGTGAGCCGTTCAGCGGCACGCCGTCCTTAGCGTCGCTCCGGTCGAGGTCGTCGATGCCGGAGCGTTCGACGAATACGGGAGCTACGCCCGCTTTTTCGAGCAAGTCCTTAGCGAACGGCATCGAGTCGCCATTCAGGACGATGCACTCACGCGTGCTTGAGGGTACGTGGGTCTTCGCGAAATAGTCGAGGCGCTTTGCGAACTCTGGCGCGCGCCAAAGCCGATCTGCGTCGACGATGTACTGCCGGGCCGTCGCGCCCGTCGCAAGCGACACGCCGAACGCCCCGGATCCGGCGAGTCTATCCATGGTAGGCGCGAGGCGGTCGGGCGCATCCTTCTTGTTGAGCGTAATCGGCTCGAATTCGGGGCCGCTGAGATCGAACTGGTCCCCGCGCAACTCGACAGCGATCGATCCCGCGTCGCAGAGGGCGCAGTTAGGCTCGCGGTACGTCTCGCGCGCCTCCGCGATGCCGAGCGGGTTCAGCATTTTATCGAATGAGAGATCGACCGCCGACGGAAAGCGCGGCGAGGAGGCTCCGAGGTAGAGGACATGCGCGATCCGGGATCGATCGACCTTGCGGCCCTCTACGATGGATCCAAGACTGCCGCTCGATGTCGCCGAGATGAGGACAACGGCGGTCTCGCTTCCGCTGAAGTCGTAGGTCGCAACGCCGAGATAGGACCGGAAGCTGTCGCACCGCAAAGGCCGGCGTCCCGGCTGGAGCACGCCGAGATGCTCGTTCACGGCCGAGACGAGCGCGAACATGGAAGGCGTGTCGACGTGTGCCTGCACCACGTCGTCCGGGATGAGCGGCAGCAGCGCCATCGCGATGATCGAGATCTCCGCGTGGCGCACCAGCAGGTTGGACAGGCGCATGAAACGATCGGTGTGCCGCCCCGAAGGATTACGGAAGTGATAGCTGGCGTTGGCCTCGACGAAGCCGCCGTGATTGAGGAAGATCGCCGTGGCGGATCGCCTTCCGATCTCCTCCAGCGTGATCCCGCTCTCCACTCCGTCGCCGATCGCGACCTCGCGGCCGGCCTCCGCACCCTTTCGGTCAAAGCCGATGACGGTGACGGTCGCGTGCGGGGCGAGCCGGTGGCGGAGACGCCTTAGATCGCGATGGTTCTTGATAGCCGCGATCGTAGAGGCCCGGCTGGGCTCTCGGACGACGACCACGACATCGTCTGGCACTAGATTGCGTTCGACCTCGTCGTCGATCAGTGCCACGAAGGTGTCTGCGGGAAGCGCGTCGGCGGCAAGGAAGACCACGAACGTGTCGATTGCGTGGGTCTTCGTCGGTCTTTCAAGGCGAAGCGAGTAGAACGGGCGCAAGGCCTAGGCTCCCAGGGGAAAGAGCAGCGTGAAGAGAGTGCCGGCGATGGGCGCGATGCGGCCGCCCGGGTCCGCCCAGTCGCGGAGCTCGGGAAGCTCACCGAACGCGCGCTGCTCCTCGAGACCGAGGTCGCTGAATAGCGACAGCCTGCCGGTCCTGAGCCTCAGGAAGCCGTTTCGCTCGCGCAGAAGGTCGATCACGGTCGGCAGGCCGAGGCCCGCCGAGGAGATCGACTTCCGGGAGACATTCTTGCCGAAGCACCGCCGGACTAGCAGGAGCTCCTCGTTCCGATCGATCGACGTGAGCGGCCGCGCCGAGAGACTGGCGGCCATGCCGGGCCCGGTGTCGAACACCGAGAGTTCGATCAACTGGATGTCGCGGTTGCCCGCCCGCGCGGGGCGCAGCCGCGAGAAGTAATCGGAGAACGGCTTGGCCTCGGCTGCAAGCGCCGGCAGCATCTTCGGCGTGATTGAGTGGCGACGGGCATGGAAGCCCCGCACCGACTTTGTCGGTACGTCCCCGCGATCGTTCACGCGGCCATGCTCCTCAGTGTTGCGGAACAGCTCGTGCAGCGCACCGCCCAGGGCCGAGGTGAAGCCTTCCGGTATCCCTCGGGAGAGCGCCGTCGGGACCAATTCTTTCAGCACCTCCGCCGCGAAAAGGTTGAAGGCGGGTAGCCTCCGGACCTGGAGCACGCCTTGTTCGCTCGGCGCGTAGAAGGATCTCGGATGGCTTTTCGCGAGGTGGTCGAAGCAGACGATTTCCAGCTGCGGCCCCCTGGAGCCGTCCTCTGGCGTCGCGGACTGAAGGAGCGAGAGGCGTTCGAGCGCGGCCTTCCGGAGAACCTCGGTGAGATCGGGGCCCCGGATGCTCGAGATCGTGTCCGCGACCAGGATGCCAACCAGGCCGTGGAGCCTGCTGACCAACCGTTCGATTTGCACCTCGTCGACCGGGCCCTCGGCGTAGCTCACTAACTCCGCCGGATTCGCCTCGTTTGCCCAAGTCGAGACGGCCTGCACGAATGCGGCCTCTCCGCCGGCGGCGTGGTGCCTCGCGCGCGTCGGGATCTGCAGCTTTCCGACCGTGCCTGCATAAATGTGGCGGAGAAAGTCTTCGGCTGCGGAGACCGTCATGAAGCTTGAAAGTTGCATCTCTTACCCTTCGTGGCACCAGCAAGGTTCACCTACAAGCAATGGATCGGGCTGGTCGGATGATAGCGCGCCATCGACTGCGCCAAGCAACTTGAATGAAGGGCAGCTCACGACGACGACGTGCCCGACAGCGGCCAGTCACCTAACGGCCCCATCAAACGGCCGGGCCACATGTGAAACGTTACAGGGCATCTTGGCACAAAGCTTTAGTGTCTTAGATCGCTATTATAGCTAACTCACGCGTCGGTGCCCGTCGCTGTAGCGAATACGCGAATGCCGCGGTTCCGGTGGGAAACCGCGGCACAGCATTCAGACCTCAGATTGCAAATTAGGCGAGAACGACCTTCGTCGCGCGACGACGCATAACCGTGCCGATGCCACCGAAGCCGGCGATCATCATCGCCCACGATGCCGGCTCCGGCACTGCACCTCCGACGACCAAATTGTCGATGCGTGCATAGCTATTGAGCGTATTGTTAGCAGTCTCACCGGGTAAAAAGCTGAAGGCAACGCTGGTGACAGCGGCCATGCCGAATGTGAAGGTCTGCAAAGCGCCTGTCATCGGGATTGCGAGCGCGGTAGGCGTGCCGCCGTCAAAGGCAATTCGTAGAGTGCCGCCGAAAATGTCATTGTTAACGTTGCCGAGATCGAGCGAAGTAAAATTGAAGGTGCCGCCGCTATCCTTGGTCAAGGTGTAGGTAGGCCCTTTGTAATTGAAGGTGAGCGTACCGTCGTTGGCGTAGGTGCTATATGCCCAGCCGTCCGACTGCGGAAACTCAAATCCTGTGCCGGTGAGCGTAAAGCCTTTCTCCGAGTAGGTCGGGCCAAACAGCATATTTTGCGGTGCCGAATTGAAATCGATTGTGGCGGCGGTGGCGGCAGCAGGCATCGCGGCGATAGCGATGAGGAGGATCAAACGGCTCATATGCGACTTCCTTTATGTTTCCCCGCCGCCGCACAATCCGCCCATTTTGCGACTGTCCGCTACGCCCGAAGGGTTAGGATCCATTAATAATAGACTCGCCATGTTCCGAAGCCGCTCTATCAAAAGATCACAAGAGCAGCTGAACACTTGTCGCCATCGAAGATCTACTAGGCCGCAAACTGTGTAAAATATGTCGGGATTCTTTACACTTATTGTGTGATCATTAAAACCTTGGCAGCCTTAACAACGCCTTAAGATCTGGCACGAAGCTTGCTCGGTCAAACGTGGGGTATCATCCCCGCCATTTGAAAAAGGGTGTGTCATGCGTAAATATCTCGCCACCACCGCACTGCTCGTCTTCGCCGGCAGCGCCAATGCCATGACCCTGGTTTCATCGACCAATGGTCCTGACATGGGCCCGGCTGCTAACCAGCATATTATCGCGGATTTTAACTCTGCTGCTGGATTGACCGGATCGTATACACTCGCGACCGGCTCCGTCTCGAGTCAATATGCTGCGCCACTCGGCGATTCGACGCAGTATCTGGCAGTCCTCGCTGGTCAGGTCGCCTCGTTGGCGATCTCGCCCGCTGTGAAGACATTGAGCTTCTATTGGGGATCGATCGACAACTATAATACGGTGAAATTCTTCTCTGGCGGCACCGAGGTCGGATCGTTCACCGGCAGCCAGGTCCCTCCGGCTCCGGCGGATGGTAGTCAGGGGAATCCCCTGAACAATCGGCGGGTGTTCTTCAGCTTCGACGGTGCCAAGGTCGACACGGTCCAGTTCAGCTCGTCGCAGAACGCGTTCGAACTCGATAATGTCGCTGCTGCGGTGCCCGAACCAGCGACATGGGCTCTCTTAGCTGTCGGCTTTGGGCTGGTTGGCGCATCGGTGCGCCGTCGGCACGCGTTTGTCGTCGCTGCCTGAACATATACGGTTGCGATCCAGCTGGGTCGCAACCGTACTGCTTGCGCGCTTACGCCCGCAGACGTTGATAGGCGCGGGGTGGTCGAGCAGATGTTGAAGTCGCTGAGCAGCGCGCCTCGAGGGCGCCATGATCGTCGTCGTAGACGACCCCGCCAACAACTGATTTCGCTCCTTCCCCTAGCGAACTGCGCCATCCGATTTTGCGGGTTGAAGTCGCGTTAGAGGCTTCGAACTACCTTAAAGAGATTACTGCGCTTAAGGCGGCGAACATCGAGGTTCACGTGCTAGAAACGTGCGAGGCCGCGAGCCTGTATAATCAACCGGCGGAGACCCGGCGCGTCGGCGGGCTGTTCCACTCGACCTGCTGGGACCGCCAAATCGGGCAATACATAATGACCGAAGCCGAATTTAAAGGTACGCCTCCGGTGAGGGCCGCCTTGAGTGATTTGGCGGCTGCGGTGACGTAGCACTGGTGCAAGCGACGGTGTTTGCACCAGTGTTAGCGACGGTGCGATGGGCCAGGTCACGGTATATTCGGGTGTCGAGCGTCGTCGCCGGTGGAGCGACGAGCAGAAGCGGGCCTTGATCGATGCGGCGTTTGCGCCCGACGCGATTGTCGCTGAGGTGGCGCGGGTCGCGGATGTTCGACCGAGCCAGATCTATCGGTGGCGTCGCGACCTGTACGGCACTGGCCACGCGGGCGCGGGCTTTGCGCCGGTCGTTGTCAGCGCCGACGCCCGCGATGTCGCGCCAGCATCATCACCGCCGCCGGCGATGCTGGTCGAGGTCGGTGGCTCTGTCGTGCGGATCGCAGCGGACGCGCCGGCAAAGCTGGTGACGGCGGTCCTGCGGTCGCTGGCGCGGTGATCCCGGTCCCGGGCGGCGTCCGGATCTGGCTCGCAACCGGTCACACCGATATGCGTAAAGGCATGCACGGGCTGGCGCTGCAGGTGCAGCAGGGGCTGCGCCGCGACCCGCACGCGGGCGACCTGTACATCTTCCGCGGACGCACCGGTGGCCTAGTGAAGATCCTGTGGCACGACGGCCTCGGCACGTCGCTTTATGCGAAGCGGCTCGACCGCGGTCGCTTCGTCTGGCCTTCCGCGACCGACGGTGTCGTCGCGATCTCGGCGTCGCAGATGGCGTGCATGTTGGAGGGCATCGACTGGCGCAACCCGCAGCATACATGGCGGCCAAGCGCTGCGGGATAGGGTCTTTTCCCAAGCCAGACGACGCCAAAACGCTTCACGGTTCCTCGCGATTTTGCTATGTTGTGGGGGCGATGGAAGCGTTGTCTCCCGCCGATATTATTGCGCTCCGACAGGCGCTTGACGAGGCACGAAGCGATGCCGCCGTCGCCCGGGCCGACGCCGCCAACGCTCGCGCGATCAACTCCGACCTTGAGGCCCGCATCGCCCTTCAGGCGCTCCAGATCGCGATGCTCAAGCGCGACCGGTTCGGCCAGCGTTCGGAGCGCAGTCGGCGATTGATCGACCAGATGGAGCTGGCCTTCGAGGAGGCCGAGGCAACCGCCGCTGCCGACGAAGCCGCCGCCGCTCATGCTGCAGCGAAGACCACGACCGTCACCGCGTTCGTCCGCGCCCGGCCGTCGCGGCAACCGCTGCCCGCGCACCTGCCGCGCGAGCGCGTCGTGATCCCGAGCCCTCCCTGCTGCGCCGGCTGCGGTTCGAACCGCCTGTCGAAGCTCGGCGAGGATGTCACCGAGACCCTCGAGGTAATCCCGCGCCAGTGGAAGGTCATCCAGACGGTGCGCGAGCGCTTCGCCTGCCGGGCCTGCGAGCGCGTCAGCCAGCCGCCGGCTCCGTTCCACGTCACCCCGCGAGGCCTGTTCGGCGCGAGCATGCTGGCGATGCTCCTGTTCGAGAAGTTCGGGCAGCACCAGCCGTTAAACCGGCAACGCGACCGTTATGCGCATGAAGGTGTCGATCTCAGCCTGTCGACGCTGGCCGACCAGGTCGGCGCCTGCACCGCCGCGCTTAAACCACTGTATCGGTTGATCGAGGCCCACGTCCTCGCCGCCGAGCGCCTGCACGGCGACGATACCACGGTGCCCGTGCTGGCTAAGGTCAAGACCGATATCGGCCGCATCTGGACTTACGTCCGCGACGACCGGCCGTTCGGCGGCCCGGCCCCGCCGGCGGCGCTGTTCCACTACTCGCGCGACCGGCGCGGTGAGCATCCGCGTGATCATCTGGCCCACTATAACGGCATCCTGCAGGCCGATGCCTATGCCGGGTACAACGCGCTGTTCAAGCCGGGCCGCTCCGCCGGGCAGGTCGCCCGCGCGCTGTGCTGGGCACACGCACGGCGCAAGTTCTTCGTTCTCGCCGACGTCGCCACCCAGGTGAAGCGCAAGCCCGACATTGCCCCGGTGATCTCGCCATTGGCGCTCGAGGCGGTGGCGCGGATCGACCGTATCTTCGACATCGAACGCGCGATCTGCGGCAAGACCGCCGAAGAGCGGCTCGCCGTGCGTCAGGAACTCGTCACGCCCATCGTAACCGAGCTCGAACACTGGCTGCGCCAGCAACGTGCGACGCTTGCCCGGCATAATCCGGTCGCGGTGGCGATCAACTACATGCTCAAGGACTGGCCCGCGTTCACCCGGTTCCTTGCCGATGGACGGATCTGCCTGACCAACAATGCCGCCGAACGAGCCCTGCGCGGTGTCGCCCTCGGCAGGAAGTCGTGGCTGTTCGCCGGCTCCGACCGCGGCGGACAGCGCGCTGCGTTCATGTACTCGCTCATCGTCACCGCAAAGCTCAACGATATCGATCCGCAGGCGTGGCTCGCCGATGTCCTCGGCCGCATCGCCGAACTCCCACAGCAGCGCCTCGCCGAACTGCTCCCGTGGAACTGGCGATCCGACACCTCAAACGTTCCGATCGCTCAAGCCGCCTGAGCATGCAGCAGCGAGCCTGCGGCCCTCACCGGATGCGTACATTTAAAGCGTGCCTTGTGCAAGATCGGCAGGAAGGAGCGCAGTTGTGCATCCTGCGCGCGAAGGGAACATTTATCGCGATCCGGAGGCTCGATGGCGACGAAGTGGTTTGCGAGCACGGTATACGGGTATCGCTCAGCCACCTTGTACGGGTAGGTTCCACCTTTCTCGAACGTCCGCGTGCGCCGGCCAGTCGGTAAGGTTGCAGCGCACTACTCAATCTTGAGTTGATCGAATTATCATCTCCTTTCACCCGGCCGGCATCAGGCTCCTCGTTGCGAGGATCTGTTGCGATCCAATCGCACAAGTGGGAACAAAACCGACGCCTTCAGTGAGCGCCGCAGACATATGCCACTTCGATAGTTCCCGGTGAGTATTTCGCGCCTCGTATGACGTCGCAGTGTCGACATCTCCAAGATGTGCCGCTGCACGTTGAACATGATAGTTGAAGCGATTCTCAAGCATCATGTTGCCAACCCTGATAATTAGCGGTTGGTTAGGATACGGCGTACTTGCAGACAAGGTTATTTAAAGGTTAATGACGAGCCGCCACGCGGGCGGGGATGCTTACGCGGCGGCTCTGGCGGTCCGTGCGGGGGGCTTGAACCGTTAACTATTCTTTGGGCGAGATAATCCCGCAGGGCCAGAGCGGCATATCGACTTATCCAAGTGGTCCATAGCCTAGATCATTTACGGCATCTTGGCTCATATCGGTCTTAACGCGTTGAGTAATCATTTTGGATTGGTTGCATAATCGAGAAGAAGTCAGAGGGCCTGCAATGATCCGAGAGATGGACGGTGCAGTGTCAGCCACAGGAGCGCAACGGCCGGGTGCAAGCCGGTTGTTCTCATTACGAAAGCCCCGCCAGATCGCTCTGACGGGGCTGTGGTATAGTGAAGCGGAAGGGTCAGGCGGCGACGATAGGCGCCCGGCGGCGCAACGCCGCCCCGACGAGCCCGAAGCCGGCGATCATCAGCGTCCATGCGGCAGGTTCGGGAACCGTACCACTGGCTGTGCGGAAGGCGACTTCACCGATCGCGCACGAGGGGTACGAGCCTGGGTTCGGCTGCGGGCAGTCGCTCATTCCAAATCGGACGAACTCAACGCTGGTCTTGGCGAAGCTGAAGACCTGCGCCGGATAGTTGGCCAACGGATTGTCGATCGGCATATATGTACCAATGGCGTTGAACGTGACGCCGTCGGCCGAACCCGTCAGCGCGAGCGTGCCTATGCCCGACGTTTCCTCGTTCCATAGCGCGAGTGCATTGATCGATTTGACCGAGCCGAGATCATAGGTGACCTGCGCTGTCGTCGAGCCATAATTGCTGAACCACTCGTTGCCAGCGAAGGCTAGACTGTGCATCGGATCGGTCGCGATATATGCGTCGAAATTCGTTACGCCAGGTACATAACTACTCAAGAGACCATTCTCATTGTAAGTATCGGCGATCGAGCCTTCGCCAGGACCGCCGACATCGATCGTCGCCGACACAGGCGCGGTGATAACGCCAGGACCTGCAAGGGCCGACGTGGAAATGAGCGAAACAGCAGCAAGTAGGACAGCTTTCATCGAGTATATCCCCTTATTCGGTGAGCCAGACGCCACGGCCTTGTCGACTGAAGCTCAGCTGACCACCCGCGCATTAACCATTATGCAAACCTTGTGCCAATATCAGTACTGCGCTTAAGTAGCTGACCGACCACGCAATGATTAACGATTTAAGCGTTTGACGAACCTAAAGTGTAAGAAAAACCGACACTATCCCGATCGTTTAAACCCTCCGGGAGGTCCAGTCGGGGGTGGATCGTCCACGTCTTCTCGGTAATCGCGGAGTCCGAGTGCAGTACCAATCACGAGCGCGCCATGGCCGGGATCGCCGCTCCGCCGCGTGCTGGCACCAGCTTAGGGCGGCCCAATCGATTTCGTCCGCCCGGCGGGGCAGCTGCGCCGCTCGATGAGGCGGTGCTGGTGCCCCGATAGGCCTGACAGTTTCTCTCGAGTTGAGCAGAGATAAACTCGCGGGGTGGACGATAGCCGATAACAGGCGACTTGGGCTTTCCTCGTCAAGAATCGGGTAGCGTTTGACGTCGCGGCTGCTCGCCTCGCCGAAAGCTCGCGCCTCTGACCGTATTAATAGTTCGTTTTTAATCGCAATGGGGCGCTGCTGGGCGAAGCCATATCGAGTCGCCTACAATACCGACTGCAAATCCTCGCCACTAGTCCTGAGCAGACCTCCTCATTACGGCCTTGCGCGTTAATTTAGGCGGCGGCTTGGATGTTCAATGCAGCCCGCTGAACAAACGTCTGCTTTCTGAAAGTGCGACGGCACGTCGGAATGTCCGGAGGTGGGTCTTGCCGGCGCACTACGGTGCATGGATGAAAGTCCGCTTTGCCGCATTCGATGCCCGAAACCTGCCGGGCAGCTTCCGGCCCCAAACATGCCGAAATCGGAACTTGACCGCGGCTGAGTTCGGGGAGCGGACGTGGAGTGCTCGATGTCCGACATTGGTCTTGCAACCTATAACTGTTGGCGAGGACTCACCTATTAGCGCGAATATCTACTTTTTGAGCGAGCAGTGCGCGTCAGTTATTGGCGATGTGCGTCGACCCTTGGCCGGATGACGTCACCGATACGAGGAATGAGCTGTGTCGGCATTGGGGTCGGGTTTAGTCGCCGCGAATAACACCCCTCAAGCGACAGCGTGCTCGCCGTGGTCTAATCACTATGCACCCGCTGGTCGCACTTTTCGGCTATTTTGTAACTGCAACCCAGCGTGACGCCCGCTATGCAACCTGATAGCAATGCTCAATATCACAAGCGAGTCGGGGCGCGTGTGCATCGATTTACGACAACAGTTGTGGCTCTTACCATGCTATTGGCGGGAACGCCGACCCTCGGCAAATTGTCCGATTTTAAAACCAGGATCGATATTGGTCGTATTGCTCTTCCCATTGCTTTGGCGAAGCTGGCAAAGGAGACTGGATGTGAGGTTCTGTTCGATGAAGCCACTCTATCCGGATTGACAGCCTCGGCAGTACACGGTCGCCTCACGATCGGCTCGGCCTTGGCCCGGATGTTGACAGGGACGGGGATCGGTGTTCGCCTGACCGAGGACAACGTATACGTCCTCGTACCTGCAGCCGAAACGCTCGCTGCCCAAAGTGATGGTGCTATCGCCGAAATTCTGGTCGTCGGGCGCAGGACCGGAAACGCCGACATTCGGCGGACCGCAAACGATATCCAACCGTATGACGTGATCACCGTCCGCGAGATCGTTTCCGCGCACGAGGATAACGTCGACGATGTTTTGCGAGCGAGGCTGCCTCAAAATACGCAAAACCTCTCGGCAATGCAGGATCCAACGACGAACGCCGCATCACCGCGATCAGAGATCAACCTGCGCGGTCTCGGTGCCAATCAAACGCTAGTTCTCGTCGACGGCAGACGCTTGCCTGGCCTGCCATCAGCATCCAACGCTTTGGCGCAACCGGACGTCAACGCCATACCCGTGGGCGCAATCGAACGGATCGAGACGTTGTCGTCGACCGCCGGCGGCATCTATGGCCCCGGCGCAACTGGAGGAGTCGTCAACGTCGTTCTGCGTCACGATTATCGCGGTGCAGAACTCAACGTGACCGGCGGGATTACCGCTCGTGGCGATGCCCCGCGGCTGCGCGTCGAGGGTCGTATCGGGTTTACGCCTGATAATGGCCGGACCGATGTCATGCTGTTCGTCAGCCACACCGAAAGCGGTGACCTTCTGACTGGCGACCGCAACTATCAGGCAGCGGCACGCGCGATGGCATTCCGGAATAATGCCGCTTCGTATTTGTCGCTTCGCCCCGTCGGCAATGCGATCAACGTGTTTAGCGCTGACGGCACTGGCGAGCAGGCCAAGCTGACGCTTGACGCCGGACTCGGTGGGGCGAGTCTCGGCGCACAAGTTACCTTCCTGCCGCTAAACACGTCGGGGACCCCGGCCGATCGTGCGGCGACACTCGTCGCGAACGCCGGCAAGGTTGCTACGAACCTTGCCAACGACAATAGCGGTGCGCGCGGCGACATATTAACCCGACCGTCGACAACATCGGGCATTTTGAGTGTCCGACATAGCTTTGGTCCAATCTTCGAAGGTTTTGTCGACGCGCTGTACCTTCACGATGAAGGTACGGCGATTGAGCCCGTAAGCTCGGTGTCGGAGCCGATTGCCGCCAACGCGCCCAATAACCCCTTTGCGGAAAGCATCATCGTCACCTATCCATTGCCGGTTGTGCCAGCGGTCGCAGCGAACGCCATCGAGAGCGTGCGAATTACCGCGGGGCTTATCGCGCAACTACCGTTCAGTTGGCGCGCATCGGCTGAAGGCAGTTGGGCTTCGTCGCATGTCGCTTTAACAGTCCGGTCGGTTGGACAAAGCTTCAACTTTGCCGACGCGCTGGCCAGTGGCGAGCCAGGAGCTGACGGCCAGCCTGCACTCGATCCGCTCGGAAATTGGCCTGCCTTCTTCGCCGAGCTGCCGGCCTCGCTCACCGCCACAACCCTGCGTTCAGCGCGCACCAACCGCTCCACCGATGCGACCATCCGCTTGGCCGGGCCTGCATTTCATCTGGCGGGGGGCCCATTAACACTCACCTTGCTCGGCGAAACGAGGACGGAGAGCGTCGCGCAGAGTGTGACCACCTTTACTTCAGCAGCCCTGACGGTCGCCAATCCCAGCCCCGACATTAGGCAGCGGGTCATGTCGGGATATGGCGAACTACGCGCGCCGCTCATCGCCAGCACGACCAATTCGGTTTTCCGCGGCTTCGAACTGCAATTGGCGCTGCGCTACGACAAATTTAGAACGACCATCCCGGCAGATTTCACCTTCGACACGCAACCCCTCGACGCCAGGATAACCGCGCGGGCGCAGACCCTTCTCTATACGGCCGGCTTGCGCTTCTTCCCGATCTCTAGGGTGATGTTACGCGGAAGCTTCGCCATTGGTAACTTGCCACCAAGTGTCGACCAGATCGCCTCGAGGCTTAACAACTTCGATTACGCAGCGTTGGGGCTCGGAGATCCGAAGCGCGGCGGGAGGGCGATTGGCAGCGAAGGCGCGTTCGACGAGGTGTCCGGCGGCTCGGCGCAGTTGGCCCCTGAGCGTGCGCGGACAATTTCATTGGGGCTGGTCGTCGATCCGTTTGACACCGGACCCCGCCTTTCGATCGATCTCACTCAAATTCGCAAGACGAATGAGATCAGCTTCGTTCACGCCTACGATCCAGCTTACTTCGTGGCTCACGAGGCGTCCTACCCGGCGCGAATAGTTCGCGCCCTTTTGACAGCCGCCGACGCGGCGCAGGGCTTTAGCGGTGGCACCATTACGCGGATCGACACGACCGCTTTGAATGGCGGCAGAACGCTGGTGGAGGCCGTCGATCTTCAGTTTGACTGGAGGCTGCCGGCGCGCGTCGGGACCGTTAGCATCACGGCCAAGACGACGTGGCAACCGGTCTTGAAACGACAACTGGCGCAGGACACGTCGACCATTAATACCGTCGGGTCGCGCGACGGCCCGCTCGAGTGGCGTGGATACGCCGGGTTGAATTGGGAGACGAAGAGTTGGGCGCTGGGCGCAACGGCGCAATATCTTGGCCGTTACAATGTCGCATCGTCAAATCCGAACCTCAGCCGCAGCAACGTCACGATCGTGACATACCAGGGATCCCCGACGATACCTGCTCAGGTTTATATCGACCTTGAGGCATCGTTGAAATTGGCGTCACCGCGTTATTTGGAGATTTCCGAGCCCATCGAGTTTAGATTAGGCATAGAGAATATTTTCGATCATTCTCCTCCCAGTGTCATCAATCCAGCAACAGCCGGCTACAGTTACTATGGCGATCCAAGGCGGCGTCGGATTAATTTGACCGTTTCTACGCACTTCTAGGCTCAGGACTCATTGATGCGGCTCGATCCGACGCATCTGCGCCTCCGACAACCAGATCAGATCGCTCATGGCAACGCCCCCTCAGCGTCGACATTGAATCAACCGATCATCGTCCCCGCGAGCGATTTAATAGGCCCTGAGCCTAGCGCTCAAGCAGGCAAACGATCGAAAAAGAGGTAGATTGCAGTGATCTTGCCGTCAGCAGCCAATATGAAATCCGTTCCGGCATAAGATGGCGCTTCGTCCGGCCGTCCGGACACCCACGAAACGCGGCCCGCGGTGTCGGCGAGGTCCTCGGCAGGGCCGGATTCCACGTAGCGAAAGTCTGGCTGCTTGGCCCGTATCTCGCCGGCAACGCGCTCGATCACGCTGCGGCCCCGAAAAATCCCATTGGGTGCGTGGAAGACGATGTCCTCCGAATAAATCTCTTCAATCGCTGCCCAGCGCTTTTTCGAATCGTTCTCGCCAAATACCTCGTGGAGATTCCTCCGCAATAGGTTCGGGACATTGTTGGACATCATATTCCACTCCTGATTAGAGGTCTGGCGGATCGGATCGGCACTGTCGTTTTTGCGTGGAGTGCCGAGGTGCCCAGCACAGCCCCTGCGCCCGAAGTGGTCGCCGTGCCCGTCAGTCCGGCACTGTAAGTTTTGCGGCATATTTGGCGATCAGCGCCCCCTGATGACGGGCGCCAGCCAATTCGATCTCACTCGGTTGACGCTCGCCCGTGCCACCAGCGATCGTTGTCGCGCCGTAAGGTGAACCGCCGACGATCTCCTCGAGCGTCATCTGCCCGCCGTGACTGTACGGCAGTCCGACGATGACCATACCGAAGTGCAGCAGATTGGTCAGAATGGAGAAAAGCGTAACCTCGTTGCCGCCATGCTGCGATGCGCTCGAAGTAAACGCACCGCCGACCTTGCCGTTCAGCGCGCCGCTCGCCCACAGGCCGCCAGCCTGATCGAGGAACGCCGCAAGTTGTCCCGGTAGGCGGCCGAAACGGGTCGGCGCACCGATGATGATCGCGTCATAGTTCGCGAGTTCATCGATGCTGGCGAGCGGGGCGGCCTGATCGAGTTTGAAATGTGCAGCTGCGGCAATCGTCTCCGGCACCGTTTCGGGCACCCGGCGGAGGTCGACTTGACCGCCGGCGGAGCGTGCACCGTCTGCAACTGCGGCCGCCATTGTCTCGATGTGTCCGTAGGATGAGTAATAGAGCACCAGTATTCTTGCCATTGTCTCTCTCCATTAAAACCGTCGCAGAACTTGCTTGCCGCGGCGCGATCGATTTATTGCGGCGATGATGGTAGGATTGAACTTCTATTGGTACTGGTGCTTTGCAGAGTTCTTGGACGGGCCGGATGATCGTCATGGCCGCGTCTGACACTTCACGCCGTCTAGTAACCGATCGCTTCGCTTATCCGGCTGCTATCGGTTGCTTTCAGCTAGAATGCAGCCGCACGCTCGATCATCCTGGCCACCTGGAGGGGGTGCGAGATCATGACGACGTGCGACGCACCCTTGACCTCGACACTTTCTCTGGCACCCGCGCGCTTTGCCATGAAAGCGTGCAATGCCGCCGGGATGTTCTTATCGAGAGAGCCATAGATGAAGGATGACGGGATCGTGCTCCACGCGGTCGGTCCCGCCGCTTCGCCGAGCGCGGCCTCCGTAACCGGCCGCTGCGTTGCCGCCATCTGCATCGCGGCGGCCTGCGGCACATCGGCAGCGAACTGCGCCCGATACTTGGCTTGATCGATATAAAGATCGTGGTCGCCATTGGCCTGGATAACCGGCGGCGCAAGCGCCTTTCCGAGCGTGCCGGTCGGGAACCGCGCGCCGAGACTGGCGGCACTCTCCCCGGCGACCGGAGCGAGACCGGCGACGAAGACCAGGCTCTTGACGTTACTCGCGCCGGTCGCGGCCATGGCGATGACTTCGCCACCGTAAGAGTGACCGACGAGGACCACCTTGCCGTCGATCGACTTGACGATGCGGGCGACATAGTCGGCGTCCGTGGCCAGGCCGCGCAACGGATTGGCGACAGCTACAACCCGGTAGCCATCGGTCTCGAGATCGGTGATCACGGCGTTCCAGCTCGACGACCCAGCAAATGCACCGTGGACCAGCACGATCGTCGGCTTGGTCGTCAGCTCTGCTGCGTCTGTCGGCGTCGTCGCCGAGAGCACGGCGCCCAAGAGAGCCAATGTGATTGATGCACTCGTCTTCATAAGTCTGGTCCAGTTCAGAGGTCTGTTCGAAAGGTTTGACGCAACCCGCAACAGAATCCCCACGTCTGGCGACGTCATAATTTCGCGTTCAGATGCTCAGCCAAAAATTCGTAAGTCCGTGCATTGGCCGACTTCGCTGCGACGGCATCGAAATGCGTTCCTGTATGCCGCGCGAACGCGTGCGAGCAGCCGGGATAGCTGATGATCTCGACGTTGGTCCGGCCCGCGAACGCAGCCTTGATCTGGCGTTGAGCCTCTTGAGGGATGAATTCGTCATCGTCGCCGAAATGCAACAGCATCGGAGCGGTGACACCGGTAGCTTCGTCGAGATGCTGGTCGGTGCTGCCGCCATAATAAACCGCCGCGGCGTCGATCGACAGCCGCGCGGCGGCGAGATAGCTCATCAAGCCGCCCAGGCAGAAGCCCATGACCCCGACTCGGCCGTTCGACCCGCTGAGCGCGCGCGCGGTGTCGACCACCGCGCCGACATCGAAGATGCCGCGGTCCAGGTCATATGCCTGATATAAGTCGAGGCCCCGCTTCCAATCGGCCTCACTCCACGAGTTTAGGTCGAGGCCGGGCGCAGCCCGCCAGAACAGATCAGGGGCAACGGCTACGAAACCGTGATCCGCCAGCTCGTCGCACGTCCGGCGGATATCGGCGTTGACCCCGAATATCTCTTGCAGGACGATGATGACGGGTGCCGAGCCCAGAAGCGGCCGCGAAACATAAGCGTCGAAACTTCCGTCGGAGACAGTGATCTTCATAGGAGCGACCCTTCCTGTTGAACCTCTGACAGCGGTGGAATCGGTTGGACCGCGACGGTGGCCGCTCCGAGCGCGGCAGTGCCGGCCGGTTCCACATGGGCTGCTGCGACCACATCATCGAGACCGCTCGCCGAACTGTAAAAGCCTGCTGCCATAAGGCCGCCGCCAAGGACGATCGAGACGAACACGCCGAAAGTCACCGCGAGAGCGAGTGCGATGCTGACCGGGCCGTAACTGGCAAGATACGCGAGCGCCGCCGGAACGCTGACGAGGCCGGCCAAAACCAGATACGCGATCTGGCGTCGGAACTGCGCAACTGCTGGCGTCTTTGGGCCTTGCATCGTCTAGCTCCCGAGATGATCAGCTGCTGAGCGTCTTGAGCTCGCCGCGCACCAAGCCGATCAGAGTACGTGACGCCAATCCTGCGATGATCACCGTCGCGAACGCGAGCATCGCAGCGGCGACAAAATCCGTGAAGAAGCCTGGCCGTGCCGCGTCGAACCGGATCGCTGCGGCCGCCGACGCGGCGAGTGGAAAACTGACTGCCCACCACGACACCCTGAAAGGGCAGGTCGCCAAATGCTGTCGGAGTCTACCCAGCAGGACGGTCAGGACGAATATATTCAATGCGAAAAGCGCCTCGGCGAACATATCGACGCTGCCCGTCGTCGCGTAATAAGCCGAGAAGCCGACCGCAAATGGGGCGACAAGAATTAGCAGCGTCGGCTGAAGTGCTCCGCTCAGCGGCTCCTCGAAGAGCAACCTCGACAGCACCAACGTAAAAATCGGCACTGCAAAAAACAGACCAATTGCGACGCAGGCTGTCATCAGCCCGTGCAGCGGCGGCATGTCGAGGACCGGCACCGCTAGAGGTATATCGAGGACGCCGACGACGGGTACGATCCAAGCCGGTGTGGCATGGGTGGCCTGTTGCCGGTTGCTCATCCAACGGTCGATCATCAACCATGCGAAGCCGAACATCGCTACCGCGCCGACGATCCACATCACCTGCGCGACCCGCAGTGCGTGCGGGGCGATAACGATCGGCAGCAGTAACAGGCTGATCAGTGCCGTGCCGAAAAGGTTCCCAGCAATCGGATGCTTGAACTCGGCGCGCACGGCATCGGGCGCCCCCACCAACTTGACCAGATAGCCAAGACTTAATGCCGTGAACGCCAAGACCGCACTCACGCCGATCACGTCCGACACCCAGTGTGGCACGAGGTGGCGTTCAGCAGCCAACCGCCAAGCTATGCTCAATCCCGACAGTCCCATGACCGAGCCAAACAACGAGATCGGCAGATACTCGAGCGGGCGGCCCGCGCCTCTTTCAGAAGCGCTACTTCTGGATCCTGATAGGCTTTTGACCCCGTTTTCGCCCACGCCGACCATGATCAGAACCCCAACTCAGACAGGCTGGCATGATCGTCAGGACGGCGCCCCAGCGCCCAATAAAATTTGCGCTCCCCGACGTCGATAGGATGCTCATTGATGCTGGCGATCCGACGAAACATCAGACCGTTGGCGGCAAATGCCCAATTCTCGTTGCCATAGGCGCGAAACCAGTTGCCGCTGTCGTCACGGTATTCGTACGCAAACCGCACTGCGATCCGGTTGCCGGTGAAAGCCCATAACTCCTTGATCAGCCGGTATTCGAGCTCGCGCGTCCATTTTCGTGCGAGGAACGCCTCGATCGCGTCGCGCCCCTTTACGAATTCGGCGCGGTTCCTCCATTCGCTGTCGACCGTATACGCCTGCGCCACTTTGGCCGGATCGCGACTGTTCCAGCCATCATCCGCAAGACGCGCCTTAATTACTGCGGATGCCTCGTCGAATGGCGGAAGCGGCGGGCGGGTTGGCGTGGCATCGGGCATTGCTAGACTCCAGGGTGTAATTGCAGGGCAGGTCAGGCGTGGCCTTCACCGCCATCGACGTAGAGTTCGGAGCCCGTGACGAAGCTCGAGTCGTCCGACGCCAGAAACAGCGCAGCTCGCGCCACCTCGTCCGGAAAACCGACGCGTTGCAGCGGAACGCCGAGCGCCATTTGATCGAGCAGCCCCTGTTGAGCAGTCGGGTCTGTGCCTGCCAGTCCCTTGAGACCCGGCGTGGCCGTTGGCCCAGGCACCAGCGTATTCACGCGAATGCCACGTCCTTTCAGGTCGATCATCCAATTGCGAGTCAGAGCGTGCACCGCCGCCTTGGACGCCGAATAGACGCTGAAGCCGGCAGTCGCTTTCGCGGCGGCCGTCGAACCGTTCATGATGATCGATGCACCTTCACCGAGTAGCGGCAGCGCCAACTGCACTGTGAAGAGTGCCCCCCTGACGTTGCGATTGAACGTATCGTCGAAATTCGCCTCGCTGATCGTACCGAGCGCCGCGAACGAGCCGCCGCCGGCGTTGACGAAGAGCACGTCGATACGGCCGAATGCGCTGCCAATCTTCTCGAACAAAGTTCGGAGATCGCCCACATTGGTCGAATCGATCTGGTGACCGACCGAGCCGGGCACGGCGGCCACGGCAGCGTCGAGGACGTCCTGGCGACGACCGGTGATGACGACAGTCGCGCCCTCGGCCGAAAAAAGCTGTGCGGTTGCGAGGCCGATGCCCGATGTCCCGCCGGTAATCAGTGCGATCTTACCTGTCAGCTTTGTCATCTAACCCTCCAGTGAAAAGCGATGCGGGGCCGTGAAGGCTCGCGAACAAGTCATGTCGCCCGCCGCGTTGATAGGCGACAGGCCGGCGCGGATAAGTAGTCGAGTGTCGTCGTCGATTTGGCGATCGATGAGGTGCAGGACGCTCGCAACGACCTGAAGCAGGTTCGACAGGTCGCCGATGGCCGCCGAAGTGGGGGCACGTCGATCATCGAGATCGGAAACCGCGAGCGAGCGCCCCGTGGCGCGCGTCAAGCTCATCATCATTGTCTTCATCCCCACATCATTCCGTGTCTCGAGATGAAGGACGCGTGGGGCGCGCGAATCCACAGTGGATTTCTGCCGCCAGCGTCATATTCTCTCGTCGGGGTTGAGGCGATCCGCGCCGACGTCGGTTCGAGCTGACGGTCACGGTAGCTGTCGGAGAATGACGCGATAACGGGTGAGGATTTGCACGGCGGCTGCGTCCCTACCTGTGAGATCACGTCGGAGACTGCCATCCCCCTCGCTAACGCCTGTCGGTCTGTCGTCGAACGACTCGACCCGCCGCGTCTATTCACGCAGTATCGCGCTATGGCCGGTGACGTGGCGAGGGGGCCGGAGCAGATGAGCCTGCAGGACATGGTTGAGTACCGTCCGGCCCTCATACGATTTTTCCGCCGCAAGATGCGGGACGTCAACGACGTGGAGGACCTGGTCCAGGAGGTCTTCGTCCGGATTGCGGTGCGTCAGGGCAGCGCCGTCGAGAACCTTGGCGGTTACATCTTCCAAACCGCGGCCAGCGTCCTCGCAGACCGCCACCGTCGCCGCACCGTTCGCCACGCCGATGACCAAGTGCCGTTCGATACTGAGCGACACAGTGGTAGCGATTTCGACGCAGGCCGGGTTGCGGAAAGTCGCGAGACGCTGCGCGCGGTCGCCTCCGCGTTGATGACCCTGCCGGAGCGAACGCGGACAATATTTGTCCTGCGACGGCTCGACGGGCAGAACTATAAGGACATTGCCGTGCATTTCGGAATTTCAGTTAGTGCCGTCGAAAAGCACATGGTGCGTGCAGTCAACCACCTGCTGACATCCCCGGGATGCACATCGTGATCCGTGAAGTTCTCACGCTTGCCCATCTGCAGGAGCTCGACGCCACCGAAGCCGCCGCTTTGCTGCTGGTCAGGCAGGACATGTTCGACGACGAGTCCGACGATCTGGTCTTTACCGCGTGGATCGACGCCGATCCGGCCAATGGCGAAGCGTGGGCTCGCGCCTGCCAGCTGTGGGAGCTGACTGGCGATGCGCCAGAACTGCAGGCTCTGCGCGATGCGCCCCCCGCGGTTGAGCTGAGGCATAGCGCGCCGCGCCGGAGCGTGCAGCGCTATGCCATCGCCGCGTCGATCGCCGTCGCCCTCGTCTGCGGGACAACTCTTCTCGTCCGAAGTCCTGCTGGACCGGTTACGCCGCAGCTAGCGAGTGCCGACGCACCGTCGGTCATGCTCGCTACGGCGATCGGCGAGCGGCGAAGCTTTACTCTGCCCGATACCAGCAGGGTCACCTTGAACACCGACACGGCCATCCGCGTCGCGTTCCGCCCCGGCGGCGAGCGCCGCCTGGAACTACTGCATGGGCAGGCAGCGTTTGCGGTGTTCCACGACCGAACGCGGCCTTTCGTCGTCGCCGTCGGGCGACAGTCTGTGACCGCACTTGGCACCCACTTCGAGGTCCGCGCCGAGCCCGGCCTGATGCGCGTCGTTCTCGTCGAAGGCAGCGTCGCCGTCCGGGCTGGGCGGACCAATCGCCCCCCGTCGATCCTCAAGCCCGGCGAGGCGCTTACCGCGCGCGGAGACGCCGAGCCAGAGGTAACGCGCGCCGATGTCGACGCTGTCGGCGACTGGCAGCGCGGCGTTGTCACCTTTCGCGACACGCCTCTTTCGGCCGCGGCGGTGGAGCTCGACCGCTACACCCCGGTGCAGCTCGTGATCAGCGATCCGAAGATAGCGGGCTACCGCGTCAGCGGGAGCTTCCATACCGACGACCCAGCGCGGTTCGCGCGCACCCTTGCCGAACTTTACCCGGTGCGCGTCGTTGCCGCCGGGTCCCACCGGCTCGAGATCGTCGCGGCCACGCCGCCAAAATAGTTTGCCTTCTAGTCCTCGGTCGGTGGGGATTGTTGCTCCACCCGCGTCTTACCCAACGAACCCAATACTGGGCCACAGGGAAACACGACGATGGCGAACGCCCACCCGGCCGCTCTGACCAGCGCTGACCGCGGCACGTCGCGACGCATGGTGCTGGCGGGCGGCGTAACGCTTGCCGTCGCCGCCACGACACTCGGCCTGCCCGGCCTCCCGGCTCGTGCCCGCGCGCAAAGGACTTCATCTTTCGGGAAAGGACCACCGATGAGCACGATGACGACGAAGGACGGTACATCGATCTTCTACAAGGACTGGGGCACCGGGCAGCCGATTGTGTTCCACCACGGCTGGCCGCTCAGCGCCGACGACTGGGATGCGCAGATGCTGTTCTTCCTCGGACACGGCTACCGCGTCATTGCGTACGACCGGCGCGGGCACGGGCGGTCGACGCAGACCGACCACGGCAACGACATGGACACCTACGCGGCGGACTGCGCCGCGCTCGTCGAGCATCTCGACCTGCGTGACGCCATCCATGTCGGCCATTCGACGGGCGGCGGTGAGGTGGTTCGCTACGTCGCGCGCTACGGCGGCAGCGGTCGCGTCGCCAAGGCGGCGATCATTAGCGCCATTCCGCCAGTCATGCTGAAGTCGGCGCACAACCCCGGCGGCAGCCCGATCGAGGTGTTCGACGGCTACCGAGCGGCAATGTCCAACCGCGCGCAGTTCTACCGAGACGTGCCCGAGGGGCCGTTTTACGGTTTTAATCGACCCGGCGCGAAAGTCATCCCGGGGGTGATCGATAATTGGTGGCGGCAGGGCATGATCGGCGGGGCAAAGGCCCAATATGACTGCATCGCCGTATTCTCCGAGACCGACTTCACCGAGGATCTCAAGAAGATCACCGTTCCCGTGCTGGTCATGCACAGCGAGGATGACCAGATCGTCCCGTTCGCTGACGCCGGCCCGCTTTCGGCCAAGCTGCTCCAGAAGCCCACGCTGAAGGTTTACAAGGACTTGCCGCACGGCATGCCAACGACCCACGCGGCGATCATCAATGCCGACCTGCTCGCTTACCTGAAGGCGTAACGCTGCCGCCGGCTAGGTCGGCGTCTCAAGACCATTGTTTCAGAAACGTGCCGGCGCGCGGCTGACCCCGTGCGCCCTCATCCAATCACCGAGGCGGGATATGACCAAATCATTGCTGAAGCGTTGTGCCGGCCTGCGCGAACCGTTGCCGCGCCGTTTCGCCGGGGCGGCAGCGATGGTCCTCCTCGCCATCGGCCTCGTCACCGCACCTGCTTGGGCGGGCCGGCCGACGCCGTATGACCTGATCAATCAGGCTGCATCTCGCGGGCCGGTCACCCTCCATCGGCTGCGCGGCGGTATCGCCATGCTCGACGGATCGGGCGGCAATATCGGCGTTCTGGTCATGCCGGATGGTTTGTTGATGGTCGATGCCGGCATCGCTGTTTCGGAGCCGAAGATCAGGGCTGCGCTGCGTGAGCTCGGAAATTTGCCGCTCAAGACCGTCATCCTGACCCATTGGCACTGGGACCATAGCGACGGCGATGCCTGGTTGCGCCGCACCGGCGCAACCCTGATCGCCGACCCGGCCGCGGTCGCGAGACTTAGGCAGAAGAATACCATCGTCGAATGGGGCCATACCTTCACCCCTGTTGCCGCGTCGGCGCTGCCGAACGAGCCCGTGCCGGGCGACCGGATGCTGACGTTCGGGAGCGAGGCGGTCCACATCGGCCACTACCGCGCCGGCCACACCGACGGCGACCTGTACGTCCGGTTCGAGCACGCAGACGTGCTCCAAACCGGAGACACCTTCTGGAACGGCGTCTATCCGTTCGTCGATTATGTCACCGGCGGCAGCATCGACGGCGCGATCCGCGCGGCAAACGAAAACTTGCGTCTCGCCGGACCGAATACAATCGTCATTCCCGGCCACGGGCCGGTCGGCGACAGGGTTGCACTCATTGCCTTCCGCGACATGCTCGTCGCCGTGCGTGGCCGAGTGGCGACACTGAAACATCAGGGCAAGTCGCTCGACGCGACCGTCGCCGCCCGTCCGACCGCCGATTTCGACGCCAAATGGGGCGGCTCGGTCATCGACCCCGCCCTGTTCACCGCACTCGTCTACCGCGGCGTCTGACGTCGCATCCCACCCGAGCCAGGAGAAAATCGATGTCAGCCAATGCCTTGCGTGCCTCGCTAGCCGCCACCGCCCTGCTATTCGCGTCCGCGGCGCTGGCGGTCCCCCGTATCCCGGTAACCGCGCAAAAGCCAGTTCCGGCGATCCACTATCGTTCGGCGATGATCGACGGGGTCAAGATCGCCTATGTCGAGGCGGGACCCGCCGAAGGACCGGTGGTCCTGCTGCTTCAGGGCTTTCCGAGCTCGTCGCACCAGTTCCGCAATTTGATCCCGTACCTCGCCGACCGTTATCATGTGATCGCACCTGATTACCCAGGGTTCGGCGAAAGCGATGCACCGCCACATGACCAGTTCGCGTATACTTTTGCCCATTTTGCGACGCTGATGGACGGGCTGCTCGGGCAGCTCGGCGCAAAGCGGTACGCAATTTACCTGTTCGACTACGGTGCCCCGGTCGGCTTACGCCTCGCGCTCAAGCATCCCGAGCGGGTTAGCGCGCTGATCGTCCAGAACGGTAATGCCTATGACGAAGGACTTGGCGAATTCTGGAAGCCGATGAAGGAAGATTGGGCGCACCCGACGCCAGCGACGCGCGAGGCGCTCGCTCCCCTAATGACGCTCGAGACGACGATGTTCCAATATCAGGACGGAATGGAGGACCTGTCGCGGATCGACCCGGCGAACTGGCGTCACGACCAGCCACTGCTCGACCGGCCGGGGAACAAGAATATCCAGCTCGACCTGTTCCACGACTACGGCAGCAACGTTGCACTATACCCGCAATTCCAAGCGTTCTTTCGGAAATACCAGCCGCCGACACTGATCGTCTGGGGCAAGAACGACAAGGTCTTCCCGACTGCCGGCGCCGAACCGTATCGCCGTGACCTGCCCAAGGCGGAATACCATTTGCTCAATACCGGCCATTTCGCGCTCGAGGACCAATTTGGCGTGATGGCCTCCATGATTCACGATTTCCTCGATCGGAAGATGACGAAATGACTCTCGTATATTCCCTCTTGCTTGCCGGAGTCATCGCCATGTCCGCTCCCCTCGCTGCACAGACCGCCCGTGACATTCTCGGTGCGCCCGGCGTGGTGCCGCTCGACGACGCCCAGCCAGCACCGCGGCTGATCGTCGATCCGCCGGTGCCTGGGCCGTTGTCGTTCGGCCGCGTCGTCATCCAGTACCGCGCCGAGAATTTGCGTATCACGCCGACGTTCGGACCCAAGGCGCTCGAAGTCTCCCCGCGCATCGGCCATATTCACGTCACGGTCGATGACTTGCCGTGGCACTGGGCCGATGCGAGCGGCGAACCGCTGATCATGAACGGTATGCCGCCAGGCAAGCACAAGGTGCTGATCGAACTTGTGGACTCCAACCACAAGGCGTTCACCGGCCAGACAGTCGAATTTATCATACCGGTGCCGAAGTGATCGGTCGTGCGGCAGCGTACCGCGCCAGCGGATTGACCCGCGTCTTCTTGCGCCCGACGCTGCTGCTCGGCACCGCTCTCTGGGGGATCGCGCCGATCCACGCCGCAATTGTGGTCGCACCGCCCCCTGCTTTTGCGGTGTGCGCCGCGTGCCACGCGACCGAGCCGGGGAAGACCCGCATCGGGCCGTCCCTTGCCGGCATCGCCGGACGCAAAGCCGGCTCGCTCGACGGCTTTGTCTATTCGCCGGCACTGCGCGCGTCGAACCTCGTGTGGGACGCCGCCAGCCTCGACCGGTTCATCACCAGCCCGGCTGCCGCCGTGCCGGGTACCCGGATGGCCTTTGCGGGGGTCAAGGACGCGTCGCGGCGAAGCGAGATCGTCGATTATCTGCTGACCCTGAACCACTGAGCGACCGGCCGCCGTGCCGATCGACACCCTGCAGGAGCTGATCATGTCTGTCGAAGTGGGCCCGGTCCCAGGTAGCGAGCGCCTCGTCTCGCGGCGCAACATCCTCGGTGCCACAGCTGCGCTCGCCGGCGCCGCCGCCGCCAGCGCGGCTGCAGGCGACACGCTCGCCGAGGTTCCGGCCCGCGAGCCGGGGTCCAGCCTCAGCGCTCACGGCGAGCGATCGCAATTCGTCAAGCTCGCCCGCCTGCCCGAGGCAGGCCCCGGCGTGCGCAACGTCGATCCGACGGACGCGATCAATTCGAAGACGCCGATCGGCGATCTGGTCGGCACGATTACGCCGACCGACCTGCATTACGAGCGCAGTCATTCGGGCGTTCCCGACATCGATCCGGCCAAGCATCGCTTGCTGATCCACGGCCTCGTCGATCGCGCGCGTGTTCTGACCCTTGCCGACCTCAGGGCCATGCCGTCGGTTTCGCGCACCACATTTCTCGAGTGCACCGGCAACGGCTGGGAAAACTGGAAGCACGCCGACCCGACGCTGACTGTGCAGAACACACACGGCCTGGTCAGCACCAACGAGTGGACCGGAATTCCCCTCACCTATCTCGCCGATCTCGTTGGGCGTCGATCCGAGTCTTTGTGGATGCTGGCCGAGGGAGGCGACGCCGCCGGTGTCGCGCGGAGCATCCCGCTGACCGATGAGATCATGCGCGAGGCAATGATCGCCTTCGGCCAGAACGGCGAGCCGCTCCGTCCCGCACAGGGGTATCCGATCCGGCTGATCGTTCCCGGGTGCGAGGGCAACGTCAACATCAAGTGGCTTCGCCGGCTGAAGTTCGGCGATGGGCCCTGGATGACGCGCTGGGAAACCGCACGCTACACCCAGCTGATGGCCGACGGCCGGGCGCGTCAGTTCCAGCTTCGAATGGACACCAACTCGGTGATCACCTCGCCGTCCGGCATGATGCAGATCCACCCTGGATATCAGCGCATCACTGGCCTCGCGTGGAGCGGTCATGGCCGCATCGACCGGGTCGATGTCAGCGTCGATGGCGGCCGGTCGTGGCTGCGGGCGACACTCGACGCGCCGGTGCTGCCCAAGGCGCAAGCCCGTTTCGGATTTGACTGGATGTGGGACGGCAGCCCGGCGACGATCGTCAGCCGCTCGACCGACGAGCGCGGCAATATTCAGCCATCCCGCCAGCAGTTAATCGACAAGGTCGGCACCAACGCGCTGTTCCATTTCAATGGTCAACAGACGTGGGCTGTCGACACGAGTGGGAGGGTCCGCAATGTTCTGGCGTAGCGCGCTGATCGCAATGGCAATTCCGGGTTGCGGCGCTGCCGCGACCCTGCATCCCGACTTTGGTCGCGCGCCTTCCGCGGCGGAAGTCGCGTCTTGGGACATCGACGTTCGCCCCGACGGGCGCGGGCTATCACCGGGTTCGGGCACGCCGGAACGCGGTCGGCAGGTTTTCGAGGAAAACTGCGCAGCCTGCCACGGCACGGGCGGTGTCGGAGGAATCAAGGACAGGCTGGTTGGCGGACGGGGCACGCTCGCGACCGACAAACCCGTCAAGACGATCGGCAGCTATTGGCCGTATGCGACGACCTTGTTCGACTATATCAGACGGGCAATGCCGTATCAGGCACCGGGAACCTTGTCGGCCGACGACACCTATGCCGTCGTCGCGTATCTGCTGAACCTCAATGGCATCGTCGGCTCAAATACTTCGGTGGGGCGCGATACCTTGGCATCGATCCGCATGCCCAATCGTGACGGGTTCGTCCCCGACGAGGAATTCAGCCGGCTCAAGCCCCTGCGGATCGATTCCAAGGTGGTTGCGCCGAGCGGCAATGCCCGTGCTCCGGCTCCGCATCGTTGAACCCGTAAGGAAACGCGGGGGCCGCCGGCCGGCCGACTGAGGCTTTGCTCTTGGCCTGCGTCTATCAGGGTAGACACATGAGGAGTACGTCAATGACACATGCAGCAAGCCAATCAGCGTTGGCCGAGACGACCGCGGCCGCCGTTGACAACGAGGCCATCATTCGGGAGCTTTACCGGGTCGCCGAGGTCAAGGATTACGCCGGCTTCGCCGCGATGTTCGGCAAGGACGGCATCTTCATCGACGAAGGGTCTGGCTATGCTTACCGCGGCGAGAAGGAACTTGCCCGTTCCGCAGAGATCTACGCGACGGCAATGCCCGATATGCACCGGGAGCTTTACGACGTCTACGTTGCGGGCGACCGTGTTGTCGTGGAGCTGTCGCTGAACGGCACCAGCTTGGGGCCGCTGGAAATCCCGAATGTCGGCTTCGTGCCGCCGACCGGCAAAAAGGTATCGGCTCCTTGCTGCGACGTGTTTCATCTCGAGGCAGGCAAGGTGGTTTCATTCCATTGTTACCACGAGCTTCGCTGACCACCAGCTGGGCGGCGCGGCGGGTCGTAGATCGCGCTCGTATCATACGCAAAAAAGGGGGACGGGGTATCCACCCCGTCCCGGCAGATTTACTCGAAGCATTTAGCGACGTGCGTCGATGCTCCACGATCCGCCACCCAGCGCAATTACATTGAGCAGGCCGCCGGCGATGGCGACGTTCTTGAAGAAGTGGATCAACTGGTTCTGATCGCCAAAAGCATTATGAAACAAGACGGCGGTGACGATAGCGAAAGCCGCGAGCACCCCAGCTGCGATCCGCGTCTGGTACCCTAGCACGAGCGCGATGCCGCCGACGAGTTCGATCAGCACGGAAACAGCCAGGGCAAGTTCGGGCAGCGGCAGCCCTATCGACTGGATGTAGCCGATCGTCGCCGCCGGCGCGGCGACCTTCGACAGACCGCTGAGAACGAAGATGGCGGCAATACCGACACGACCGATCAGGGGCAGAGGGCCGGGGACTGAATTAGATTGGGCCGGAACGAATGGACGGGTAGCCATGGTGTGTCTCCTTGTTCGACAGAGCATTCTGCCGCTGCAGTGGAAATGGGCGCCGCCGATGAATTGAAACAGTGGAATAATCTGATCGGCTGTGTTCGACAATTTAGATAAGCAAATCGGATTTTACCGCAGTGATCGAGAAGAGAAACCCAGCCGGTCGCGAGACCGGCTGGGCGGGAACAACAGCGACGATGACGGTCAGGCGGCGTCGACCAGGATGACCTCGCTGTCTTCGATCGCGGTGACCCTCAAGACCGCGAGGTTGTTGATGGCCGCGCCGTCGCGGGCATTGACACGGACGCCGTCGATCTCGACCGCGCCGGTTGCAGGAACGAGATAGGCGCGGCGATCGGTACCGAGCGGATAGTCGATCGTCTCACCGGCTTTGAGCGAGGCGGCCACGACCCGTGCATCGGTCCGGATCGGCAACGCCTCATTGTCGTTGTCGAACCCGCTTGCGAGGACAACGAAGTGGCCGGCGCGGTCCCCTTTAGGGAAAGGTCGTGTGCCCCAGCTCGGCTTCTCGCCCGTCCGCGTGGGCTCGATCCAGATCTGGAAGATGCGGCTGGTCTCGTCCTCGTCGTTATATTCGGCATGCGTGATGCCGGTGCCGGCGCTCATCACCTGAACGTCGCCAGCTTCGGTCCGACCCTTATTGCCGAGACTGTCCTGATGCGTGATCGCGCCTTCGCGGACGTAGGTAATAATCTCCATGTTGCGGTGAGGGTGCGGCGGGAAGCCGCTGCGCGGGGCGATGGTGTCGTCGTTCCACACCCGCAGGTTGCCCCAGCTGGACCGCTTGGGGTCGGCATAGCTGCCGAAGGCGAAATGGTGCTTGGCATTGAGCCAGCCATGATTGGCGCCGCCGAGTGAATTAAACGGTCTTAAGTCGATCATCGTCGAATCTCCTATTGGGGGACGGGAACCGCCTCGTCCTCGCAGACACTGAGATAAGCGTTGTCGAGTTAGTGGATCAGCGCGATAAAACGCATCGACATGTTCGAGGAAGTTGAAATGTCGAACCCGGGCACACCAACGTTCGAACAGCTCCGGATCTTTCTCGCGGTGGTCGACACCGGGAGCTTCGCCGCCGCCGGACGGCGGCTGCATCGTGCCGTATCGGTCATCAGTTACGGGATCGGCAATCTCGAGGCCCAGCTCGGCGTCCTGCTGTTCGACCGCGACGGAACCCGCAAGCCGCAGCTGACCGATGCTGGTCGTGCGGTGCTCGCCGAGGCGCGAACCGTCGCGCAGGGGATCGATGGGCTGCGTGCCAAGGTTAAAGGCCTGCTCGATGGGCTTGAGGCTGAGGTCAACCTCGCCGTCGATGTCATGCTCCCCACGCAACGCCTTGGCGAGGTGCTTCGCGCTTTTGCAATCGCGTTTCCGACCGTTACGCTGCGGCTGCATGTCGAGGCACTTGGCGCGGTCACCGCACTCGTGCTCGATAAGACGGCGGTTCTCGGCATTTCCGGTCCGCTCAATGCTGGTCTGGCGGAGATAGACGCCATGGTTGCCGGCGCGGTGCCGATGGTGCCGGTCGCTGCGCCCGACCATCCGCTCGGACGGCTTTCGATAATACCGCCCGGCGCGGGCCGAGACTATGTTCAACTCGTGCTGACCGACCGTTCACCGCTAACCGAGGGCCGAGACTTCGCGGTCATGAGTGCACGCACCTGGCGCCTCGCCGATCTTGGTGCCAAGCATGCGTTGCTGCGCGAAGGGATCGGCTGGGGCAACATGCCGTTGCCGGTGATCGAACCCGATCTGATCTCCGGGGCGCTCGTACGGCTGGTAATGCCTGAATATCACGGTGGGCAATATCGCTTCAGCGCAATTTGGAGACGCGATTTTCCGCCCGGCCCCGCCGCATCGTGGCTACGCGAGCAATTTGTCGCGAGGGCACGCGAGGATTCAGATGTTACAGCGCTCGGCGACGTCTAAGAGCATCATAGTCTTCAGCGAGATCAAACGTCCTACAGCCGACCGCTCGGTGGTTCGCGGGGAGCGTCAAATGAACAGATGTGGGAACTTAACCACTGCGTCCAGATGACGTCTTGGTTGCTAATTCGTCCCGGCGTCGAGATGTCATCCATCCTGGGGGCTTTTCCAATCAACCCGACGCGTGTCGTTTTTCTAGGGCATTTACAAGCGGTGTTCTAACTACCGCTTGCGTGGCTTATCGGCGCACGTTTGCTGGCGGACGAATTACCGGTTCGACCTATCACCGACCCGAAAGCGGTCAGGCAGCAATCGGCCCCTTTGGAGGCAGGGTTCGCCAACTAAATGAGCGCGTGGTTTCAAGAGCCGACGTATCCGATGCAAATAACGGACCAGGGATTTTCGCGGAGCCTGTAGCTACCTGAACCGCGATTGACGTCTCCCTGACCGGAAACGCGGAAGCTGCAAGAGGCAAAGCGGCACCGCACCGCAGGCGCTAGCCCCGCTAATGAATTGTCACAGTCGGATCTGTCGACATTCTATACCTCTCGCATCGTCGATCGAAATTGCGTCCGCGCCCGCCACGAAAATGGCGGTAGGCACGCCCTCCCAAACACGAGTATATAAAGAGGGATAATTTCTAGATTATGAGGCGGTCATGGCGCTGAGTCTGAAGGATCGAGAGACCGATAGTCTCGCGCGACAGGTGGCAAGCTTGACCGGCGAAACGCTGACCGAGGCGGTGCGTGGTGCGCTCCGGCTACGGCTGCGTGACGAGCAGCTCAAACGCGGTGAACGGCCGTGGGACGACGCGGCGATCGACGCGATCATCGAGCGGTTCAACGCGCTGCCGTTGCTCGATCACCGAACCGACGACGATATCCTTGGCTACGACGAACACGGTCTGCCGTCCTGATGGTCATCGACAGTTCGGCGCTGATGGCGATCCTCCGCCGCGAGCCGGAGGAGCAGGACTTTCGGAACGCGATCAAACTGGCGGCGAGCCGCCTGATCAGTGCGTCGACACGCGTCGAGGTCGGTATCGTCGCGCTCGGGCGGGCGGGAGAGGCCGGGCTCGAACAATTGCAGGCCCTGCTGGATACCCTCAGAGTCGAGACCGTGCCTGTCTCGGCCGACCATGCCAGCCTCGCCATCGACGCCTTTCGGCGCTTCGGCAAAGGGCGGCATCCCGCCGGGCTCAACTTCGGCGATTGCTTCTCCTATGCGCTTGCCAAGGCGACGGGCGAGCCGCTGCTGTTCAAAGGCCAGGACTTCTCGCATACCGACATCGAGCGGGCCGCCTGAATGAATGCCGTCGAGATCGAGGAAGCCGTGTCGGCGCTCGCCCAACGTTGCTGCGACGCGGGCAGTGCCCTCGTTCGCGTTCCTCGAAGCGTTCGGCAACAAGGCGACGACGATTAGGCGCTTGCCGCCAGCGCATCGAACCGGTCCGTTGTTGGCGGCGTATTGCAGACCGACCACATCCATATCGGCGTTACGGGGCCATGCGCCGTCTCGGCGATGCTGGCGCGGTTGGACCAGTAAACATCGTCGTATCGCGTCGCGCACTTCGCCGCCCGCGGCCTTGTTTCGCGAGGTGCATATCGGCAAGATTGAAGCCATGATCGAGCCCGTAACCGCGCTTGGAACAGGTGCTAACTCAGTGACGAAATCCTCGTCTCAGCGGCCCAATGTGAACTGGCCCACGCGGCTGCGGATCGCCTTAGACGTTGCCGTCGAACGGAGGTCTCCGTGGGCTTCCCCACTACGCTGGATGACCGCCTTCGCGGGGATGGTGACCGTCGCCTCACTCGCCGCAATATGGGCCGGCGTCGCTTCCTCGCTTGTGGTCGCGGCTGTGATGATCAAGGCCTCGCTGATGATCCTCCTGTCGGGACCGATCATCGACCGGATCATGTACCGGATGCATACCCGTGCAGCCCTGCCGGAGGAGATCGCAGCCCTGCGACTCTACTCCCGACCTGGCACCTGGCCGATGGTCCGGAACGCCGCCGACGGCTGGCGGCGCAGCCGTCCAAAGCTCCCGATTACAATCGCCATGATCCTGCGCTGGGAGGGCGAAGCGGCTGCCGAAATCCGCGCCACCTTGCCGCCTTCGACAGCCGAGCAGGCCGCAGCAAAGGCCCAGGTACTCGCCTTCGAATAAGCCTAGCATTTCGACGGTAAAGGCTCGCAGCGCAGCGTGCGAGCCTACGCCTTTAGCGGCGGCTTTTGCGGTATCGATAAGTGCTGGTGGAGGCATCTGGGGTGGTTCCGAGTCCCGCCTTTTTAGGAGTGCTTCGCTCTCTCCCGGCACGCGTTTCCGACACCGCAAGTGGTCGGCTGAGCCGACCCATTTGTTAGGTGTCGGAGCGCCTCCGAACGCGCATCGACGGCCGAAATCCGGCCTGTTCGACGCCCGTCCAGAACCAGCTTCGTAGCGGCTTGTGACGAGTGCATTTCGATCGCCGAGCGATCTGCACGACGCAGCCCAACTGGGTTCAATATTCCAAGGTTCGCTGACCGATTTCTGGCCGCTGCAGATGCCGCGCGTCGCCGTCCTCAGGCCCGAAGATGCCCGGCCGAGCCAATGCGGATCGCACGAGTCAAAGCGGCTACAGGACGCCCGGATTGCGTGTCTCGCAAGGGCTCGCAGAGGCTGCCCTTCGGCTTGGGCTAGGCAGATAACCCGCACGCTGAGAGCGGCCCAGGAGACCGGAGTGCGGTCGCAGATTGCTGCCGTTCGCATGATCGAATCGGACGGAGCGGCTGCAGTCACCAAGCAGACTTTTGGCCGTCAGAGCAGATCCGGGAAGGGGCTTTGAACGCGGCTTGAGTACCACATCGGCCCCGGCAAAATGCGCGCGAATGCATGTAGGCATCGCTGCGAGTTAAGCTCATCAGCCGACGTCAGTTAGCGCTGAACGGCTGTGATAGCGACGACGCAATATGTGCCATTGTGCTGGCTATTTGGTACCCGTTTCGGCACAGATAAGGAACGCAACAGGATCGACCGACCGAGCTTCGTTCAGAAGATCAGGGAGGGTCCGCCGCTACGCTAGGCTAAGTCACTCATCTGGATGTGCTTCTTCGCCATCCAGTGACGGCTCCTTGGGCCGAAAACAGGCGGATTCTGTTCTCTATTGACTCCACACCCTACGCAACCTGCGGCTGCAAAGAGCCATAAGATCAATGTCTTATGGGAGAACTAGCATGTCAAGATACAACAGCAAAGACGGAAACAAGCAAGGAAATCAATCGCATAAGCGTAAGATGGTGGACGACCTACGCAACCGGCTGCAGAGGCCGATTCGCGTTAAGGCAGGCGACCAATCCGCTTCCGATCGCAGCACTGATTTTGGACCTGATCGCCCACCGCTGAGGCTCGGCAAGCTAACCGTCGGACGCGATCATGCAGTCGCTCCGATTCAACCCGCCGTGCCGTCGGAAAAACCAGCGGATACGTTCCACTGGGACCCGATCCTGAAGGGCTTCGGCATACGAGCCTCGGCTACCGGACGCCAAGTCTATTTCGTCCAGTATCGCGAGCGTGGCCAGACCCGGCGGCGTGTCATCGGCTCAGTCGCGGACCTCGATCCGCGGACGGCGCGACGGAAGGCGCGGCAGATCCTGAGCGCGGTCAAGGTCGGGCTCGGCGTAGTCGATCCGTTCAACCTGCCGCAGCCGGCACCGACGATGCCTTTCGCGGTCTTCGCCGAGCGATTCTGGGAGGCCCACGCCCATCGCTGGGCACCAACAACGCAGGCGTCCAATCGGAAAGCAATCGACCGGGTCATCCTGCCCGAGTTCGGCAAGATCGACCTTGCCGAGATCACCCGGGCGATGGTGCGCAAATGGCATGCCGCCATGGGCGACCGGCCCGGCACGGCAAACCGCACGCTGCCGGTGCTTTCGGTGATGATGGCGACGGCGGAGACGATGGGGCTGCGACCGCGACGCTCCAACCCGTGCACGCGATTTACCCGCTTCCGCACACAGCGCATGGAACGGTATCTCAGCCTTGCCGAGGTCGGCGCCCTGGGGGCGGCGCTCTGGCAAGCGGAAAATCAATATCCGCAGCAGTGCGCGATCATTCGGCTGCTGTTGCTGACCGGCGCGCGCAAGCGGGAGATCGAGTCACTGCGGTGGTCGTATCTCGACGACAGTTTTGCCCATCTGGCCGAAGCCAAGACCGGGCCGCGCACGGTCTACCTCGGTCGACCAGCAAGGGAGCTTCTGGCGACGCTGCCGCGAGGTGACGACGACTTCGTCTTCCCTCGTGATCAAGCCGAAGCGCACGCGGTGATCGCTTATTATGTCTGGGATCGTATCCGTATCTCCGCCGGGCTGGCCGACGTTCGCCTCCACGATCTCCGGCATACCTTTGCCAGTCATGCTGCCATGATGCGCGTGTCGCAGCCGACCATCGCCAAGATGCTTGGCCACTCGCTGTTCGAGACCACCGACCGCTACACACACCTGAGCGACACTAGCGTCCGGGAGGCGGTTGGCCGTGTATCGGCCCACCTTGCCCGCGCCACCGGTTTTGTCGCGAAGGGGGACGCCCAGTGAGCGGCCTCGCAACCCCAACGCCCGGCAATGCGCCGCGCAAGCGTGCTGGTGGCCCGCAGTTTGCCGATCGCGAGCTGGTCCCGCTGATCGGGCACGATCGTGTCGAGTGGGACATGACGCTGCCCGGGTTCGGGCTGCGCTGCCTGCCGAGCGGGCGGCAGACATGGATCGTCTTCACCCGGATCAAGGGCGTGGTGCGGAGGATCAGTCTCGGCAACCGCGCGGTCGTGACCGAGCATCAGGCACGCGGCGCGGCTCAGCTCCTCGTCCTTGAGGCGAAGGTCCGGCGTGATCCGCTCGCGCGCAAGCGCGACGCGCTGGCCGCGCCGATCTGTACGGCGTTCGCCGACCTCTATCGGCGCGTCGGCGTGCTCCGCTGGAAGCCGGGGACGATCAAGGCATACGACAGCTACTGGAGCACCCATCTCGGTCCGACGTTTGGCCGACGCTTCCTCGATCAGATCGACGAGGCGAGCGTGTTCGAGTGGTTCTCGGGGTTGAGCCGAAAGCGACCCGGAGCCGCGAACCGTGCCCTCGACATTCTGCGCAGCATGTTCGCCACGGCGGAGGAATGGGGCACGGTTCCGCTTCATTCCAACCCGTGTCTCGCGATCAAGCGTAACGCCGGGAAAGTCTACCGGCGCTACTTGACCGACGAGGAGTTGGCCCGGCTCGGACGCTCGCTCGACCAGCTTCAGGCGGAGTATCCGATCCAGGTCGGGGCGGTCCGGATGCTGATCTACACCGGCTGTCGCAAGCAGGAGATCCTCAAACTGCGCTGGAACGACATTACCGGGCGGCTGATGACGTTGCGCGACAGCAAGACCGGACCGCGTGTCGTCGAGCTCGGTCAGGCAGCAAGAGATGCGCTCGCGCTCATCCCTCGTCAGCCGGGCCATCCGTGCCTGTTCCCCAGCCCAAGCCGACGACGAGCGCCGATCACCGACCTGCTGCCGTTCTGGTACAAGGTCGTGCTGCCGCATGCCCGGATCACGCCGCTCCGGCTGCACGATCTCCGGCATACATTCGCCAGTCACGCCGCGATCGAAAAGGAAAATGCCGCGATGATCGGCAAGATGCTCGGCCATAGCGGCACCGACAATGTGCAGCGCTATATGCACCTCGCCGATCAACCGGCGCTCGACGCGGCGGAACTGGTCAGCAGCTTGCTGTGGGAAAGCCTCACTAACGGCCCAGCCCGCCCAACTAAGGCAACTGCCAACATAACAGCGGCGGGGTGCCATTCCGCCCAATAACTGCTAAGATGTCAGCATGCTTGAGACGGTCCAAGAGCTTGCTGACGGGGTAGCGGCCCGGCTTCGGTCGGTTCGGCTCGATGCCGATCTGACCCAGGCCGGGCTTGCTGCGCGCTCCGGCGTTACGCTCGCCTCGCTGCGACGGTTTGAGACAACGGGACAGATCGCGCTTGAGAGCCTTATCCGGCTGGCGCAGGCGCTTGGGCGCGACGCCGACATAGCGACGCTGTTCGCGCCGCCGCCGGTGGCGAACCTCGACGATCTAATCACCTCCAACAATTTCCGTCGCCGGGGTCGGCGTTCGTGACCGCGCTGCTCGACGTTCGTCTCGACATCGGCGCGCGCCGACTGAACGTCGGTCGCCTCGCTTGGCGCGACCGGCGAGCGTTGTTCGAGTATGCGCCCGAGTTCCTCTCCGCGGACCTGCCGCTGTCACCGCTTCGCCTGCCGCTGAAGCCCGGGGTGCAGACCGCGCCGCGCGAGCCGTTCGCTGGAATGTTCGGCGTGTTCGCCGACAGTCTGCCCGAGAGCTACGGCCGCTTGTTGCTCGATCGCCGGTTGCGCAGCGTCGGGCGCGATCCCGGCGCACTGACACCGCTCGATCGCCTAGCGCTGGTCGGAGAACGCGGGTTCGGCGCGCTCCGCTTTATGCCGGCCGACGACATGGCCGACAACGAGCTGCCGATGCCCGACCTCGACTGCCTTCAGGCTGAGGCTCTGGCCGTGATCGCCGGCGAGCCGTCTGACATGCTCGGCGCGCTGCAGCGCCTCGGGGGCAGCGCCGGCGGCGCTCGACCCAAGGCACAGGTCTGGCTGGGGGAGGAAGATGCCAGCCTCGCTACAGCGCATGCCCCTGGGCTGGAGCCTTGGCTCGTCAAGTTCCGCGCCCCCGGCGATCCTGAAGACATCGGTGCGCTCGAAGCGGCGTACAATGCGATGGCCAGCGCCGCCGGGATCAAGGTCGCGCCTTGGCGGCTGCTGCCGTCGCGCACCGGGCCGGGACACTTCGCCAACCAACGGTTCGACCGGAATGCTGACGGGCCCCTTCACTTGCATTCGCTGGCTGGCCTGCTCGAGGCCGATCCAGACGGCGCATCGGTGAGCTACCGTGAATACCTCCGCGCCACCCAGTATTTGACGCGCGACGTCCGCGAGGTCGAAGCGGCGTTCCGCCGAATGGCGTTCAACGTCATCGCGCATAACCGCGACGACCATGCCCGCAATCATGCGTTCTTGATGAACGCCAGTGGCGAGTGGCGGTTGGCACCGGCGTTCGACCTGACGTTCTCGTCTGGGCCCGGCGGCGAGCATTATCTTGCCGTCGACGGCGAAGGCCGGAAGCCGACACGGGCCAACATGATCGCCGAAGGCCGATCAGTCGGCCTAGCAGCAAGGAAGCTGGAAACAATCGTCGACGAAGTCGCGGCGGCGGTCGAGCGATGGCCAGACTTCGCGCTGACCGCTGGAATGACCTCGGTTCGCAGCAAGCAGATCGAGGAAGCGATTGGTCTATGATGCGAGGATGCCGAGCGCTCGCTTTTGACCGGCACAGATAGCGCCGATCCGACGGGAGCAATCTACTCGTTGAACCCGACGAACACCGCCACCTCGGCGACCGGCCTGCGCTCGGAGACGACGGCGTTGGCCGGAAAGCTGTCGTCCGGCCAGCCGAGCGCGATGCTTTTCATGATGACCTGATCGTCGGGAATGGCGGCGTGCTCGCGGACGACCGGCGACTGCATGATCCCCTGGCTATTGATCACCGCCCCGAGGCCCCGCGACCATGCCGCGTTGACCAGCGCCGTGGCGACGGCGCCGCAGTCGAAGGCGGTGTCGTCACTCGCTGCGAGCGCGCGGTCGTAGGTGATGATGACGCAGACCGGCGCGTCGAACTGACGGAAGCCGCGCAGCACCCAGCCCTGCCGCGCCGCCGCGTCGTCCCGGGCGATGCCCATGGCGGTGAACAGCTGCCGGTCGCGGTGACGGCCGACGAAGGCCTCGCCGGTACGGAATTCGCGGCTGTGCGGAACGCCCGCGAGGTTGCGCTCGGTGTTGCCGGCGCGGATACGGTCGAGCGCCTCGCCGGCTATGACGTGGAAGTGATACGGTTGGGTATTCATCGACGACGGTGCGCGCATTGCCAGCGTCAGCACCTCCTCGATGACGGCACGCGGGACGGGATCTGGCTTGTAGCCGCGGATGCTGCGCCGGCCGAGGATGACGTCGTCGAACTGCATATCAATTCAAAGCCGAGTGGGATCACACCCGCTTACCGAAGAGCAAGCACCCCGTGCAATGCCGATGATATCGGCGCGGCGCGCGTCCGATGCACCGGCGGCCCGGTTTGAACCCAGCGGGAGAGCCGGCCCGACGGCTCTGCGCCCATATCACGCCATTCGAAACTGCCAGCGATCTGCCTGAAAGCGGTCGTTTGTTCACTTTAGCTTGCGCGACGGCTTCGCGCCCCATTATGCGCCGTTCAACCTTTCCGAGCCCGAGCCCGAAAGCCGCTGTTCGTTCAGGGGGCTCAGCTGACCTTATTGGTGAATTACGGCCCGTCCGCATTCGAGCAGCAAGGCGGGCTCCTCTGCCGCTCATTTATGAGATTGGCCCCGCTCTCGAGCGACCGCCCTAAGGTTCGAACGCGACCGCCGATTGAACAGGCGGGGAACATCAACCATATTACTGAGAGCTGGCGCGCATGGACACGAGCGAGTCGGTCCACAGGAACGAGACCACCGGACGGTCGTCAGGGGCACAAAGATGCGCATCGAGGTTCACGACGTCGGCCATGGCGGCTGCACCGTTATTACCGGATCGGGTGGGCATCGCCTTATGCTCGATTGCGGCCTCAATCTCGACCAGCCGTGGTTTCCTTCCGTGACCTATAGTGGCCAGCGCATCGACACCCTCATGCTCATGAACCTCGACGAGGATCATTGCGAGGATCTGTCGTATCTATGGCGCGCCTGTGCGCTCGGTGCGGTCGTAAGCAACCCGACTGTTGACGCGCGCGCGCTGCGCGCGATGAAGGCGGAATGTGGGATGCGCGACGGCGTTTCCGCCGCGGCCGACATCCTCCAACTGTTCGGCAACGGCCTCGTTGGCGACTGGTCGCATGGTCTTGGCGGTGTCCAATGGCAGGCTTTCTGGAACCGATACGGCGCCGATTTCGACGACACCAACAACCTCAGCCTCGCTGTGTTCGTGCGCTTCGGCCGCTTTACCATCCTGTTCGGGGGCGACCTCGAGCGGGCGGGCTGGCGCAGGCTCTTGTCAATCCCAACGTTCCGCGCCTGGCTCACGACCGTCAACGTCTATGTCGCCTCGCACCACGGGCGCGAGAACGGCTGCTGCGAGGAGATGTTCTCCCTGTGCCGTCCGCAGCTCACGATCTTCTCCGACGGGCGCAAGCAGCATGGCACGCAAGAGACCAACGGCTGGTATGCGACGCGCACCACCGGCATCCCCGATCACTCCAAGCCGGCGGGACTGCTTGGACAGCCTTTGCGCAAAGTCATGACGACGCGTTGCGACGGCACGATCACGATCGACGTTGACCACAACGGACATTATCTCGTCACTCCCTCGAAGCGCGTCTTCCCGCCGCAGCCGGCAGCGCTCGGACAGATCTTCGGCGCACCGGCGTCCAGCACGCTCGTCGCCTTAGGCGCGTCCGTTTTCGCGAGCCGCTAGCCGTCGTGGAGGTGGCGAAGGGCTTCGACCCGTACGAAATCACCGGGATCATCATTCCGGGCACCGTACTCACCCTGCTGCTTGCGGCGGAGGCGTCGCCGTTCCGCTCGATGCTCGGGAGCGACGGCCTCACTGTCGGCGACCTCGGCCTCTTCGTCCTCATCGCCTTCGTGTTCGGCCATCTTGTACAGGCCCTCGGCAATCTTATCGAGCTCGCGATCTGGCCAAGATGCGGGCTTCCGACAAACCTCGTGCTTGAGGAAAGCCAGTCGCTGGTCTCTCCTGCGCAACGCGGCGCGCTTCAGGCAGGCGTTACGGCGATGGAAGGCGAACCCGCGAACATTACCGGGCTGAACCGCGACGTGTGGCGGGCGATCACCACGCGCGCCTACGCGCGGGTGCGCACCGCCGGCCGATCGATGCGGATCGACATCGCCAATCGCACCTATGGCCTCTGCAGGGGGCTTGTCGCCGCGCTGACAATCGCCCTGCTGTGGTGCATCTATGCCCATCGCGACCAGCCCGGCCTTCTGGCGGCGCTCGCGTTGATGATCGTCGCTGCGGTGTGGCGGATGCGTCGTGCCGGAATCCACTATGCGCGCGCGCTGTTCCTCGAATTCATCGACCTCGATCCATGACCTACAGCTCCGACCAGCTCTCGCAGCTAGACGCCGCCTACCGGGAGTGGGCCGATCGTAGCGATGATCTGACGACGGCGATCCTCACCCGCGCCTTTGCCACCGAGCGCGCCAAGGAATTCGCCGAGCATGGCTTCAGTCGACGCCTGAACATGCTCCAGCACTGCCTCGACCGCGTATTTGCCAGCGTCCCGCCTGATGACCGTCAGCCAGGCCGGTTGGCCCTGATGGACGCCACCGCCTTCATCCAGACGTTCGTGGTCAACATCTACGGAGCGATCGACAACCTCGCCCATATTTGGTGTATCGAATGCGACGTTCGCGACCACCAAGGCCGGCCACTCGCGCCAATGCGCATCGGACTGACGCCGAAGAGTGATGTCTTACGGAACTCGCTGCCCCACGATCTTCAAACCTATCTCGCCGGTCATGACGAATGGTTTGCCTATCTCGAAGGGTATCGGCATGCGTTGGCGCACCGCATCCCGCTCTACATCCCGCCGCGCCAGCTCGGCCCAGCGGCACAGGAGGAGTTCGCGGCGCTCGAGGCGGCGCGATCCGCCGCTGCTACCGATCGGGACTGGCGACGCTTCGGTGAACTCGGCGTTGACCAGGAACACGTCGGCGTGTTCGAGCCCTACATCATGCATTCCTTTGGCGAGGAGGCTCATCCAATGCGCTTCCACGGGCAATTGATCTGCGACCTCGCCACCGTGGTCGAGATCGGCGAGCGCCTTCTCCGGGCGCTCGATGCCGTGATCGGAGATAGCGATCACGATCGGAGATCGCGCGCATGAGCGACAGATCCGCAGACGATCGAGAGTCGCGTCCCCGCACCGAGGCCATTCCCGAGCCGCGCAGCTGGCGCAACTGGCAGGCCGTCCGCACCGGGACACTCCCGTCTCAGATCGTCGAGATGCGTCTCTATTCCGACGCCTGGTTCGTTGCCGAGGCCTACGGATTCGGTCCCTACAGCTTCCTCAACGCGGTTGCCTCGACGCGGCGCGGGTCGATGTATGATCTCAAGCCCGGCGTGGTGCTGCGCGTCGGGCTCGCGCTCCCGCCCGAGGCGGGCGTCCCGCTCGTCACCAGCGATGATCACTATCATGGTGGAAACCTGTTCGATGAGGTCACCGCCCTCGCGTCGCTACTGCTCGAGGCCCGGCTCGTTGCCGGACCAGTCGACCGCGAGTTCGGCGAAAACGGCGATCCGCTCGGCAGGCCGCGCGCACACGACGCGTCCTATGTCCCGCTGCTGCCCACCACCAACCAGGCACCGCAGATTCCGCGCCTCGCCGGTCAGCGCGACCTCCGCAACCTCGCCGGCCTCGCCACCTTTCCGCTGCTCTCGCCAACAGCGGCGACTGCCCTGATCAAGGCAGCGCGGCTCTACCAGAACGCCCTCTGGATCGCGGACTCCGCACCCGAGACCGCATGGCTGCTGCTCGTATCGGCGGTCGAGACAGCGGCGAACTAGTGGGACGGAGAGGTCGCCACACCTGCAGAGCGGTTGGCGGCAACGTTCCCGTCGCTTGTCTCGCTGCTGGTGAAGCACGAACGCGAGGCGCTCGTTCCAAAAGTCGCCAGGATCCTCAAGGGGATAATCGGATCGACCGGCAAGTTCGTGGGGTTCCTGCAGGCCTTCGCTCCCGGCCCGCCCGATGCCCGGCCTCGATATGGCCAGTTCGACTTCGCGCCCGACAAATGCACGGCTGCCATCAAGCAGGTCTACAAGTTGCGGTCGCGCGCGCTGCACGACGGGACGCCGTTCCCATTCCCGATGTGCCATCCGCCCGACACGTTCGACGGGGTCGCCGAGGAAGTCCCGACCGGCCTTGGCGCAGGAGCGCTGGGTGCAACCTGGGCAGTCGCCGATACCCCAATGCTCCTGCACTTCTTTGCCTATCTGACGCGGGTGCCTTGCTCAGCTGGTGGCGCACGCTTGTTCCGGTCGATGCCCAGGTCGACGATCCGCCTTTCAGCGATACCCTCCGCGAACCGGGCGGACCCGGTCGCGCGGTCTGATTCACGGCACGACCTCGCCCACTATCACCCAGGTGAATCGGCGCTCCGAAGGTCGCGAACAACCTGATCTCGGCAGCGATCAGCCGCCGCGCGCCGACCGCGAGCGTCTTGATCGTGAGGCCGTGCAGTTCCCCGCTGTCGTGCGGGCGTTCTGGGGCTCCTCCCACATACTGATAGGCCTCTGGCCCGGCATCATGCCGGATCATATGCCGCAGGAAGGGCACGAAATGGTTCGGTCCGAATCGCATAATTGCGAGCGCGTGACCGACCTTGGCGAGCATCCGGACGAACGCGAACATGTCCATGGCATTCGAATTGAACCGCTTGATGCCAAGCGCTCCTAGCTTTTCGGCATCATAGTTGATCGCCTGGGTCCACGGCTTGGGGTGACCGGACTGCACCGTACCGGGCGGCATCAGGATGCCGGGAAGCGAGAAGCGCGGGATCATCCAGGTCACAGGGTAGTCCGCGACAGGCACCATGACCTTGGCGTTGGGATCGCCGTTGATCCCGAACAGCGGGAGATGTGTCGGCCGCTGCTTCGTGCGAGATTGGAATTGGAGATATTCCCGCACCGCCCGGAAACCGCCTCGCATAACGAGCGCCTCGGTGCGTCCCGTGATCTGCTCGCACGCTTGGCAGCTCGCTTCGGGCAGCGTGTAGCGGCCGTTGATCGAGAAGGGGACGATATGCTCCTCGCGAAGAGGCCCGCCATCGGCCGAATAGCGATCGGCGCCGCAATAGATGCACAGGCCTACCGGCGCGCCGCGGATTTCCGGCAGCCGCTCCAGCAACACGCTCGTCCCATCGAATTGCTCGCGCGTCTCCATCGACGCCTCGTATAGCAATCTGACGAGGCTCGGTCTGCGCTGAACCCGTTCCGGGAAGCTCTAGCTCCGGCCGGCGGCGATCCGCGCCCATCATATGTGACGTGGTCGCGGACGCGTGCTCTCGCTTGCGCTAGCGTCACTCGCATGCGGTTCCAGAAATCCGGTGGCCTGACTGAGTCGGAGGCGATCCTCGCACGCTTGTGCGAGCGCTCTTTCCTGCGATTGTGGACCTACCCCAATCTTTACCGCGCGCCGTCCAAGGAGCTGACCGACTTGATGGTCGTGTTCCGCAATGACGTGCTGCTCTTCTCGGACAAGAGCTGCGTCTATCCCGACACCGGCGATGCCATGCTCGACTGGCGGCGTTGGTTCTCGCGCGCGATTGGCACCTCCGCGCATCAGGTGCGCCAAGCTGAGCGCTGGTTACTGACTTATCCCGATCAGGTCTTCCTAGACGCCAAGGCGCAGGACCGGCTGCCAATCGCGCTGCCGGTGCCCGCCGACATGCGCGTTCATCGCATATGCGTGGCGACCGGCGCCGCTGAGCGCTGCCGGCGCGAGACCGGACAGCCGATGCTCGGGATCGACCTGACAATCGCCGACGCCGCGGTTCCGCTGCGCATCGGCACCGTCAGCAAGGCGCGGGGATTTCTCCATGTGTTCGACGCCGATGCGCTGGCGCTGGTTCTCGCGGAGCTCGACACGATCAGCGATGTCGTCGCCTATCTCGTCGCCAAGGAAGCGCTCGCCGCGAAGGGCCTGTTTAAGCGCGCGCGTAGCGAGGCCGATCTGCTTGCATACTATCTTCACAATAATCGCACCTTGCCCGCCGAGGCAGAGCCGTTCGTACTTGAGCCCGACCTTTGGCGGCAAGTCGAGAAGCAGGCGCCGTTCCGCGAAGGGCGCGCCTCAACACCGCGCACCGCACCTGGGACCGGCTGATCGAATATGTCACCGGCCAATTCCTGGCCGAACAGCTGGAGTTCGGCAACGACCTCGCCATGAACGACTATGAGCGTGTGGTGCGGATCATGGCGTCCGAAAGCCGCCTCCGTCGCCGCTTCCTCTCACAGGCGATCGAGGAGCGCGCTGTCCGCGCCGGCGGCGGTTGGATCGGATCGCTGCTCCCCTCCGAACATCCTGAGGTCCATTACGTGCTGCTGATCGGACCGGGAGCGCCTCAAGCCGAATATGCCGCGTATCGCGTGCACCGCTCGCGCGAATTGATGCTCCGCTGCTACGCCGCCAAGGCGGCGCGGCCGGACGCGCGCTTCATCGTCGGCATTGGTCTCGACGCCGCCGGCCAGCCCGGCAGTTCGGAGGATCTCGTCTATCTCGACACCGTGGCATGGACCGGCGAGGACATGGCACGAGCCGTCGCCATCCGCGCCGATCTCGTCTTCTTCGTGGAGGGCGTCATGGTCGAGCACAGGCACGACATCGATGAATATCCCGGCGCCGGCAACTGAGCCTTCCTCCGGCAGATCACGGTGACGCGTGGACGTCGGGCGCCGCCAATCCTATCTCTGTATGATGGCGGACGGTGAGTCAGTGGACGATGATCGGGGCGCGGAGCGCGGCATCCTGCCGTCGCGCTTCATGCGCGGACTGCGCCCCGAATTCTATTCGGACACGCGCGACCGAACCGATTATCAACTCGATGCGCCGCTGCTCGCCTTCCACCTCGATACGCTGACCCAGCGCAACGAGACCCACGACTTTGAGATATTTTGCCGCAAGCTGTCCGAGCGCGCGATCTGCCCCAACCTCGTTCCGCAGACCGGACCTGAAGGCGGCGGAGACAGCAAGGCCGACACCGAGACCTTCCCGGTCGCCGACGAGATCAGCAGCCTCTATTACGAGGGCGAGGCCAATTCCGGGCGCGAGCGATGGGCCTTCGCGTTCAGCGCCAAGCAGCGCTGGAAACAGAAGGCGACGGACGACGTTCAGGGCCTGATCGACACAGGCCGGACCTACAACCGTATTATCTGCGTCACCGCGCGCGCCGCGCGGGCCAAGGACCGCGCCGCGCTGGAGACCGAGCTTTCCGTGCGCGCAGGCGTGCCCGTCACGATCCTCGACCGCTCTTGGATCGTCGCGCAGGTCATCGAGCACGGCCGCAAGGACCTCGCGGTAAACTATCTCGGCGTCGGCACCGAGGTGGCCGACGCGAGCGAGCTAGGCCCTACCGACTATTCCCGGCTCCAGCAGCTCGAGGCGATTGAGCGCGAGCTGGAGGACCCGGCCGCCTATGGCGTCGAGCAGCACCGCGTCGTCGATTCGCTACTGGCCGCCAAGCTGGCGCGCGGCCTTGAGCGACCGCGCGTCGAGATCGACGGACGCTTCGCGCGCGCCATCCGGCTTGCCGATCAGTCCGGCAGCCTCCACCAGCGCGTGGAGGCCCGCTACGAGCAGATCTGGACCGCCTATTGGTGGTTCGACGACTTCGCTTTCCTCGAAACCGAATATCCGGTGGTCGAGGCGCTTGCGGCCGACGCCAGCCATGCGCGTACGCTCGGCTTCCTCGTCAACCTCGGGCAGCTCCTGTTCAATTCGGTGACGCACGGTCACCTCGATCGCGTCGCCTGCCAGCTGGATCGGCGGATCGAGTGGATCGCGGCGCTGCTTCGCCCGATGGCCGCCGACCGCGAGCGGCCCAATAACCGGCTCGAAGCGCGCGCCGCGCTGCTGCATCTCGAAATGAACCAAGCCGTGCTGGCGGGCGATGGCGACGCGCTGTCGCGGGTTTGGCACGGATTCTCCGAAATCCTCGACGATGCCGACGGCATGGGCGAGTTCGATGCCGAGCGCTTCGCCAAGCTGGCGGAGGTCGCCGAAGGCGTCGCCGGCGACGACCCGGCCTATGCAGCGCTGATCGACAAATTGTCCGAGTTCGTCTCGGCGCGCACCGGCGAGGCGCATGGCGCGCTGATCCTGCTGCGGCGCGCCCAGAACCTCGACGGGAACCGGCATTTCGAGATGATCCGGCTGCTCTCCAAGGCCGCGATGCAGCTGACCAAGAAGGAACACAGCGCAGAATTCTCAGACGCGCTGTCCTACCTTATCCACGCCTATCGCAGCGCGGGCCTGCTGTGGGCCGCGCGGGCGACGTGCGTCATGGCGCTGTCGACGATGATCATCGATGCCGAGGAAGGTGACCGCCTGCCGCCGCGTTTCGCCGTGGTCGCCAAGGCATGGGCGTGGCTGTCGCTCGACCTTCACCATTATCCCGACTTCATCGTCGCCATCGGATTGTTTAAGGGCACGATCGAGGCCCTTCCGTTCCGCGACGAGGACCGCGAGAAGTTGCGGCGCGACGCGCAGGAGCTCGAGATCGCCGCGGCCAGCCGCCTCATCAACCTCAGCGACGCCGAGCTGGCCCGCTTTGCCTGCTGGCCCGACCTGTTCGAGGCGGCAGAGCTGTTCATGCCGCGCACAGCACTCCTCTTCACGCTAGGCTACGAGGACGTCCTGCGCGCCGACGGCAGCATCCCCGCGGCCGAGACCGACCAGGGCGCGCGCGACATGCTATCGGTGCTGGCCAGCCAGCCGGTTGGGGCGGCCACCATGCCGAGCGGCGCCATCCTCCAAGCGTCGGGCGAGCCGTTCCGTGTCTCGACCCGTCTTCTTGGCATGGAAGTGGAGGTGCGCAACTCGGGCAGCGATCATGCAATCCTCGCTGCCGAGGCGCTCGTCGGCAGCCTCGAGGCGTTCTTCGCGACCACAATCGAGCATCGCGTTATGCCGCACACCGAGCGCTTCGCGATCGAGATCGTTGATAGCGCCGACGCTGATGCCCCCCGATTCACGGTTGATCGCGAGCGCATGACGGGATCGCTGGTCTGGCCCGCGAACCTGCCGCCGACCCGCTTCGGCGATCAGGAACTGATCCGCCCGCTTTGGCTCGACATCGCCGCACAGCTGCTCGACGCCACCTGCTTCATCCCGGATGCCGATCGCACCATCACCACGCTGACCCAGGGGGAGCGGGTATTCGGTCGCATGGGGTTGGTGACGGCGGCCGCGCAAAGCTATCATCGCTTGATCGGTCGCTATCTGACTCGGCCCGGCGACCTGCTCGACAAGCAGCTCCGGATCTTTCCGCCGCGCGCGCCGCGCCCGGCGATCGAGCACGTCGATCTCGAAGCGCTTGTCGCGGAGCGATCCGACCGGCCGCCGACGCCGGCATCGCCCAGATCGACGGCGGAGAGCCACCGCGATCTTGGCGTGCGATCGGTCATTGATGTCCATCTGTGGAACCAGGCGAAATGGCGCGGCGCCGGTTTCGCCCAGAACGCGCCCGGATATCCGCCCTTCCTCGCCCTCATCTTCGAGAATGACGACGCTGCGACCAAGATCTTTTCGCGCTGGCGCGAGCGCATCGGCCCGTATGACGAGCAGGATCGGATTCGGCTGTCGGTGATCCGCCATATTCCCGGCCACAGCCCGTTCCACTATTCGATCCAGCTTAGCGCCAATGCCCTTCCGGGCGAGCTTGAGACGGGACAGGTGATCGGCTTCACCGCGAGATCGATGGTCGTTGAGCCAACGAGCGGCGAAAACCTCGAGAACTTCTTAGAGCCCGATTCAAAAGTACATCAATGAGTTGAGAGCCTTGCGATTCTGCGTGTGAGCATTCGGATGCTGGCGATGGTTGCCCATGCCGTGGCGCTTTCGATGGATCGCTCCCAGTCTTTGGCGAGACGTCGGCAGCGGCCCAGCCACGCGAAGGTCCGCTCGACAACCCAACGGCGGGGCAAAAGCACAAAGCCCTTGGCGGTATCGGAGCGCTTGATGATTTCGAGGGTCCAGCTGCCATGGCCTTCAAGCGCGGCCTTGAGTTTGTCACCGGCATAGCCACCATCGGCAAACACATGGCGCAGGAACGGGAAACGGAAACGGATGGCTTTGAGGACATCGACAGCGCCGTCGCGGTCCTGAATGTCGGCGGCATGGACCAGGATAAACACCAGAAAGCCGCAGGTATCGGTGATGATATGGCGTTTGCGGCCCTTCACCTTCTTGCCGGCGTCATAGCCGCAAATTCCGCCGCTTTCCGTTGTTTTGACCGATTGGCTGTCGATAACGCCAGCACTGGGTGAGGCCTCGCGGCCGGCCTGTTCGCGTGCTGCCATTACCAGCAAGTGGTTGATTGTCGTCAGCAGCCCACTATCCCGCCAGCTGTAGAAATAGCCGCGCACTGTCGACGTCGCCGGAAAGCATTTGGGCAGCATCCGCCAGGCGCAACCGCTCGACGCAATATACATGATCGCATCCATCACCGCCCGAAGGCAGGTCGTGCGACGACGCCCGCCGCTGCGGGCTGCCGGAAACAGCGGCTCGATCAACGCCCATTCCGCATCCCGTAAATCGCTTGGATAGCGCCCCCCCTTGCGCATATGCTGACGGCGAGCGGTATCAGTCCAAGGCAAGTTCTTCTCCTATCGTCTCGACAACGACGGTGAATCACAACCTACTGGTATCGCTCAACTACTTTTCGTTCAGGCTCTTAGGGGATTATCGTCGGTACGGAGCGTATTACCTTATCCCGGCTATTTGGCACAAAGGACTTGCCGAACCGGACTTCCGGTGGGACTTGCCAGTGCTTAAGCGGCAGTTCAACGTTCTGGAAGCTTCCGCAGTAACCAATCAGCAGATCGAGTGGTTCACGCTCCGCGAAGCCGACGACCTCGATGATGCTAAGGGATAGCCGCGACGCGCGCGTGCTGCCGCAATGGAGGCGCGGGTGTGAGCGGTTCGCTGCCTGCCTACCTCTCAAGTTGCACGACCGTCAGCCGCTCGTGAGGCGCAATCAGCAGTTTGCCATCAATGCTTTGCAGTCGCCATCCTCGCTGGTGAACGTCGCCGCAGGTAGCTGGCGGGCCTCGGCTTGAGCAAGGCAACGCCGTTCCGCCACGAGCGCGGTTTCGAAGTCAGCCCCGCCCTCGTCCGCCCCGCCGGCGAGGGCCTCGTCGCCTGTGAAACTACGCTGGCCGTATTACTAAGCTTCTACGGCATGGGCGAGTTCGACCGCCCCTGCGAAGGTCGCACAGCGGCTCCGAAGTGAGCCTATTTAAGGGGCCGGTGGACTTCCGCGGCCTAACGGCGAGCAGGGCTGGCAACGCCTTTCCTTTCGATCGCCGTCGGGAGGTTAGGCGATTCAAACACTGCCACGGAGTGCGGCCCAGAAGGCATCGTCGGGCGCCTTCAGACCAAACAACGTTCGCTGACGCTCGCGCTCGCGCTTCACGGCCACCTGGCGGAGCTCTTCGCCAAGGGCCGCCCCGAACCGCAGCACGAGCGGCGTGTCCCTCAGATCGCGCCAGTCGGCGAAGAACCGCAGGTCCGCGACCCTGGCGGCGAGGGTTCCGGCGGCCCAGAACGCGACGGGGTCTGTCGAGCCGCACGCGATCTCGAGCCAATGACGAGCCCAGCAACGGCGACCGGCGGTCGCGCGCGCGTGGGCTGCGACCTCCCCCAGAAAGCCGGTCCCGCGATCCTTCTCGAGCGCGGCGACGTGCGATGTGGCCGGTCGGAGCGCGGTGACGGTGAGGGCGCGTGCCACCCGCGCCGGGTGCGGATCCGCGAGCGCAGCGTTCGTCCAGCCGTCGAGCCAGGCGCCAGCACCCAGCGCGTCGGTGAACCGAGCGAGCTCGGCCAGACGCGCGTCGTTTCTTGCGACCTCGTATTCGGCGGCGAGGAGCGCTGCAGGTCCAGACGCCCGGGCGGCACGAATGAGCGCCCAGTCGGGGAGCGGGATGCGCTCGGGCTCAATGACGATGTGCACCGGAGTGCGCAGCCCGCGAAGGGTGGCGAGGGCCTCGACGCAGAGGTCTTCCCGATCATCTGCCAGCGCCTGAGCGATCACCAGGCCGACGTTGGCGAGCTGCGCGCGGGCATGCGGGTCCGACTGCGCGAGGATGCCCCGGAGCCATCGGGCGCTGCGCTCCGGGTCCTTTGACGTGGCCGCCTCAAGCCCCTCGATCTGGGGTTCTGTCGCGACCTCGCCGAAGCCGCTCAAGCTCAGCCGCTGGCGATAGTCCTCTGCGGATTGTTGGAGCGACCTGCGCTCCTCGCGGTCGGCGGCGAGGCCACCGTCGGGCGCGTTCACCCGCTGGACCAGCGCTTCGAGGTCGCCCTCCTGGCCCTCCGGCGCCGACTTCTCCTGCCGCGGCTCGGCCCATCGGGTCGCGCCGGCGCTGGCCATGTCCAGCCCGATGAACAAGTCGACCCCCCTTGGGGCGGACACGGGCGCTGGAGCTGAGAGCCGCCTCATAAGCGTGTCCACGCCCGCGGCAAAGGCATCCATCACCGGGCCGCCCAGCGCAGCCGCGATCTCGCCGGCGAAGCGCGGCGGCATCTTGCCAGGAACCGAACGGGCTGCACGCCGGAAGGCGGCCGCGTAGGCGCGCTGGCGCCAATAGAGATCGTCGTCGCGCTCGAGGTCGAGCCCTCGGCGGTCGACATCGTCCAGCAGGCGCCTGATTACCGCTCCAAACCTTTTACGGTTTGGACGTTCGCACGGGTTTCTTGAGAACGTGATGACCCATCCAAGCTACCAAGGTCAGGGCTTTGGCAAAGCCGTCGTTTTAAAGGCGCTCAACCATGCTTGGTCTTTGGACTGCCATCACGTGCTGATGCAAAGTGGGCGCGCTGATAAAGGAGTGCATGCATTCTACGAGGGGCTCGGATTCAAAGGGGGTTTGCGCGTAGGTTATGTGGCCATGCAGCAGCCGGGATGATGGCAGCTTCCGGTCGGGTCAGGAGCCTAGGGACGACCGCGATGGGGGCTTGAGCCGCCGCCGGGTCCTCGGTCTGGAGAATGGCAGCTATCCGGCTTTCACCGCCCGGAAGCGGAGTGTCTGGATACGGCCCCGAGCCAGAAGCACTACCGGAACTCACGTCCAGTTGCGGAGATCGCTCAAGCCGCTTTGGAAGACCGCTGCGTGTCTTTTCGCCGATTGCGCCCTACGATCCACTTCTGTGCTGGCCGTTGCCGGCTGCGTGGCCGAAGTCCGGCTCAGTGGACCACTAAATTCCAGAGCAATGCTGCGTTGAGGACGACGATAAGACCGGTCGCTGCCCAAGCTGCACATGCCAGCCATCGCGGATTGGCAAAGCGCCCCATCACCTCGCGTCGGTTGGTGAACGAGACGAGCGGCACCACCGCGAACGGCAGTTGCAGGCTGAGGATGACCTGGCTGAGGATCAGGAGTTCGGTTGCGCCGCGATCACCCTTCGCCGCGACGATGATCGCCGCCGGCACAACGGCAAGGAGCCGCGTCACCAGCCGGCGCAGCCAGACTGGAAGCCGAAGGTCGAGAAAGCCCTCCATGACGATCTGACCGGCCAGCGTTCCGGTAACCGTCGAGTTCTGACCCGAGGCGAGCAGCGCCACCGCGAACACCGTGCTGGCGACGCCGACGCCGAGCAACGGCGTCAGGAGATCAGAGGCCTGCGCGATATCGGCAATCTCGGTTCGGCCGGCACGATGAAAGGTCGCCGCCGCCAGCATTAGAATGGCGGCATTGATGAAGAAGGCAAAAAATAGAGCGATGGTGCTGTCCAAAGTCGCCAGACCGATCGCCTGCGCCTTGGCGCGATCATCGTCGGCGATGGTTCTGGTCTGAACAAGGGCCGAATGCAGGTAGAGATTATGCGGCATCACCGTCGCGCCAAGAATGCCGATCGCCAGATACAGTGCCTTGGGGTCGGTGAAGATCCGCTGCGACGGGACCAGCCCGACCGCGGCCTGCATCCAATCGGGTCCGGCAACCGCGAGTTCGAACGCGAAGCAGCCGGCAATCACCATGAGGAGGGCGATGATCACCGCCTCGAGCTTGCGGAAGCCGAAGCGCTGCAGTGCCAGGATCAGGAAAACGTCGAACGCGGTGACAACTACCCCCCAGAGCAGCGGCAGGTGAAACAGCAACTGCAGTGCGATGGCGGTGCCAAGCACCTCGGCGAGATCGCAGGCGACGATCGCGATCTCACACAAGACCCACAAGCCGATCGATACAGGCCGGGGGTAGAATGCGCGGCAGGCCTGAGCGAGATCGAGGCGAGCGGCGACGCCGAGCCGGACCGACAGTGCCTGCAACAGCATCGCCATGACGCTGGCAGCGAACACGACCGAGAGGAGCATGTAGCCGAACGCCGAGCCGCCACCGATGTCGGTCGCCCAGTTCCCCGGGTCCATATAGCCGACGGCGATGAGGTAACCGGGTCCAATGAAGGCGAAGAACCGCCGCCACCACGGCGCGGCGCCGGGAACCGAAACGCTACCTTGTGCTAGCGCGGCGAACGCAGAATGTCGGGTTTGCATGGCGTCGGTCTACAGACGGCGCTGACAGCAGCAAGCGGTCGCCTGTGACGCGGCGACCATTAAAGGTCTGCGACAGAGATTTTTTATCATCAAGATCCGCGGTCGGCCTATCCCTCACGCGGTGTTACCAAGCGCTCGACCTTGGAGGCGTAAGCTGCGCCAGTCTCATACAGCAAGACGTATCCTGGACGTTTCCCGCCCTAAACTCTCGCTGAATCACATGCCTGACGCGGGGACCAGCCCGACGATCTCACGCGCCCGGAAGCCGTCCGCCCGTTGGCGAGATCTGCGACGTTTGCGACAAGCGCTGCCAAATCGACGGATCGTATGTACGTCGATACTGGCGGCGAGGATGTCGTCCCCTGGTCAAAGCCCGACGTCGCCTAGCCGCTTCGGAACATGTTCGTACAGACGGGCGAGATAGAATAAGGCGTCATCACGCATGGCTGACGCTCCTCGCATGCAGAACGACCCGACAACGCCTCTCGATGTCACCATTGTCGACGGCGAGATTGTCATAACCGGTTTTGCCACGGTAGCACCTTCACTAAGTGCCGAGGCCGCACGCACCACGGCTAAGCGGCTGCTGAGAGCAGCGGATAGTCTGACTGTTAATTAGACTTCTGGCAGCTTTTGCGCCACTCAATTGACCTTGCAACTTGGAGATTTAATCCACTTGTCTAGGGAAAAGCAGCTCGCGCGAATCCAAGAGATTGTCCTTGAGCTGATCCCTGGCGCCATGTGCAGGCTGGCCGAGGGAGAAACGCAGGTTATCTGTTACAGCGGGCCTGATCGCGCTATTGAGGTGAGATTTGAATTAAATGGGCTCTCGATTGGACTAATACGGCAACAGGCCAAACTTCTGGCGAGCAAGATCGCTCTCGCAGACGCATGTAAACCGCGTCACTAAGCTTGCCTGCGGTCGCGAACATTCCCCCGGGGACACATAGCCAAAAGCGCGGTATCGGACGTAGAGGCGGCCTAGACTGCCCAGTTTCTGCTCCCAAACGCGGGCGGCCTGGGTGAACCGGCTGTCCTGCGTGACCTATTCTTCATTGACCGGTGCGCCACCCGCTGATCGAACGAGTGCAGGCGCCATCCGTGCACATAGGCTGACCGAGCACCCTCTATCACGTGGCCGCAGAACCGCCATCATCCGGCAGCATGGTGTTGAGGAGGATGTTGCCCGTCTCTGTTTGCGAGATTTCCATACCCCGCCTCTTAACGGAACAAAGCAGGTACCTCGCACCTTGGGTCGAACGGCTTAGGGAGTTCGAAGCGCAGCACCGTCCCGGCTTTTGTTGCCATAGGGAAAAAATTAAGACGGCGTCAGACGTTAGGAGGAATGCGCGCAAAGCGTCTAAGAGGGCAAAGCCTAAAAACCAGGAGAAAAAAACGTGGCGGCACCGACCGGCGATGTCGTAGCGCGCGCCTTCGAATTGGCAGCCGACACGCATTATACGACCGTTCGCGAGATCGCGCGCCAACTAGATAAAGAAGGCTACGCCAATGTGGCCGCCCATCTTCAAAGCTTAGCTCTCAGCCGGCAACTTCGCCAAGTGATCGCTGCGCGATAGCGGGGCGTATCAAGCAATTGAGGAGGGCGGGTCTCTAGCAGCTTCAGCAACTTCAGCGGATGAGCGAGAGCGAACCGTCAAGGGACCGGGCACGGATTTTATTGAAGGGGAGCTGCTCGACCAGTGACCAGTGGCGTTAATATCCGTCGTTAGCTGCCGGCCCTTGCGAACGACGGCTAGGCTCCACTCAAGTCATGCTAAACGCGGACCGAGACCCCAAAGCGGTCGACACATTATGATGATGAATAACCGTTCTCGAGGACTGCGATTGAGCGCGGGAACGTTTAAGAATGGTTTTCCAAGCGTACAGCGGTAACGGAACGATAGTACGCTATGCAGCATCCGAGGTCAGGTAGCGGTCGGACTGCTCTCGGCGCCGAGGTGGCGGGCAGTGCCCGTGCGGCAAGGGCCGGATTTGGGTGAGAAGCGGTCCAGAGGGTTTCGGGACGGCCTGGTCGAAAGTCGCCCTTCGCTCGGTGTCACAACCGTTTCGGTTTGACCCTCAAGGCAGTCGAGCAGCTCAAAGCCGTAGATGCTATTCGGCCAGATGTTTGATGATAGGGCAATCGGGGCGATCATCCCCGTGACAGGTCTGAGCAAGTTCACTCAGTGATCGGCGCATGGCTTCCAAGACGAGGACCTTGCGGCCTAGTTCGGCGGCGCGCGATTGCGCCAAGGCCTTTACCTCGGCGCTCGACCTCGCGCGATCCGACCAAAGTCCCAGCAGTGTGCGAATTTCCTCGATCGGGAATCCGAGGTCACGCGCGTTGGCGATAAAGCGCAGACGATGAACGTCGGCATCCGAATAGTCCCGGTAACTCCCGCGCCGGGGCGGCGCGGGCACCAAATCGATTTTCTCATAGTGGCGGATCATGCGTTGAGAGACGCCGCTGGCGTCTGACGCCGCGCCGATGTTCATAGCTTCACCGTGTTCAACCGCAGTGCGTTGAGGACCACGGTAAGGGACGAGAGTGCCATCGCCGCGCCGGCCAGCATCGGCGAGAGCAGAATGCCCGCCACGGGGTAAAGCACCCCGGCCGCGACGGGCACGCCGATGCCGTTGAACAGGAACGAGAAGAACAGGTTCTGGCGGATATTCCGCATCGTAGCGTGTGCGAGCTTGCGCGCGCGCACGATCGCCGAGAGATCGCCGCGCGTGAGCGTTATGCCGGCGCTTTCGATCGCAACGTCCGTTCCAGTGCCCATCGCCAGACCAACATCGGCGGCGGCAAGGGCGGGAGCGTCGTTGATCCCGTCGCCCGCCATCGCGACCTTGGCACCGCTCGCCTTCAATTCGCCAATGATACGCGCCTTGTCTTCCGGGCGCAGGCCGGCGCGCACGTCGTCGAGTCCGCCGACGGCGCGAGCGACCGCATCCGCGGTCGTCTGATTGTCACCAGTCAGCATGATGACGCGAAGCCCCTGCTGGCGGAGTGCGGCGATTGCCTCCCTCGCGTTGGCGCGCACGGGATCGGCGACCGCCAGCAGGCCGGCAAGAGCGCCATCGATCGCCACTAGGATGACCCCAGCACCGTCGCTACGATGACGATCGGCAGCGGCATCGAGGGGCTTGGGATCAGCGCCGATCCGGCTCATCTGCGCGGCGTTCCCGATCACGACCGAACGGCCGCCAATTGTAGCGCTGACCCCCAACCCGGTCTGCGAGGTGAAATCGGCAACCGTCCCGAGCTGCAATTTACGTTTCTTGGCGGCAACGACAATCGCGTGGGCGAGCGGATGTTCGGATTGCCCTTCAACCGCGGCAGCGAGGGCGAGCATGTCGTTTTCCTCGACAGCGCCGACCGTCTCGACCGCGATCAGCGACGGCTTGCCTTCCGTGAGCGTGCCCGTCTTGTCGATGACAAGCGTATCGACCTTTTCGAGCCCCTGTAGGGCTTCGGCATTCTTGACCAGCACGCCGGCCTGAGCGCCGCGGCCAGTCCCGACCATGATCGACATCGGAGTTGCGAGACCCAGCGCGCAGGGGCAGGCGATGACCAGCACGGCAATGGCATTGAGCAGCGCATGGCCCATGCGCGGTTCCGGGCCGACCAGCGACCACACCACGAATGTGGCGATCGAAATTAGCACGACCAGCGGCACGAACCAGCCCGACACTCGATCGGCGACCGCCTGTATTGGAGCACGGCTGCGCTGCGCGTCCGCGACCATACGGACGATGCGCGCGAGCATCGTATCCGACCCGACTGCGCGTGCTTCCATGACAAGGCTTCCTGTGCCGTTGACCGTTCCCCCGGTGACGGCCGCCTCGACCTCCTTGAGGACGGGCGCGGGCTCGCCGGTGAGCATGGATTCGTCGACCGATGAGCGTCCCTCGACTACCACGCCATCGACGGGGATCGCATCGCCGGGGCGAACGCGCAGTCGATCGCCGGCCGTCACGTCGGCAAGACTGACTTCTTCTTCGGACCCGTCCGATCGCAACCGGCGCGCCGTTTTAGGGGCAAGATCCATCAGGGCGCGGATCGCGCGCCCTGTCGCCGCCCTAGCACGCAGTTCGAGGACCTGTCCGAGCAGCACCAGCGCCACCACGACACCGGCCGCCTCGTAATAAACCGGGACCACGCCCCCGTGCATCCGGAAGGTCGCGGGAAAGATGCCGGGCGCGACCGTTGCGACGAGGCTGTAGAGGAAGGCGGCACCGACCCCGATCGAGATCAGCGTGAACATATTGAGATGGCGGGTGCGAAGCGAGGTCCATCCCCGCTCGAAAAAGGGCAAACCCGCCCACAGCACGATCGGGGCGGTAAGCGCGAACTGTACCCAAGGTGATGCGGCAGGACTGACGATATGGATGCCAAGCATTTCGGCGACCATCGAGATCGCCAGCAGCGGCACGGCGAGCACGCCCGCCACCCAAAGCCGGCGCGTGAAATCGACCAGCTCAGGATTAGGCCCATCGTCGAGCGACGGTTCTTCCGGTTCGAGCGCCATGCCGCAAATCGGGCACGTCCCCGGTCCCTCCTGACGGATTTGCGGGTGCATGGGACATGTCCAGATAGCCCCCGGCGTCCTCGTTGGCTCAGGCTTCGGCTCGTCGCCCAGATAGGCGTCAGGGTTCGCGACAAACTTGGTTAGGCAACCGGCGCTGCAAAAATGATAGGTTTGGCCGGCGTGCTCGGCATGTTGAGCCGTTTTCGCCGGATCGACCGTCATCCCGCACACCGGGTCCGTGGCATTCACCGCGTCGTCAGGGGCCCTGCCGCCAGAGCAGCAGCCGCCCGTTTTGATGGTTTGTTCGGTCGTCACGGGGCTGTCAGAGCAGCAGGACGAGAGCGCGACAGCCGCCTCCGCCGCTGGCTTTGCCGAACAGCCGCAGCCCTTTGCTTCGGATCGGGATTGAGGATCGTTCATGACATGAAACTCCTTCGACCCGAAAGCATGTAGGGTCTGACATCATGTCAGGGTCAAGGCCTATCCGCTGCGATGGTCAACTATCGGAATCTACGCGGCGCACGCGGTTAACCCTTATGAGGCCGGCTCAGCACGACTGCTCACTTCCATTGCCTACCCGTCATTGCGATCCATGCTGAGGGGTAGGAGCCGCCCTCGCGTACCCTATGCTAGAGAGGCGGAGTGAACGGTATGGACGACCTCGACGAAGTATTGGCCAGGCTGGCGCACGCACCCGTGCCCGCGAGCCTCGATGGACTAGAATCCAGGGTGCTGGCGCGGATCAACGCTCGTCCCGCTGTGCGCGCCGGCATGGGCGTCGGCGCAATGACAATCGCGGCGGCGCTCGTCATGGGCATATTCGGGGCGGGCTTTCCCACACGCGAGGCCCGTGCGGTATCGGCGCTTTCTCCGTTGGGGTCAGTGTCATCGCTCGCACCCTCGAACTTGCTCATCGGGGCGCCATGAGCGGGCACGCGCGCCTGACGTTGTGCGTGATCGCGTGCTTCATCGCCGCCATCGGTGGTGTGTTCGTCGGTCGCGCGTTTCTTCCCACCCTCGTGCCGCCCGGCGCGGCGCTCCACGACGTGCTGCATCACAAGCTGGCGCTGGACGCAGAACAGGAAGCGCGTCTGCAAGTGCTGGAACAGCGGTTCGCGGTGCGACGGCGCGCGCTCGAGCTCGAGTTGAGAGCTGACAATGCCAAGCTCGCGGAGGCGATTGAGGCCGAGCACGGCAACGGCCCGCGTGTCGCCGCAGCGGTCGATCAGAGCCACGCCGTCATGGGCGAGTTACAAAAGGCGACGCTCGCGCACATATTCGCGATGCGACAGCTTCTCCGACCTAAACAGACTGGGCAGTTCGATCAGGCGGTGGTCAAGGCGCTTACCGACGACGCGCGGTGAGTTTCGACTGGACGACGCTATCCGAGGCAGAGCTCGCGACGCTCAGCATCGCCGGTAGACAAGCCGCTTTTGCCGAGATCATGCGTCGGCATCGCCAATCGATCTTTCGTACGGTCCGGGCCTGTTGTGGCGACACCGACGAGGCGCTCGACCTGGTGCAGGAGACATTCGTCGCCGCCCATCAGGCGCTACCCCGCTATGACGGTGACCGTTCAATGCGCGCATGGCTATCGACGATCGCGATCAACAAATGCCGTGATTGGGGCAGGAAGCGGACAGTGCGCCGCTTTCTGTCTTTCGCAATCCCGCTCGGCATGGAGTCCGAGGCGGTCGCGGACGACAGGCGAGCGATCGACGATGTAGCCGGCGATCGGCAGGAGCTGGACCGCGTCACACGCGCCATTTCCCGCCTGCCCCCCAATCTGAAGGAGCCGTTGGTCCTCAGAACGATCGAAGGGCTGAGCCAGGCCGAGACCGCGACCGTTCTATCGATCAGCGAGAAGGCGGTAGAAACCCGCTTGTATCGTGCCCGCGCGAAGCTGTTGGAACAATTCAGCCGAGCCTGAGGGCTAGCGCGGCCGGCCGCGTATGAAAACTTGAGGGGCACCCCCGTTCGAGAGCCTTGAGGACCGTATGAGCCGCATAATCGACCGCCGCCAGATGCTACGCGGGGCCGCCCTCGCGGGAGGCGGGCTCGCGCTATCGGCCTACATGCCTGCCTGGGCGCAGACCAATTCGGTAGGGATGACGACTCCGCGCCTGACCGTCACCGGCAACGACATCACGCTGCGGATCGCGCGCCAGACGATGATGATTGACGGTCGCCCGTCCAAGGCGATCGGCATCAACGGCACTGTGCCAGCTCCGCTGATCCGGTTGCGCGAGGGGCAGAACGTGCGCCTCAGCGTTATCAACGATCTCGACGAGGACAGTTCAATCCACTGGCATGGGTTGCTCGTTCCGACGCAGTTCGACGGCGTGCCGGGTGTGTCGTTCCCGGGCATCAAGCCCCGCTCAACGTTCGTCTATGAGTTTCCGATCAAGCAGAACGGCACGTATTGGTATCACAGCCATTCGGGGCTTCAGGAGCAGCTTGGGCATTACGGCCCGATCGTGATCGATCCGGCCGGCGTTGATCCGGTGCAGTCCGATCGCGAGCACGTTATCGTGCTATCCGACCACAGCCAGCTCAGCCCCGAAGCCATCTTCCGCGACATGAAGGTCGATCCTGGCCACTTCAGCTATCAGCAGCAGACGTTGGCGGGCCTTCTTGCCGGTGCGGATCAGCGGCTTAAAGATCGAATTAAGTGGGGCAAGATGCGGATGTCCCCGACCGACATCTCGGACGCGACCGGCCCCGCCTACACCTACCTCGTCAACGGGCATGGCCCGCGCGACAACTGGACGGCGCTTTTCACCCCCGGGCAGCGCGTGCGGCTGCGCGTCATCAATGCGTCGTCGATGACGACCTTCAACGTCCGCATCCCCGGCCTCAAACTCACCATCGTTCAGGCGGACGGGCAAAATGTTATGCCCGTCGAGGTCGACGAGTTCCAGATCGGTGTCGCTGAAACATACGACGCGATCGTTACTCCGAACGACGATCGCGCCTATACGCTTGTGGGCGAAGCGATCGACCGATCGGGCCTGGCGCGCGCGACGCTTGCCCCGCGCGCGGGCATGGCGGCCGAGGTTCCAGCACTTCGGCCGCGCCCACTTGCGACGATGAAGGACATGGGCATGGATATGTCGTCGATGGGCGGCATGGATATGTCGGGCGGCCAGATGCGCGGCCCCGACCCTACGGCCGAGAAGAATCCTTCGGCCAAACTTACCGCCTCTGGCGCCGGTACGGCTGCGGGCGCGATGGCTATGAGCAGCATGACGTCGGGCGGTAGCGCAATGCCCGGCATGGACCACGCGGCCATGAACCACGGCGCGATGGCGGTCGGCAGCAGCGCCGGAGGCATGGCCGGCATGGATATGTCCCAGCAAGGCGGCAACGGCGCGATGGACATGGGCTCGATGAAGATGCGCGACTTCTCGAATGCGCCCGAGGTGAAGAAGGGACCGGGCGTACAGACAATGTCGCCGATGCCCGTGGACCGGACCGGCGACCCGGGTCAGGGACTGGAGGGTTTCGGGCATAAGGTGCTCGTGTACCGCGATTTGATGGCGCTCGACCGTAACCCCGACGTCCGCGCACCCGCACGCAGTCTCGACATCCACCTGACCGGCAACATGGAGCGCTTCATGTGGTCGTTCGACGGCGTGAAGATGTCCGAGACGATGGAGCCCTTCGCGTTCCTCGAGGGCGAGCGCGTACGCGTGACGCTCATCAACGACACGATGATGGGACACCCGATCCACCTGCACGGGCACTTCTTCGAACTCGTAACGGGGCACGGTGACCACGCGCCGCGAAAGCACACCGTCATCGTGCAGCCGGGCAGCAAGGTGACGTGGGATCTGACCGCCAATGCCGTCGGCGACTGGGCGTTCCACTGTCATCTGCTCTACCATATGCACGCAGGGATGATGCGGACCGTCAGTGTCCGCCCGCGTGGAGAGGCGGCGTGAAGCGCCTTACTTCCATGCTGGCGGGGACGGCCATGCTTACGCTCGCGGCCCCTGTTACAGCGCAGTCGATGCAGGGCATGAATATGCCCGGGATGACGACGCCGGCCAAGCAGAAGCCCGCCGTCGCAAAACCAAAAAGCAAGCGACCCGCCAAGGCGAGCCCCGTACCCGCGAAGCGTAAAGCGCCGCGCTCGGCCGCACCGATGGCCGGCATGAAGGGGGTGGACAATTCGGCGATGCCCGAAATGGACATGCCCGCCAGCACGCCCCCGCAGGCACAAGGTGCGGAAAAGCCAATGGCAGGGATGCAGCCGATGCCCGGCATGAATATGCCGGTCGTTCAGCAAGGCGGCCACGATATGCAGGGCATGGCGGGCATGGCCGGGGCGGCAATGCCCGGTGTGGAGAAGACCGGGACCGCGCTTCCTGCCGGCAACGCGCCTGCACCGGCGCCGCCCACGGATCATTATACCGATCGGTTCTTTCCGAACGAAAATATGGAGCATGGGCGCGCGGCGCTGATGCGGCAGGAGGGCGGCCAGAATTTCTACCAGGTGATGTTCAATCTTGCGGAGTTTCAGGCGCGGCAGGGCCACGACGGCTATCGCTGGGATGGCGAGGCGTGGTTTGGCGGGGACATCAGTCGTTTATGGTTAAAAAGCGAGGGTGACGGCGCTTTCCGACAGGGCGTCGAAAACGCCGAGGTGCAGGCGCTCTACAGTCGCGCGATCGGGCCGTACTTCAATCTTCAGGCGGGCGTTCGCCATGACTTTCAGCCCTCGCCAACCCGCACTTATGCGACGGTCGGATTCGAGGGCCTCGCGCCCTATATGTTCGAGGTCAATGGCGCGCTTTTCCTATCGAACAAGGGCGATTTTCTCGGCCGTCTTGAAGGCTATTACGACCAGCGGATTACCCAACGATTGATCCTGCAACCGCGGGTCGAGCTCAATCTGGCGGCGCAGGACGTGCCCGAGAACCGGCTTGGTGCGGGGCTGACCGACGCCGAGTTAGGGCTGCGGCTTCGCTACGAACTGAGGCGGCAGTTCGCCCCTTATATCGGCGTGTCCTACGTAGCGCAGACCGGGCGCACCGCTGACTTCACGCGTGCCGAAGGCAAGAAGCCGCAGACGACGAGCTTCGTTGCCGGCGTGAGGTTTTGGTTTTGATTTGCGTGAGGATCAAGGAGGTGCAGCATGGATCGAGGTGACTTGAGGCGGCATCTGCCCAGCCTGCCCTTTGTCGCTGCGCTGGCCGTCATTGTGCTGATTGGCGCAGCCGCGTTCATCTACCTCGGTATCTACAATATCGCTGCTGACACTCCCCATACGCCAGCAGTCTACTCGGTTTTGGAGAAGCTTCGCGTTCGTTCGATCGAGGCCCATGCACGCGGGATCGCGCCTCCGGCCGATCTTGCTTCCGCGCAGCGGATATCGACCGGTGCCGGCCTCTACGCCGAAATGTGTTCGGGATGCCATTTGGGCCCAGGCATTGAGAAGTCCGAAATGAGCCAAGGACTTTACCCGCAAGCCCCCGAGCTGGCGACGGCTCAAGACCTCACTCCCGCCCAGCAATTCTGGATCATCAAGCACGGCGTCAAGCTGAGCGCGATGCCGGCATGGGGTAGCACCCATCCCGACCCGCTGATCTGGGATATGGTCGCGTTCGTCCGAAAACTCCCGGGTATGACGCCTGCACAATACAAGGCGACCGTCGCCAGCGCACCCGAAGATCACGATGCGATGATGAGAGATATGGCGCACAAATAGGGAGACCGGGAAATGGATAAACAGGGGCGGCGGAATGGGCCACGGCCGGTTCGCCGCAATGATCGCGACCCCCGGGAACGTATTCGCAGACGGAAAGCTACACCCGGCGCCGTTCCGATAAGCCAGTCCATGCAATGATGTTCGCGACGTTTCCAGCTTGGCTTCACACGCTCGCGATCCTCTCGCTAGCGGTAGGCGCAGTGTGTGCGATCACGATCGCGCTCGATGAGACGGGGCGTCCACAGAAAATGTGGATCATGAATCTGGTATGGCCGCTAACCGCGCTGTTTGGTAGCCTCCTGTGGACAGCAGGCTACTATATCTGGGGACGCGCGAAGACCAAAAACCAAGATGACGAGGCGAAACCGCCTTTCCCGGTGATGGTGGCCAAAGGGTCGAGCCATTGCGGCGCGGGCTGCACGCTTGGGGACATCATCGCGGAGTGGGCAGCGTTCGCAATCCCATCGATCGCGATATGGTTTGGTTGGCACAGCATCTTTGCCGAGAAGACGTTTGCGGTCTGGATACCCGACTTCATTCTCGCTTTCGGGATCGGCATCGTCTTCCAGTATTTTACGATCGCACCAATGAGAGGCCTTGGCTTGGGTGAGGGTATCGTAGCTGCGGTGAAGGTCGATATCGCGTCAATCAGCGCGTGGCAGATCGGCATGTACGGGCTGATGGCCGCTATCCAGTTCGGATGGTATTCGAACGCTTTTGGCGGCATCGCAGCGGTGAATACCCCCGAGTTCTGGTTCGCGATGCAGCTCTCGATGTTGTCGGGGTTCTGCACTAGCTATCCCGTTAACTGGCTGTTGATCCGCGCGGGATTGAAGGAAGAAATGTAGCCAGAGTGCTGATGTCAAAACCGGTTGGTTTTAAAATCTGCGCCATGCTACCCTCGATGCGGCTGAGAAGGTGAGAACCTCGCTCCACATTGTCGGCGTCTCCTATCGGCATTGCAGCTCGGTAATAACCGACACGGCGGCGAGAGCCGCTATCGGAAGCGCAACTATTCTTACGGCAGCTATGTCGCGTTCCACGCCAGGAAGCTGCCGGGCAGTTACCGGCCCCCCTTCTCCACATGTGGTTTTGTCCTTGCCTTAGGACGGTGAAGCGGCGGGGAGCAGACGGGGCGGCTCACGGCTTTGAACGCTGAAGTTTATCGGAGCGGTAGAAATCGCGCACGTCGCGCGCCGATGCCAACTTCACTTTGGGCAAGCTGATTTGTTCGAACATCGCTGCGTATCGTTTGCGACTCGGCGGCGTAGCGACAAGGATATGCCGGATCATCAACCACTTAACGCTATCGCGCCCGCCCTCGAGCGCCCCGTGCCGGTCACGCTCGAACCACGAGCGCCGCAGATAGCGTAGGAGGCTGGTCGTCCCCGAAACATCAAGCAGGATGACGCCGGTCGCACGGTTGAGACGCCGCGGCACGTATTGTGAGTAATTACCTTCCATGACCCACGATGCACCATCGATGGCCTTGTCGTGCAGGGCGGAAAACTCTTCCAGCGGACGCGGCTGCCAGTCCGTGCCCGGTTGGTGGTGGAGTTGATCGAGGTGGACAACCGGAAGACCGTGAGATCGCCCGATGGCCGTCGCCAACGTCGATTTACCACTGCTCGACGGCCCGAATATGCAGATACGACAGCCAAGTTCGGCGAGGGACATTCGTGCTTCCTACGGCCCTCAACACGCTTATCGCAACGGCAACGATTTGTCCGAAGGGTGGCAGCCGCGCCGGGTCCGCGGTGTGGGGAACGGCAGCTATCCCGCTCGCGGCGTCCGGAAGCGGACTGTCTGAAGACGGCCCCATTGGAGGCAAGAAGTGCGCCTGGACCAATCATCAGGCTGGCATCCAGCTCCGTTCGAACGCGGCCACCCAGTTGCTCCCCAAGATCTTTTCGATCACGCGCGCCGATAGACCCTTAGCTGTCAGGGCGTCTGCGATCACCTCCGCACGACGCGACGTGTTCATCCCTATAACAAAGGGCGGACGCTCCTCCCCGGGAGCACCAATACCGCGCGCCTTACGATCGGCGACGACTTTCAGGTAGCCGCGCATATTCTCAGGTGATGTGTCGAAGCCCGCGAACATTGCATCGCTGCCGATACCGACGTGATCCTCGCCACACACATTCAGCGCGTGAAGCAGATGGGCGATATAGTCGGTAACCGTTGGCTGACGGTCGAGTGGTGCCAGAAAGGGCAGGTCATAGATGCCAACGACGCCACCTTTTTCGGCAACGCCGCGCAAAAGTTCGTCGGGCTTGTTGCGTGGATGAGGATTAATCGCGGCGCAGCCGGCATGCGATATAATCGGAGATGACCGCGAAGCCGCGAGAACATCCATGGTCGTCCTGGCATCAGAATGGCTCAGGTCGATCGTGACGCCCAGCTTGTTCATCCGATCGACCGCGCTGCGACCGAGCTCGGTCAACCCGGTGCTGGCGACCGTCGGCGTCATCGCGCCCGAGGCAAATACCGACGCCTGATTATAGCTCAGCTGCATGACCCGCACGCCAAGCGCGCGGAAATGGTCGATGCTGGCGATCTTGCCATCGAGCTGTCCAACCTTCTCGAAGGAGAAAATGATGCCGAGCTTACCCAACTCCTTGCAGCGACGGATGTCCGCCACTTCCTGAATCTGTGCGAGAAGCGTGCTATTACTGGCGATCGCCGATCTAAAGTCGCGGATCATCTCGTTAGCGCTGTCGAAGGTGTCCGACCCGTCAACATCCGCCTTCACGGCGGTAAGTCCCGAACTCTGGATGGCGATCACGGCTTCGGCCGATAGCGCGCCGCTCCCTTCGATCGGCGGCACGAGATTGCCGTCAATCACGACCGCCCTGCTATAAAGGTCCGCAGTGTCGGCTCCCGGACGGGAGAGAGCGGGTTCGGCTAACCCAGCGATGCCGATGGCCACGAAAGTTCGGCGGTCAATCATCTTCTGTCGGGCTCCCCTCAAGGCATGCATGGGCTTCCCCAGGATTGCGAGCAAACGATCGTTGCTGAACTGTGAGCCGGTAGCGACTGGCGGATGACAACGATCGAGCGCGCGTTTGACGGCAGTCAGGTGGTGAACGGACAGGCAGCTTTCAGGAGGTCGGAGGCGACAGCTGTCTTTCCAAAAAGGATCGAGTTTTGGGAATGGCTGGGGAAAGTGCTCAGGCGCTGCGGAGCCGACCCGGCGACATTCCTGTGATACGGCGGAATGCCGCCCCGAACGCGCTTTCCGAGCCATAACCAAGCTCACGTGCGACGATCGCAGTCGGCACGCCTTGCGCTAGTCGGTCACTGGCGAGCATCATCCGCCAACGGGCAAGGTAGGTGATCGCCGGCTCTCCACAAGCATCGGAGAAGCGCTGGGCGAAGCCAGACCGAGACAGACCGGAAATTTTGGCCAGCGCATCCAACGTCCAGCGCCCGCCCGGGTCGGCGTGCATGGCTTCGATCGCCCGCGCGAGCTGCGGGTCTGCGAGCGCTGCGAGCCAAGTCCCGGTCCGCTGGGCCGCGGTCGCCAGATGCAGCCGAAGTGCCTCGACGAGCAGCGTCTGCGAAAGATGCTCGGCAATGAGGCGTCCGCCTGGGCGAGGCGTACGCAGCTCGGCCATCAGGCGGTCTACCAGCCACAGAAGCCCCGACGCGTCCGCGCCTGCTCCCAGCCGCACCACAGGCGGAAGCGCTCGCAACAACTGGTCGGCCGCCACACCCGCCATTTCGAAGTAGCCGCCGAGACCGCGGCAATCGCCGCCTTCTTCGAAAATAGCCGTATCTCCCGATGCCGTCGTAAAAAAGCGTTCGAGGTCTATTTTTGGGGCGTCGGGCCTGCTTCCCATGACCAGACCTTGACCCTGCGGCAATAGAACGAAGTCGCCCGCCGCGAGCTGGACCGGCGCAACGCCGTCCAGCCAAAGCCCGCATGCGCCCGTTCGCAAAGCATAGCAGCGAACGACAGGTTGGGGTGGCAACCAAAGAGACCAGTCGCCGCCGATATCTAGGCCGCGAAAGCCATAGGCTCGCGGTCTCAGCAGTTGAAGGACGTCGGAAAGCGGGTCGGCTGTCATTCTGGACGATCGCTACAACATTGCGGACGTTCAAGGATACCCCGTCCAGTGCTCTCGCTCTACCTCAAGCGACGTATCATCACGGGCACCCATAATGGCGCATAATGATTTTCTGCTGCTCAATCCGGTATACGCGGTAACGACGATCGGCCTCGGGATGCTGGCGCTTGTTCCGTTGGGCGTGCTCTGGGCGCTGCTCGACACGCGCCGCGTCGGCCATGAACGGGTGGCGATCAAGCCGACCAAGTTCGCGCTCTCGATCGCGGTTTACCTGCTGACCGTCGCCTGGATGCTGCACTATGTCCGCCCCGCACGACTTGAGTCAGGCTTGGTCCAGCTCGCCACCTGGGGGCTGTTGATCGGAGCGACGGTCGAGTTTCTGTGCATCGTTGGTCAGGCGGCGCGCGGGCGCCGCTCCCACTTCAACCGCGCGACACCGCTCGACATGGCCATTTCGACATTGATGGGGGTGTTGGCGATCCTGTTCGTCGGCATGCTGCTGCCGCTGGCGTGGGAAATCACGGCACGGCCACGCGCGGACACTGCGCCCTTGATGGCGGCAGCAATTGTCGCTGGGCTGGTGCTGACCTTTGTCTTCGGGGCGCTGACCGGATCGAGCATGGCACGGCTTGGCACGGCAACGGTCGGTTCTAGTGGAGCGAGGATAACGCGGGACGAGCGACGCCGGACAGGCCTTCGCCTGCGCCTGGCCCATTTCTGCGGTATACACGCGATGCAGGCAATGCCGCTGATCGCCTTCCTGGCTTTGCGAGTAGGGGGCCAAGCGGCCGCGCTGCTGCTGGTGGCTGGTACGATCGGCTATTCGGTCATCACGTTAACCCTGCTTTTCCGTCCTACATTTCCCGAGGCGTGGCTGGCCATCGGTGCCGCCCCTGCAACCGACCGGAGCTAGATCATGGTTCAGCCATCCACCTTTCTTGTGCTCGGAGCGACTGGGGCCACAGGCAAGCATTTCACGGCCCAAGCCTTGGCGGACGGGCACCGAGTGCGCGCGCTGGTTCGCACACCGGCCAAGCTCGCATCGAACAGCGAAAGACTCGAGGTCGTGCACGGCTCGATCACCGACCCGATCGATACCGATGCGCTGGTCGCAGGCGTGGAGTACGTCGTCGTGATGCTGGGTGACAAAGCCGTACAGCGACACGCCAAGATCAACACCGCCTTCATGCGGCGCCTGATACCCGCGATGCGTCGGCAGGGCGTCAGGCGCATCCTGTACCAAGCTGGCGGTTTGAGCCGGCCTTATGGCGGCCATCTCTCGCCCTCCCTTTGGCTCATCCGCAATACGATTGCCCGATCGTTCATCGGGCAGCACCTTGATAATGAGGCGGTCATGGCTTTTTTGGCAACGGAGGCCAACGATCTGGAATGGATCGTACACCGCGCTGGCATCTATTCAGACGGTCCGTCCAAAGGCAGTCTCCAGCGTTCCAAGCGTAAGTTCAGCGTGGCGACTTTTCGCGACTGCTCGGACTACAATTATCGGACGGTCACCGACAGTACAGCGGTGCATACGGCTGACCTGAGTCATTACGAGTAAGCGCAATTACGACGGATCGTCTGGCCGTCGATGTCTACCTGTGGAGTTTGTGATGAAGCGCATTCAATATAATCGATACGGCGGACCCGAGGAGCTGCGCCTAGTCGATATCGACACCCCAAAACCAGACCAGGGTCAGGTTCGTGTGCGGGTGATGGCGGCCTCGGCTAACCCGATGGATTGGGTGATAAGGCAGGGCAAAGTGAAGATGATGACAGGCTCCAAATTCCCTCGGGGATTAGGGCACGACTTTGCGGGGTTGGTCGAAGCGGTTGGACCCGGGGTGACGGGGCTTAAAATTGGAGATGAGGTGTTCGGCTTCACGACGCTGAAAGAGGCAGGCACGTTCGCGGAAGCTGTCGTCACGGACGCCAAGAACGCCTTCATCAAGCCAGCGGCCCTCCCGTTTGAAGTCGCCGCCGCATTGCCGATCGTTGGCATTACCGCTTGGACTGCGCTGTTCGACAAGGCCAAGCTGAAAGCGGGGCAGTCAGTGTTCATAACAGGTTGCCTCGGCGGGGTGGGCAGAGCGGCCGTACAGTTGGCTCTTGCGCATGGCGCGAAGGTTGCGGGCAGTTGTAGCGCCTCCGGACGGGAGGAGGCTTTAGCCTTGGGGGTGGGCGAGGTGTTCGACTACCGCGCCCTCGACGTCCGCTCTCTGTGTCATCAATTCGATGTTGTTTTAGACACGGCGGGCACCCTGAAGATGCGGGAATGCGATACGATGTTGAAGCGCGGCGGCGTCGCCTTGCACATCGTCGCCACGCCCGCCAAGATTATCAGAAGCCTCATATCCTCACGCCATCAGACGGTGTTTGGAACAGCAACGCCGGAGGGTATGGCTGGCCTTGTCGATGCCGCCCTGCGAGGTAGGCTCACGGCCAAGATCGGTCGAACTGTTCCTCTGACCGAGGCAGTTCCGGCGATCATCGCGCTCGAGAAGACAGGCTCGCCTAAGGGAAAATTGCTCGTCATCCCTGGAAGGTGAGGCCAGAAAACAATGCCTATTACCGCGTAGGGTGGGTTAAGTAACAAAAGCCAAACTGAACGCCTGTCGAGCTGCCGTATTTTGCGCATAAGACAGTACGCAAAGAGGCGGGCGATTGACGTAATCTGGCATTTGCGAAAAGGCCCCCCGGTGCGTCCAGGAGCATCGCGGGCCCGCCTTTGCGTCGGTGTCCGCACATCACGACCCTTCATCCAACAGATATCAGCGGATACCATGGGTGCCCGCCATGCCTTCCCGCAAAGGAACCCGTAGCGAGGGCCATCGCCTCGTCGGTCGCGCTGACAGCCGTCGAAGGCATCCACTTTCCCGAAATCTGTTCCCAATTGATCTTTCCCGAAATTGTCGCTCGGAGATGGAGAAACGGGAATGATCGCGCTCAACGAATGGCTGCTTCCGGGTTCCTCATTCGCCCACCTGAGCGTCGGGATGTGGGGGCGGAAGCCGCTCTCGATCCGCGACTTGTCAAACGGCAGCTATGCCGCGTTTGATGCCGGCAAGCGGACAGGCAAAGATCGGCCCCATTGCGGTTACGACGAGAGCGTCAGCCTGCAGTGCGCGCATTACAGCCCGCAAGCCACGCTTCGATCACCGCGAGCTGACTGTCGACTATTCGGTCAACCAAGGCTAGTTATCGCTCTTATCGTCGGATAAAAAGCGCTATATGATACAGTTCCACAGAAGTATTAGCACCGCTGCGCCGGCGTCGATTCTGCCCGCTCATTCGATGGAGGAATGGCGACGGCTGCCGAGCAGCCCGCACTGAAAAAGGTAGAGGCTCTAAAGCCGGATCGCTGCGATCACCAACTGAAGGCTATATTGACGCTAACGCGGCGTCGGATGAGATGAATGCCAAGTCTCAGTACGCGTGAAATGAATGGTCTATTTAACCAATCACGTGTCACGATGGCAAAAGCGTTAATCTCGCGGCTCTGGATTATGCCCGCTCGCGTCGGCCGCGCGATAGAATTCCTGAAGCAATCCCTTCTCCTCGGCGGTGAGGTACGGGTTCCAGACGTCGATGATCAGGATGACCCGGACCTCGTCGCTGTCGTTCCACGCTTCGTGCTCGATCGTGTCGTCGAAGGCGAACGCCTGTCCCACGACCCACGGCCGCGTCTCGTTGCCGACGCGGAAGCCGCACCCCGGCGGCACGATCAGCGGCAGATGGACCGTTGTCCGCGTATTGCTGACGCCGGTGTGCGCAGGGATTCGCGTATGCGGCTTGAGGATCGAAAAGAATGCGGTCGGCGCGCGCGAAGGAAGTTCGACGCGCGGGACCGCGGCAATGGCGGCGGCGGTTGCGGGGCACTTCGCCAGCGCCGCATCGATCGGCTTGCCGTATTGCCACAGATAATAGCAGCTCCAGTCGAACGACTTGTCGAGCGGAGTCCATTTGTTCGGCGGAGCGCCTGCGTCCATCACGACGTACGGCTCGATGCCGTCTCCGCCGCCAGTCCCGAGCAGCGCTTCGACCTCTGCGCGAATTGCCGGGGTCTGGGCTTCGAACGCCGCCAGCCACGGGAAATGCTCTCGCGCGAAATACCCGTCGGCGGGAAGAAACGGGAAGTGCAGCCCGGCGCAGTCGTTGAGATAGATCCGCCGCCGGCCGGTCGCGACAGCGACCGCCTCGTCGAATCGCCGCCGCGCCGCCGGCGCGACCGCTGCGACCGCCGGGGCGAGCGCCGCATCGATCGTCGCGGCGAAGTCTGCGCTTCGCGCCGTCACGAACGCGCTGGCATGCCTTAGGAGATCGCTCAGCGGCGGCGCAGTTTCGGCAACTGGCGGCGCGACCGCGAGCACGCCCGACCATGCCACCATCGCCTTCGCCAGATCGCCGCGCCGCTCGTTGAGTTCGGCGAAGCGGATCAAGCCAGTCAGATCGCGCGCGTCGATCGCCAGCACGCGCGCGAGGCTGTCCGCCTCGCCCGGCTCGTCGCCGCACTGGCGCTGTGCATTGGCGAGGTTGAGCCACAACACCGCCGCGGCCGGATCCAGTGCGGCAGCACGTGCGAACAGTGCCACCGCCGCCGCCGCGTCACCGGCTCCGAGTCGCTGCATCCCCGCCGCGTTGAGTGTCTGCGGCGACTCGCTCATCGAACGCGCGTCGCCCTGACCGAACGCATCGAGCCGACCGTCATGAAGTAGTTGCCGATCGCACCCTTCTTCAGATGCACCTTGGCGCCCACCTTCGGGTCGCGCGGCAGCGGCTCGGCCGATGCCCAGACCGCGCCGTCTTCCATCGTCAGGTTGAACTTGCCGTATGGTGCCGCCTGGACGCTGCGGATCACCGCATCGAGTTCCTCGGGTGTGTCCTTCGCGCTGTCGTCGCCCTTGAAGAACGGCAGCTTCGGCAGGTCGAAGCCGAACAGCGACCGTCGCGTCGCGCGGATATCCTCGCGGTCGAGCACCTTGACCTCACCGCTCGCCGTCGCCGCTTCAAGTTTCGCCGCCGCCTGATCGTAACACGCCAGCCGTGCCGCATTGTCGGTCAGCGCCTTGCAGCCGGTCAGTTCAGCGATGACGCCGGTCGTCTCTGCCGATGTCTTCGCGGGCTTTGTCGTTGCGGATGTGGCGGCCGATGCCGCGGCGGCGAAAAGCATAGCGGCAGCGAATGAAATATTGCGCATAGACCTCCCCAACCGGCGGGAATGGGCCGGTACGATGTTTTCGGCGTATCGGGCATGTGTCGGATTTGCAACATAGCTTCGCCTAAGTGTGACTAGCCGATTGCGATTACGTTGCGATACCGTGAACGACTCTTCATACAACATCCATGCAGCTCGACATCGATCCTGAACAGGGCCGAGCGGGCCAGCGCGGCACATCAAGGGGACTCTAATGGTAAACCTTTCGCTCAAGACAGTTCTTCTGCGCTCGACGATGCTCGTCGGCGTCACCGCGTTCGCCCTCCCGGCGTTCGCCCAGGTTACCCCCGGCACCCCCGCCGCCGGCAACGCCACCGTCGGTGCGCCCGCCGAAGCTGCGCCGAACCCCGAGGGAGAGCGCGAGATCACGGTGACCGGCTCGCTGATCAAGAATCCGAATCTCGTACGTTCGACTCCTGTCATCGTGACAACGTCGGAAGAGATTGAGCTTCGCCAGTCGAACGTCGCCGAAGATGTCTTGCGCGAAATTCCTGGGATCATTCCGTCGATCGGTTCGGCGGTCAACAATGGCAATAATGGTTTCTCGCTTGTTGATCTTCGCGGCATTGGGCCGAACCGCAACCTCGTCCTATTGGACGGAAATCGTATCGTGCCTGCCAACCTTGCTGGTGAGGTTGATCTCAACAACATCCCGCTCGCCTTGGTCGATCGCGTCGAATCGCTAACAGGTGCAGCCAGCACGACCTATGGCGCCGACGCAATTTCGGGTGTCGTCAACTTCATCACCAAGCAGAACTTCACCGGCGTTGATTTATCGGCATCGAACCAGATCACCGAAAAGGGCGATGGCAACTATTACCGCACGGACCTGACGATCGGTGGCAACTTTGCCGACGATAAGGGCAACGCCGTACTTAGCGTCGGTTATCAGCATTCGGATCCGGTCTATCAGGGCGATCGTTCCGCCTCCGTGCAGAACCTCGACTCGTTTTCGGGCGGGGCGAGCGGGTCATCCACTGCGGTTCCCGCTTCATTTACCTTCCAGGGTGGCAACCGCGTGGCGGGTGATCCTCTGCGGCTCACCGGCAACCGGCAGATCGATCCGGCTACCGGCGGCGTCCGACCGACTGGACCGGCCACCTACGCGCCGTTCAACTTCAATCCATACAATATTTTTCAGACCCCATTCAAGCGCTTCAACATCTTTGCGCAGGCGAAGTATGACGTGTCGGACAGCTTCCAGGTCTACACTCGCGGCCTTTTCTCGAAGAACACCGTCAACACGATCATCGCTCCGTCGGGCGTCTTCGCTTCGTCTGTCGTCATTCCGCTGAGCAACCCGTATCTGCCCGCAGCTCTGCGTAATCAGTTCTGTAATAACCAGGACTTCGATCCGAACACTGATGGCATCCAGACGTTGACGCCGGCGCAGTGCGCGGCTGCATCGACGGCGACCAATCCGAACGATCCCAACTTCCGCGCCGCGACGACTGTGCTCAAGCGCAGGACGCCCGAAGTCGGGCCGCGCATCAGCGAGTTCACTACAACCGTTTTCGACTATAAGGTTGGCGCCCGCGGCAAGTTCGGCGACCATCTGGATTGGGATGTCAGTGGTGCTTATGGTGAGAGCGAGAATCTCCAGCAGATTCAGAACTACGTACTGACATCGCGTGTCCGTTCGGCGCTTTATGCGACCAATACTGCAACTTGCCTCGGGGGCGCGCCTGGCGGAGCGGACATCACCGCTGGAACAGGTTGCGTACCGATCAACATTTTCGGACCGATCGGCAGTCTGAGCGGGACTCAGCTTCCTTATCTGAACGCAACCAGCACGGAGCGTGTCAAGACCCAGCTCGGTCAGGTTCATGCCCAGTTGAGTGGTGACTTTGGCGTCACGTCACCCGCCGCGACCGACCCGATCAGTTTTGCGGTCGGTGCCGAATACCGTGATTATAAGGCGACTCGTCGCTCTGACACGCTTTCCCAGACGCCGGGCGAGCTTGGTGGAACCGGGGGCGGCCTGCCGGACATCACCGGCAGCTATAACGTCAAGGAAGGCTTCGGCGAACTCGTCGCTCCGCTGATCCAGGATAAGCCCGGCATCCAGAGCCTGACGTTCGAAGGCGGAATTCGTTATTCATCCTACAAGGTCAACGCTCCGGGTAACCCGTCGTATAACACCACCACCTACAAGGGCGGCGGCAGCTACGAGCCCGGGTTCGGCATCAAGGTCCGTGGAAACTACGCCCACGCCGTTCGCGCACCTAACATCGGAGAGCTGTTCACGCCGGTTTCGACAGGCCTGACAAACCTTGCCGTTGATCCCTGCGCCGGGCTTGCGCCGACGACGAACGCCAACCTGCGCGCGGTCTGCCTTGCGCAGGGTGCGCCGGCAGCTTCGATCGGTGCCATCCAGAATGGTACTGCCGGACAGATCAATGCGTCGAGCGGTGGTAACGTCAACCTCCGTCCCGAGGTTGCGGATACGTACACCGGTGGCATTGTCTTCACGCCAATGTTCCTTCGTAACTTCTCGGTCACTGCGGATTATTACAACATCAAGGTGAAGCGCGCTGTTTCGAACCCGACGCCCGCGGATGCTATCAATTCCTGCTTTGGTAATTTGACCGCAGCGAGTGCGACCGATCCGGCTTGCACGATCATCCGGCGTAGTCCTGCCACCGGCGGCCTTGATGGTGACCCGGCGACGACCGCGGGTATCTTCCAGGGCCTTTCTAACCTTGGACGTATCGCGACCGAGGGCGTGGATGTGAGCTTTAACTATAGCCAGGACGTTGGCTTTGCGAAGCTCGGTCTGTCGTTCACTGGTAACTACACCTTTAACAATCGCTTCCAGGCGACGCCAACTTCGGTTAACCGCGATTGCGTCGGATTCTACAGCGTCAACTGCGGCGCTGACGGCGGTACCATCACCGGTTCGCCTCAGCCTAAGTTCCAGTGGACCCAGCGGTCGACGCTGAGCTTCGACTCGTTCGATGTGTCGTTGCTGTGGCGCCATATCGACAAGCTCAACCAGGAGCCTCTCGACGTGATCGCCAGCGGTGCGGCTTTCATCGGCACCGATGGCGCAGGCCAGACTGTCAACTACGGTCACATTAAGCCGTATGACTATTTCGACCTGTCGACCCGCATCAGCGTCCTAGAGAACCTCTCGCTCACGCTGACGGCGCAGAACCTCGGCAACCGCAAGCCGCCGGCGACGGGTAGCACGATCGGTTCAGCGGCGTTCAACAGCGGTAACACGTATCCGTCGACATACGACGCGCTGGGCCGCCGCTACGCCGTTACTGCCCGCGTCAAGTTCTAGTCGCCAGAAACATCGACACGTGAAAGGGCGGGCCTCCGGGTCCGCCCTTTTTCGTTACAAGCGGTAGGTGGAGGATGGTTTGAAGGACGAAGACTTCACTGAAGGTGAGCCGGATGTCGTCGACCAGTCAACTTCGACCCACGGGCAGCGCGTCAGACGACCTCGCATTCTATCCGGTGTCCGGTGTCGGATCATTGAGACGGTGGTGCGCGGTGGATTGAACGGCGCACAAGCAGCCCGTGCTTACGGGGTAAGTGAGGCAACCGTGCACAGAATCATGAGTGCGGAGCGGGAAGCCAATCCTGCTGTCGCCCGTATGTTGCAGGAGCGTTCCAGACTTCGTGGCGATAAAGAGCCATTAGCTGATGCGCTTCCAGCGTCACGGGGTCGAATGGCTCTAACCGAAGCCCAACAGGTCGAGATCATTCAGCGAGTCGTTGAAGGCACGAGTATGAGTACGGACCTTGCGCTGGAGTTTGGTGTCCACAAGAGTACGATTTCGCGTGTACTCCGGGGTCCGAAAGCGCCATCGGTTCCCGTCGTAATTAAGATTGACGCCGGTGAACTGGGAAGGCGTGTGTCCAGAGGAGTCGCCAAGGCAACTGCTTCGGGAAACAGGCGCGGGCCCAAGCCGAAGCTCTCGACTGAGATCCAGAACGCAATCGGAGAGGCCGCAACCTTCGGGAAGGAGTCACTCGCAAGCCTTGCCCAAACATACGGTGTAGCCCCCTCCACAATATCTCGGATAGTGCGTAGTCATCGGCAAAGCCGTTCGGAGCACGGATCTCAATCACTGGAGGAGATGTTTCACGACATTCGCAAAATATGATCTTTTGTTATTTCCGCGTGGGAAAATGATGATGACTCGGAACACGCTGATCGCCCAAGAGCGTTCGGACAATGGCCCGGAGTTAATCTCGAAGGCGTTCAACCGCCGGCTGAGAAACACCGTCACACTCCATGAACGGTTTTCGTCGTGGCCCCGTCACGCTCGGTTACCGCGCTCAATGATGCGGAAGGTCATGCCGCCTTATACGCCAGTTCCTCATTGTCCGCTATGAGGGTCAAAAGCCGCCATCGATTCCGCAACTATTCGAACGGCAGCTGTGCCGCGTTCCACGCCAGAAAGCTGCCAAGCGGCTATCGGCCCCAGTCAAGCTGGAACGTGATTGAGAATGGAGGCCGAGTTTTTGGTAGCCGCTCGGGCATCATGAATGAGCCGATATAAGTCGACTCCTCCAGCTCCGCTGCTTAGCCACGAAGCTCATTATCGCCGCTACGCTAGCCCGCCCCGGCTACCCGCTATCGATCGGTGAAATAGGTTGATAACTTATCAATCGTATACGGAGTGTTCGGGCGATAAGATTGGCTCGCCGGAAGAGAAATCTGATCTGTAAGCCGTTGTCTGCCATGCAAGGGAGGGCGACTTGGTTCCGTTCGACAGTCTTACCGATGCCGTGGGGCCCAAGGCTCCGAATCGACCAGTCGACGTGGCTCTCATCCAGGACCTTGTCGCCTTGGCAAATACGGGCAAGCCGGGCGACTGTGTCGATGGACTTATGACCGACGAATTGCTCGCCGGCATCGGCACCTTTCAGACAGCCACGATGAAGTCGGCCGCGCCAGACCGGAAGGTCGATCCCGGGGGCCGAACTTTCACAGCGCTGTTGGCAGCGGCCGGCAAGTCCTACAAGGGCCCTCTGATCTTTCTGCAACTGCCACTCGGCCCATGGAATTTGCTCGACCGAACGCGTTTCAGCGACCTGTTTGCTTTGCAGTTCAAGGATCCTCAGCCCTATAATTGGACGTCGCCACGTCCAGTCGGTCTACGCACCGTCCTCGACAGCATCATTGCCGACGCGGCGATCACTGATCTGCGCTGGGCAGCCGACATGATGGCGACGGTTCAGCGCGAGACCGGGAGGTTTACGCCAGTGGAGGAGGGCGGCAGAGGAGCTGGTAAGCCATACGGTAAGCCAATGACTTTCACAGCAGCCGACAAGAAGAAATACACCAACATCTATTATGGTCGTGGTTACGTGCAGCTGACCCACCTCGAGAATTACGTAAAGATGGGTGACTTGCTTGGGCGCGGTGAGACGTTAGCCATGGATCCTGGCAAAGCGCTAGAGCCCAGCATCGCGTATAATGTCATGTCGTACGGGATGCGCAACGGATCGTTCACGACCGCTGCTCACAAATTATCCGACTATATGGTTGGCACGAAATGTGATTATCGCGAGGCGCGGCGCATCATCAACGGGGTCGATATGGCGAACGAGATCGCGAATTGTGCCGAGATGATCGAGGGGCTGCTTTGGCTATCAACAAGAGCGTGCTTCGGCTCATCAATTTTCAAGGGTGCTGGAATGCCGAAGCCATGACCGACATTGCCAAGTTACCCGTGGGCGCATTGATCTTGGTTTGCCTCAGTGCAATGGCTACCGCATCGTCAGCCAAGGTCCCGCTTGCTGGATCCTCTCAGGCTCGCGCCCGATCTGGCGAGAGCTATGTTGTATCCCCCGCTCCCGGAGACATCGTAGTTCGCGACCTGAACGGAAAAGTCACGTTTTCAGCCAAGGTATTTGCCCAGAGTGAGCGGGTGGCATTGGCGAAGCTTCTCGGTCCAGACTTGAAGACGATCCGTCACAGCTTCTCGGTCGTGTCGCTCGCCGGGCCCTATCTCGCGATCCGTGACGAGACCGAGATCAATACCGCCGAGCCCCTCCCCGGAGGATCGACCCGGCTGTGGACGATCGATCTGCGCCGGCCAGCAACATACCGGTTCGACGACGCTGAACCGCTTCGTCCAATGCCGGGCGATGCGACGCTGCTCGATTTGCGGCAGCTTTACGATCTAACTGTGCTGGGCCAAGTCATCGGTGCGACGCGGCTTGGTGCTCCTGGGCCGAACAGTCCGACTACGCGCGATCTAAAATACGTCCTGTCGGATCTGTCGAAGAGGGGGCAGACGTCTCCGGCCTGCTACGGTGCAGACCTCGGCGTGCTCTCCAGCTTCGCTATTGTCGGCAGGCTTGCAAGCAAGGTCGATATCCAGCTCGGGCTTTCAGGTCAGGCAGCGTGCCGCTACGCATTGACGCCCTTGATCATTGCCGCTCCAGTCAACGATCGAACCCGCGACATTCCTGTAGCCAAGTCGTTCGTCATCAAGTCCGCGCCGGTGATCATCGACACGAACAGCGATCAGTGATCTTTCAGGCGTAGTCGTCGATGCGCGGGCCGTCCGGCACACTGACCTCTGGCGCCAGCCGCGTCGCAGCCGTAGCCACCCACGTGGGCCCGTTCGCCCGGCCGCAAATCGCATCGTCGCTGCGGGTCGAGACCCGGCCGTAGACCAGCACGTCGCGGCTGGCCGGTGCACCGCCGAACATCGTGGCGATGTTGCCGTAGGTCGAGGGATCGCGGCCGTCGAGGCTCAACCGGTCGTTCAGATAGCAGGCAGTCGCCCATGCCGTCACAGGGTCGGGCGTCATGGCGATGATCTGCTTGCACCAATACATCCGCAGATTGTTGTGCATCCAGCCGTCGATAAGGAACTGGCGTTGGCAGGCGTTCCACGTCTCGTCGCGGGTCTCGCCGCGCAGCATAGCTGACAGTGTCTCGAGTTGGGGACGCGGATCGCTCGCATGCGCGGCGAGGGTTTCGGCCGCCCAGCCGGCGACCCGGCCGTAGCGTTCGGGGGCGGCAAGCTCGGTCGCTTGGTAATGGAACCACTCACGCCAGCCGAGCAGCTCGTCGGCGAACTTGGCCTTGTGGCGGGCACCAGCCGCGGCTGCCCGAACCGCCGCCATGACCTCGCGCGGACCAATCACGCCGAAGTGAAAATACGGCGACAGGCCGCTCGCGCCGACAGCTTGCGTCGCGTCGTTGCGCACTGCGGCGTAGACCGGGAGCACCTCGCGAACCAGCCGGTCGAGCCGGGCCTGCGTCGCGTCCCGGCCGGCGGGATACTCGCTGCTGGCAGGCAGGGTATGATCGATCGCGAGCCCGGCGACGAGGGCGGCGAGATCGGCGTCGCTGCGGTCGTCGAGCCGGTCCGGGACGAAGGGCAGAGGCCCGGTGTAGGCGGCGACGTCGGATATCTCAGCGACGCTCTCGAGCCAGTCGGCCCGCGCCGGCTCGTGCCGACGCAGGAAGCCCGTACGACTGGTGATGCCGCTGCCGATCACCGCCGGTGGAACGAGGCACGCGGCGTTGACCGCATACACGGCAACGGCGGCGCGAGCGGCGACCCGCTCGGCTTGCCAGCGGGCGATGAAGGTCGGTTGGTCCTCGACAACGATCGCCGCCGCCGACGCGCCGAGGCGGTGCACGAGGCCCTTCTCGTGCATGCCAGCGCGATCGACATGCTGGACGCAAGCGAGCTCGCGCGCACGGCAGTCGCGGCCGAGATCGCGGCTGGCACCGAGGATGAAGCGGTGGAACCGGTCCGAGGCGTAGGGGTAGTCTTCGCGCACGCCGTGGTAGACGAGAACCGGTCGCTGCAGCGCGTTGCCGAGGCGCACCGCAGCGTCGATCACGGGGTTGTCGTGCGCGCGCAACGCCTGCTGCAACCAGCATAGGACGTAGCCGCCATCGGAAGCGATCGCGCGGTCGTTGAGCGCTCGCACACGTGGTGCTTCGCGCCACTCAGCCAGTTTCGCGGGCAGGCCCATCGTCACCAGCCGGCGCTTCCAGGCACGCCCTTGAACGGCCCGACGACATCGGGGGTGATCCAGCCGCCGTAGAACCCGCCGGGTTGCGGGGTGACCGGCTCGCCGTCGACGAGGCAGCGGTCGAGCCGGTCGGCGTAAAAGGCGACGTGATCGCGCATCGCGGCGAAGGCGGTGCTCGGCTCGGGATAGCTCCAGCCGACATCGAGCAGCAGTTCGTCGCCGATCGCTAGATGCCAGTAAACCGCGACGCCTTTCCACTCGCAGAACGAGCGACGCGCCGACGACTGTAGCAGCCCGGAAGCGATGCTGTCGGGCGGCAAATACCAGCTTGGCGGGTGGCTGGTCTCGAGCACGCGGAACGCGGCGCGGGTGTCGGCGACGATGACGCCGTGGTGCTCGATCCGGACGTGGCGGGAGCTCGACTCAGCCACAGCGGGGCGCGGGTAATCCCAGACGCTTTGCTGTCCCGGGGCGGTTGGATCCGGTCGCGGCCTCATGCCCGCGCCTGCCCGCCGCCGAGCCAATGTTGCAGCCTCGGGCGCACGACGAGGAAGCGCAGATAGAGCCGTTCAAGCAAGCCGAGCACGACGGCGTTGCGTGCAAGCAGGCCGAGCGGTCGCAGCAGCGGGATCGCGCGCCACATCGCGGCGAATGCGGCGGCGCCGGAGAGCATCGGCCCGCTGCCGCGTGGGCCTTCCTCCCGCGCATGGAACCGCGCCAGAAGCTCCGACCGACTGCGCGGACAGACGGCGGCCGGCTCGGTCACGTCGACGAAGGCAATCGCGCCGCGGCGGTCGAGACAGCGCATCAGCGCGATCTCGCGTGCGCAAAGCGGACAGTCGCCGTCATGCCAGACCGTGACGCGCACGACGCGAGCCGACGGCGGTGATGCATGGGCAGGCATAACGTTAGATGGCAGCGTCATCGTGGATAAGCGCGACGGCGACAATCGTGTTCCCGGGTGCGCAAGCAGCGGCCCGTACCGTGACATCGCCGACACCTCGCGTCTTCGCCCCACGGTGGAACACCGAAACTGCTACCTATGTGCTTCCGGCACAGAACGAATTGTGTACAAACTCGGTCGAGCCCCATCAAATAATCTGCGTCAGACACCCGCCGGCTTCCGCGACCCTATTGAAAATCAGTCCCTTACCCGGTATCATGACCTCGGCTCTGCGCAGTCGAATTGGGTGTTTAGGATCAGCACACCCTACGCACCTTGGCGGGAGCGTCATGGTACCGAAACGCCAATAATAACAGCGATGTAGCGTCCAGTTATGGTACGGTTTGCCTGATAGATATTATACCATTGCGACATATATTCTATGGTTCACCGTGCATAGGTGAGTGAAAACTCTTAAGCCATTGGTATAACGGCATAATCGCGAAGTTGCGTTATCGGATGCGTATGGTAGGTTAGTGACGCTTTTCGCAGGCCAAGCCACGCCGCCCGACTTTGTCGGAGGTGTCGGTGTCATCAAAGTTGCATCAGCTGTCGGTGTATTATCCGCAGCATGAAGGTCGTGCGTTAAAAGCCAAGGCCGTGGCCGCGCACGGTTCGATTGGGCGTTATCTAAAGTTTCTGATCGAACAGGATCAGGCGTCCAAGGCATCGAAACAACAATCAGATTTCGACCGTCTTAGTGCGCGCCTGGACGAAGTCCTCGAGTTCGCTCGCTATCTGATGGTCATCCAGAACGCGACTGCCGAACGGCTGAGCCCGGGCTTGGTCGCCCAAGTTCAGGAGATTTACCGTAAGCAGTTTGGGGAGGCTCCCAATGCGCGGTAGCTTCCTCGATTTCACGCGCGGGAGCCAGGTCGCCGAGACGGTGGGGATGATGTTCGGCACCGCGCTGCGCCCGATGTTTTGGACCGTCGTCGCAATTCTTCTGACCGCGATCGGCTACCAGTTCTGGCGGCACACAAATCAAGGCGATGATTACTACTGGATGATGCACTGCTACGCCTCGGTGTGGCACTATTTTGCGTTCAATCCGAGCCATCTGATCGGCCTGAAGATGGTCGCCGGCGACACCGTTCGCGTCCCGATCAGCATGATCAATTCGTACCCCGCACTGATCGAAGCGTGGGACCGGATGACCGCCGCGCTCCGGCACGGCGCAGGCATTGGTCTGGTCTTCGGTTTGCCGCTTTCGATCATCGCCGCAATAGCGCTTCGGCGCTTTGGACATGACCTGACACAACGCAAACACACCCGCGGCGCAACCATCGGCGACGTGCCACTTCTGCTTGCCGCCGTGGTCGCCTTGAACCGCGTCCAATGTCTCGATGACAAACGCAAAATCGCGGGACAGCTTTACGGTCGTAAAGCAACGATCAAGATGATGACGCCGGCAGCCCGCGCCGAGGTCGAGGGGATGCTCCACACGCCTTATACGATCGCTGGCGTGCCTTATCCCTGGCGGGCCGAGCAGTCGCACACGATGGTCGTTGGCACGACCGGCACCGGCAAGTCGACGGCGATGAAGGACCTGCTTCGGCAGATCAAGGCCCGAGGCGACCGCGCCGTCGTCTTCGACCTCACCGGCACCTATGTCGAAGGCTTCTTCAACCGGCAAACCGACGTCTTGCTCAACCCGTTCGATAGCCGTTGTCCGGCTTGGTCGCCGTTCGCTGACGCGCACACGCGCGAGCACTTCAAGGAGGTCAGCCAGGCACTCATCCCGGTGGCCGACATCGGCGGCGACAGCTTCTGGCAGGAGACGGCCCGCATGCTGTTCGTCGAGACCTGCGTGCGGCTCGTCCAGCAGGGGAGGGGCAACAACAAGGCACTGGCCGAAGTGTTGATGACGTCGAAGCTCAAGGACCTCCACGCCCACGTCGCGAGGACGATCGCCGCGCCGCTGACAGACCCCGAAGCCAAGCGCATGGCGGAATCGATCCGTGCGACGTTTAATACCTATGCCCAAGCACTCATGGTGCTCCCGGATGAGGGTGACTTGTTCTCGATCCGCGACTGGGTGCTCGGTATCGATCCAGAGGGTTCATACGGCCACGACGAAGGCCTTGATATCCTCACGTCTCTATCCCCGTCCGAGCAAGCTGAAGCCCGTGCTGTCAGTGATTCCGCCGCGGTCGAGAAAAGCGCCGCCGCGAACGACAAATCGATCATAATCGACGCCCTTACCGGGGAAGTTTTGGAAACCGAAGAAAACGCCGCAGCTGCGGCGACCATCGACAGAAACCGCGCGGACGGGAAAGAGGATGAGGCCGCAGACGAAACCTCAATAGTCTCACGAGCTACCGATCCAGAGTTGTCTGAAAGGGCACCGATAACGGCTCAGGACGGCGAGCGTCGACAACGTCCGCGACGCCGCCACTCTGCAGCGCAAGATCAAGCTCGAGCCGCTGGTCCTCCCGACCGAGTTCGGCGAGCTGCCCGACCTCCACGGCTACCTCAAGTTCCCGCAAGGGTTGCCAGCGGCGCGGGTCAAGCTGACCTACGTCAAATATCGGCGCCAGGCCCCCGGCTTCATTGAGCGCGAGATCGCTCCGCTGCAGCTTCCCGGGTTCGACCCCGATCCGGCTGCCGACGCACCGGTAACATCGGTCAGAGACTTCGTCACGGTTAGGCCATCGGTTGCGCCGAACGTTCTAGCTTCGTCGACCGATGCGGTTACGCCTGCATCAGAAGATGATGCAAACGGCGGCACGTCCGGGACGCCTGTCGATACGACAGGCGAGGGCTATCAGACAGCGGTCGGCAGCGAGCCACCCGAGCGCGCCCCGATCGACGTTGCGAAGCTGATCACCCTCCCGACAAGGGTCAGCACGGACGTGTCGCCCGCGATGGTGACGACCCTTAAGCGGCTAAGCGCCGATCCACTTGTTGGCGCGACCTCCGGAAAGGCAGCGTCCCAACGCGAACCGTCAGAACCCGATCGCGGCGACGACGTTGGCCGTGCATCAGAGGCCGTCCGTCGAGATCAGACTCTTCATCTCGGCCTCAGAGAACTTACACTCAACTTCGGCCCGCGCGATCGCTCGCACGCGCATCGCAGCGACATCGCGGGAGGCGTGGTCTCCGCACCCGCCAATCGGCGCGCAGCCGAGCAAAGTACCGAAGCGGACGTCGCCGATTCCAACGTCGGCCGCGACCATGACGACGAGCATAGCCGGTGATTTCGGCAGCGAGCGTTGGCGGGGCAGGGGCCGCGGGGAGCTACTACACGCGCGACAACTCCTACAGCGCCGAGGACCTCGAACAGAGCTCGCAATGGCTTGGCGCTGGTGCACAGACCGCGGGCCTCGTCGGGTCGGTATCGATCGATACGTTCACCGAGGTCCTCAAGGGCCGCTTGCCTGACGGCAGGGTGATCGGCAACGGCCAGACCGGCTCTCACCGCGCCGGGATGGACCTGACATTCTCAGCGCCGAAGTCGCTCTCGATGCTCGCTTACGTCGGCGGAGATACCCGCCTCCTCGATGCCAATATGGCAGCAGTAAAAGCCACGCTCGCCTGGGCAGAAAAGCACCTCGCCGAGGCGCGAACTGGCGCCGGCGGCGCGAACGTCGTCAAGACCGGCAATTTAATCGTTGCCCTGTTCCAGCACGACACCAGCCGTAACCTCGATCCCCAGGCGCATGTGCATGCCGTTATCGCCAACGCGACGCAGACAGCCGACGGTAAATGGCACGCGCTGCACAACGACAAGCTGTGGTCGAACAACACGCTGCTCGGCTCGATCTACCATGCCTATCTCCGCGAAGGTGTGACCAAGCTCGGCTACGCCATCGGCAGCATCGGCAAGCACGGCAGCTTCGAGATCGCTGGTGTCGACCGGAACGCTGTCGAGGCGTTCAGCACGCGCCGCGCCGAGATCCTCGCCGCCGCGGCAGAAGTCCTCGACTATCAAAGCCCGGCAGGTCTCGAGCAGGTCGCGTTACGTACGCGCGCCGAGAAAGCCGATATCGCCGATCGCGGCGAGCTGCTGCAAACGTGGCAAGATCGCGCGGCGGCGAACGGCATCGATCTTACCCCCGTCGTCGAAGCGGCCCGAACCGCCGCTGCCGCTGCCGCCGAGCAACCATCCGCTTGGACGAAGCTCGTCGCTGGCACCCGACTGATCAGCGAGCGCACCGCTCGTATCGTCGACTACATCCGCGAGCATCTGGGCATCGAGCCGAACGACAACGCCGTCCTACTCCCCGCGCGTGCCGAATATGGCACCCCCATTGAGGTCGCCGCCGCGCACGGCGTCGCCTCGGCAATCCGGCATCTCCACGAGCGCGAGGCGGCGTTTAGCACCGCCGGGGTAATCAAAGCCGCGCTCGATCTCGGCCTGCCAATCACGATCGGCGACGTCGAACGCAATCTCAAGTCGCTCGCCCGCGAAGGCAAGCTTGTTGCCGGCACAGGCGACCAGAAACATATGCTGACGACGCCCGCGGCGATCGGCTTCGAGCGGGCGCTGCTCGACGCGATCGCGAGAGATCACGGCACCGTCGTGCCGATCGTCGCCGACCGCGATGACGCCGGACAACGTCTGCAGAGCGCTGCCGCGACCCGCGGGCAGTTTACCCTCAATGCAGGGCAGGAAGGCACTGGACGGCTGATCCTCGCCTCACGCGACCGTATCGTCGCGGTGCAGGGGATCGCTGGCGCCGGCAAGAGTGCCGCGCTCGGCGCCGTCGCCGACGTCGCCCGCGCTCAGGGGCGCAACGTCCTCGCGCTTGTCCCGACGCACAAACTCGTCGACGATCTCGGCCGTGGTTCGGGCATCGACACGATGACGACTGCGAAGTTCGTCGCCAGTCATCAATGGCTCTTGAAGGATACGGTCAATCCCGAGCGGCTCACGTTCGCCCGCGAGGCATTCCACGGCAGCGTCATCGTCGTCGACGAAGCGTCGATGCTCGGCACCGGCCAAACGACCAAGCTGGTCGCGCTCGCCAACCTCCTCGGCGTCGACCGGCTCGCGCTCGTCGGTGACAAGCGCCAGCTCGGCGCGATCGAAGCCGGCAAGCCGTTCGCCCAGGCGCAGGACCGGGTCCAGACCGCCGAGCTGACCGAGAATCTGCGGGGACGACATTCCCTCGTCCGCGCGGCCGCCGAGCACGTCAACAACGACCGGCCCGTCGCGGCGCTCGACGTACTGAAACCATGGACCCGCGATGCGGCGGCCGAAGCGCCTACGTTGCGGGACCGCGACAGCCGCCGCGACTGGCTCGTCGCCACCGCCACCGCCGAGTACCTGGCGCTGACACCCGACGAGCGCGCGTCGACGCTGCTAATTTCGTCGAGCCGCGCGCTGGGAGATGCGCTCAACAAGGGCGTTCAGCGGGCGCTGGTGGAGGAAGGGCGGGTAGGGGCCGGGTTGCTCAAGCTGCAGGTGTTCGACACGCTCAGTCTGACCCGCGAGCAGGAGCGCTACGCCAGCAGCTACGCGATCGGCGCGATCGTCGAGATCGGCCGCGAGATCAAGGATCAGAAAATCGCCCCTGGCAGCGCGACGGTGACGGCGATCAAGAACAATATCGTCGAGCTGACGCGAGCCAACGGCACGGTCGATCGGCTGGACCCGAAGCGCCTATCGGATCGGCGGACCGCCAACAGCTTCCGCATCGGCACGATCAAGGAGATCGAGCTTCGCGAGAACGACAAGGTGCGCTGGACCGCGAACGACCGCGACCGCGGCCTGCTCAACGCCGGCATCGCCGACGTCGTCTCGATCGGCGAAAACGGCGTTGTCGTACGCAACGCCAGCGGCATCGAGGTGACGCTTCCCACCCGCGACAGGATGCTAAAGAACCTCGACCTCGGGTATGCGCTCAACACCCACAAGGTCCAGGGGGCGACCGCCGACCGCGCAATCGCAGTGATGGACAGCAGCGAACGCTCGCTCGCGAGCGCCAAGCTGTTTCTCGTCAACACGACCCGCCCACGCGATGCGATAACGCTCGTCATTGACAGCCACGACCGCATCGCCGCCGGCCTCGAGGGCAATAGTGGCGACAAGACGAGCGCTCTCGAAATTATCGGCGCGCTGCGCTCTCTGTCGCCACCAGTCCGCCCTGGAGAGCGCGAAGCGATCGCCGCCGGCATCGCAGCGCGGAATGCGAAGTCGGAGGCACCAGAACCGTCACGCGCGCCGCCCGAGCGGTTCATCGAGCGCGTGCCCGCGCGCGCACCGGAAATCCAACCAGACCACGGCCTTTAGCCGCAATGACGCAGCCCACAATCTTAATTACGGCGAAAGACAATGAGTCTTCAATGACATGGCGAAGATGATCGCCGTCGCACTGCTTGAAGCGTTCAACAAGCTGACCCGTCATTGCCGGAGAATGCGGCCTTGGCACCAGCACCTCAGACGCCACCGGCAGGCTATGGAGGCGTATCGTCAAACCCAAAAAACTGCCTAACCAATTGTAATCATTTAACATAACCCATATTATCAAACTTTGGGCCGCAGTCGATTCCGGCCGATGAACGGGGGGGACGATATGCAAAGCTATCGACTATTCGACCGGTCCGTTTCGCCGGCGGATGAGGACTTCGAGGCGATCCTCGCCCGCGCCCACGCCAAGCGCGCGCGGGCTCTATGCGAATGCCGGGACGATGTTGAGCTTGCGCTCTACGTCGCCAAAAGAACCGGTGGTTGCGTGCTTGCACGCTGGCCTGGTAGCGGCGCGCAGCATCTGCCCGGGTGCGATCACTATGATGCTCCTGATGATCTAACCGGAATCGGCCAGGTCCTCGGCAACGCGGTCTGCGAAGACGAGACGGGCGACGTCTATTTGAAGCTCGCGTTCCCGCTGAAACGCGGCGCGGCGCGTGCAGCCCCGTCGGCGATCACCAACGAGAAGCCCGCGTTGAAGCACAATGGGCGCAAGCTATCGATGCGCGGCCTGCTTCATGTCCTGTGGTACAAGGCCGAGCTGACCCACTGGGTGCCGCGCATGGCAGGCAAACGAAACTGGTACGTCGTTCGCCGTGCGCTGCTCGGTGCCGTCGAACACTGCTGGGCCAAAGGCGCCACGCTCGGCCCGTGCGTGTTCATCCCCGAGACGTTTAAGAGCGATGACGTCGCCGGCATAGCGGGTCGACGGCATACGACGCTGGCCCCTGCCCGTGTTTCCGACACGCTGATGGTCGTGATCGGCGAGGTGAAGTCGATCGGTGCGTCCCGCTACGGCGAGGTCATCACCCTCCGACACCTCGCCGATTGGCCGCTGTACATGGACACCGACACCGCCGCGCGGTTCCACAAGCGGTTTGCGCTCGAGCATGATCTGTGGCGATCGTCGGCCGCCGAAGACGGTCATCTGATCATCGCTGCCAGCTTCGCGCTGAGACCATCCGGCGCGGCAGAGATGTTCGATATCGCCCTTATGCCGGTGACCCGTGAATGGCTGCCATACGAGAACTTGCCCGAGCGCGAACTGCTTCGCATCGCCGTCGCGGCGCAGCGAAAGTTCGTCAAGGGACTTCGGGTCGACCTGAATCCTGACCGGACGATCGCGAACATCACATTGACTGATACGCAGCCCACTGCGATCGCCGTTCACATCGCCGCCGATACTGAAAACGAGATCGACAACGATGCGCTTGCCGCGTTCCTAGCAACGGAAGGTGTCGAGCATTTTGCGTGGCGACCCGGTGCGACGCTCCCCATAGCCGGCGTGGCGAGCACCATTATTGATTGGGCTTCTAAAGCCGATCATAGCTTAGTTCGCCTACCGCCATTCTTCGACGCCGTGCACCCTTAAAAACAAGGTGCGCGCATTCAGACCGTTCAATCGTCTCGTGTCGTCCGCGCTAATCATGTATCCCGACGAAATCATATATTTATGCAGGTCGCACATAGAAGCGCGGTCGGCCAACCATCAGTAAGACATCGATGACCCCGACGCCCGAACAAGCGCAGATTCTCGCGCGACCGCCACAAGGCATCATCAAAGTTGCCGCCGGTGCCGGATGCGGAAAGACCTCGACCCTCGTCGAATATGCCAAGCGCTGGCCGGCGAAAGGCCTCTATCTGGCGTTCAATCGCTCGATCGCCGACGAGGCGCGGCGGAAGTTCCCGGGCTCGATCGAGACGCGAACCGCCCATAGCTTCGCACACCGCGCGCTGCAGATCGGCAAGCGCGGCGACCCGATCAACAAGTTCCGCTTCGAGCACCTGCGCCCCTACGATGAGTTTATCCGCCCGGTCGATGGCATGACCTACGGTCAGGTTCGTGCCGCTATCCTGAACACGCTCGACAGCTTCCTGATCGATGCCGGCAGCAAGCTGCGCGCCGACCACTGCCAGCTCGCGGATCTCGACCAACGGTCGGCGATCCGCCACATGGTCAAGGCGATCGCCGTCAAGCTGCTCCGGTTCGAGCGGCACGACCTGCCAATTACCCACGACACTTACCTCAAGGCGTTCGAGCTGTGGCATCGGATCGAAGGGAATTTTGCATATCTCCTTCTCGACGAAGCCCAGGACCTCAACCCGGTGCTGATCTCAGTCGCGCGCAAGGCGGCGCTCCCGACGGTCGTGGTCGGCGACACGTACCAGTCGATCTACCGTTTCAGGGGCGCAATCGATGCGATGCAGCAGTTCTCGGCGGAGGAATTGCCGCTAACGCACAGCTGGCGCTTCGGCCCGAAGATCGCGACGCTGTGCAACCGCATCCTCAAGCACCACTCGCGGCCGCCGCGGCGGCCGCTGCACGGCAACCCTGCGATCGAGAATGAGATCGTCCGCTACGGCGGGGCAGCAAGTGCCGGCCCCGGCACCGCAATCCTCGCCCGGACCAACGCGCGCCTGTTCGAAGGCCTGTCGCTGGTCGATAAGCCGTTCCACCTCATCGGCGGGTTTGCCGGGCTCGAGCGCCAACTTTCATCGGCCTACGCGCTGCGCCACAACCAGCTTGCTCAGGTCACCGACGCCGACGTTTCCCGCTTCACGTCGTGGGGACAGTTTAACGACGCGGCCGAGCGCGGCGACGTCGATGCACGGCGGCTGCGCGACATCGTCGAGAAGCACGGCTCTGAGCTTCCAGCGCTGCTGCAGAGGCTCGCCGGCCTGCACCGTGACAAGGAAGGCGACGCGCAGATCACCGTGTCGACCGCGCACAAGGTCAAAGGGCGGGAGTTTCGCACTGTGTTCGTGCTCGACGACTTCGACTCTCCGCGCGAGCTTATGGCCAGACGCGCCAAGGATGCGACCAAGACCGAGGAAACAGATCAGCTCCTCAATCTTCTCTACGTCGCCTGCTCACGCGCCACCTATCGCCTGTGCCTCGCGCCAAAGCTGTTCGACGAACTTTGCTGACCCTGAGCACAGACGAATCCGTGTGTGAATACGACCAGCGCCGTCTGGAGACGCCACCTTACCGCAAGACTGAATTGAGAACCGATGCAAGCCGGACCCCTGCACGCTCAAGCTGAACTTGGACGATCGGAATAGCAGTGACCCTATAATCCTCGCCGAGATCGATCGAGCGATGGCCGCGACCGCATGAATCGATGACCGACAAGTGCCGATAGGCCACGCGAACGGCGATATCCCAGCTCTCCCGCGCCCACGCCGCCGGCGACAACTCGCGCGCTCGACCGGCGTAATCCGCAGCGGCGGCGGCAAGACCTGCAACACCACCCGGTGTTGCACGCAGGGCGTCATCGACCAGCACCCGGTCCCATTCGGCGTGGAGGTTGAGCGGGTAGCGCCCGAATTGAGGCACCACCTTGACCTCATTACCTCCGCGATCGCCATCATCACCGACGTGAAGCGGTTGATGGATATCCCCGACCAGATGCTCAACCCAAAGAAGTGCCTCGAGGCGAACCGTTGCGGGAGCATTCCTGTTGGCGAGCACGGCGAGCTCGCGATCGTAGCGACGAACAACGAACCGGGCCTCGCGGTCCTCGGGCAGTACGAACGGCCGACAGATCGAGACGTCGACATAATGCCATGTCGCGGTCTGCGCATAGCGATCGCGGTCCTGCGACCGAACGCAATCCGCCCACGTTGCGCCATCCTCGAACGATCCAACCGGACATACCGGCGTCGCCAGATCGGGCGCGGCCACCAGCAGCTGCGCGACGTCGCGCTTCGCCACCGGCGTCAGCTGCGTCCAGGCAATGTCGGCGATCGCGCGGTGGCCCCTGTCACCCCACGCGCTCGCGGGAGAAGCGATCGCAACGGCGGCGGCAAGGATCAGGGCGGCCCGCATCACGCTCCTACAGGCCGATATGCGACACCGATCCGTCGCTCGGCCGACGCCCGGCGACGAAGATGATGGGAGATCAGCCGATCCGCCTCGGCGAGCGTCGGAAACGATACGCGCTTGGCCGTCGTCCATCCCCCAACCCTGCCCCACGCCGTCTCGACGACGTGGAAACCGAACAGGTCTTCCGACACCTCGAGCGCATAGCGACGAGCGATATTGCGAGCGTGATCGACGGCCAGCAGCTCGAGACGACCGTCGATCAGTGTGTACGGCGCGGGAGTGGAAAGGCTTGGCATGGCGCACGATCCATCGGTGACGGACTGGAATCGTAGCGCAGATTGTGCTAGAAGTGTACTTGTATTGTTCTGAATGGACGGTGTGATGAGCGACGTTGCTCTTGAGGCTGAAGTTGCCCGCCTTCGCGACCAGGTTGCGAAGCTCGAGGCCGCGCGTCCGGCCGATTTGGAAGGTTTCCGCCAGCTCAACGACGCGATCGTGAATAACCGCCTCGGTGCATTTGTACGGGAAAAGACGCAGCCGCGATGGCTAACGATCACCATACTTGTGCTTGTTGTGGCATTGCCCGTCTGCTTCTGCATTTGGGTGGGCCTGAGTAGAGGGTCTACCTGATAGTTTGCGGTTAGCCTGCAGACTGCCCCGGATTCTATAGGAGTCTTCAAGGAACGATGCCGTTTGTGGCGTCGCTTGCCCAACCGGCCCAATGCTTGGGACCGACAGAACGAACGCTCTTATCCGGATCAGCTGACACACCTCGCGTGGCACTCCGAAGATCACCGACCCCACGGTCGATGACGCGACCGCCATACTGCCGACCAGACACAAACTCCTGCGCAAATGCGGCGCGTCCGGCATCCAGTGATCCGCCGTCAGGTCCAGACGCAGACGGGATACTTCCAGCTGACGATACGGACCCAGTGGACACTGGATGTATCTTGGACTGGGCGTTTGCGCTCGGTCGGGTAATTCCAGCCGGCGTCGGCGCGACGAGGCTCGGTTCGACCCCAGCGGCAACCCGCGCACGTTCCGCCTTCACAAAGCCGGCAATGAAGAACGCCTGCTGTGCCTGCTCGTCCGGCGTCGATGCAAGTTCACGGGTCGGATTCCACGGCTTAGTACCGTCAGCGTAGGCACCGCCGGCGGCGAGTTTGCGCTGCTCGCCGTGGACATATTCCACGAAGCGCTGGCTGAGGTTGCCAGAGACCGACACGCCTTCACTATCACGCAGTGAAGCTGACTTCTCAAAACGCTGAGCCTGGTCATACGAAGTGCGTGCCTCCTGACTACGACTGGCAGCCTGAGAGTACGAGGCGCTTGCTGAATTTGCTTTCGCCGAAATGGAGCTATCGCCCGTGCTCCTAACAGCGCGATTGAAGTCGTCGCGCTGGTCGCGGAAATCCTTCGACTCTGCCACGCTAGCGAGGATCTCGCGAGCTTTGCCGGCGTCAACGCTGCCTGTCGTCGTGCTCGAGTTAGAGGAGCTTTTCCGGCCGCCAGCAGCGCCGCTGATACCAGCGCGAGCGCCAAGAAACCCACCGCCCGGGGTGCTGAGACTGCCGTCTACCTGCCCGGTCAGGAACAACTCGGACGCCGCACCGTCGGCCTCCGCCTTGGAGAGGTGAGCGCTCTCCTGAAGGCGCTGGGATAGCTGCCGTTGAGCGCTAAGGCCCGACGTGATCGACTGCCGTGTATCAGCACCAATGTCATTGCTGTTCGACACCGTATGCTGAAGCGCCGAGCGCAGCTCGCTCGCCTGCGTGTTCGCCGTGGAAAGCGAGGACGACGCGCTATTCGACAATGTCTCCGATCGCGAACGGGCCTCGGTTGCCGACGTCGAGAACGACGACTGCAGATCCGACGTCAGCGATGGGGTGACCGCAAGGCGAGAGAGTGCGCCGCTGGCATCGCCGACCTCGGCTCCCGGGTAGCCGTGCGTCATGAACCCGTCGCTGCCGCGCGTGTTGAAGACTGATGCGCCCGACGAGTAGCTGGCGACGTCGCTCCAGTTGTTCGACGAGCGATTGTTGCCCGAGAAATTATCGAGGCTGGTGTTGCCGAGCGCGATGTTGCCGGTCGACGCCTCGTTCGCCGCGACCTCGGCCGCGTTCTGCGACGGCTGCAGGAAGCTCGTCGCGTTGCTCGAGATCGCCATCGCGCCCTTGGCGATGCCGCCGGCGAGGAACGGCACCGACGCCATCATATAACCCGCGAGCATCGCGATATCGCTCGCCGCATCGCTGATGCCACCGATGTGGAACAGCGTCGGAGATTGGTGCATCTCGCCGCCAGCGGCACCCGTTAGCGTGTCGACGCCTTTCAGCATCATGATCATATGGAGGATCGCAAACAGCGGCCCCCACGCGGCGAGATAGAAGAACCCGGTGACGTAGCCTTTCAGAGCGGGGACCCCGCCGGTCGGCAGCAGGAACAACGGGAAGAGCACCGGGAACAGGGCATAGAACATTACCGTCAGCACGACGTGGAGGATCGGCACCCACTTCTGCGCCGCCGCGGAGATCGATCCGTAGGTGTTCTTGGTCTGGATTTCGGCGCGCGTCTGCGCATAGACGTCGACCGCGCCACCGCCGCCGGACGCCGACATTGTGTGCATCGACTGGGTGAACGCGTTCAACAACAGCGTCTGCTTGAACGTCGCCGAGCCGTCCTGACTGACTCCGGTCAGGAACGTGTATGCGCCGCCGAGGTCGGCCGCGAGCTTGGCACCGACGACGGCGTCCGGGCCTTTGTAGAGCAGCCGACCCAAGCCCCACGTTGCGCGGTTCTCGGCATCGGTCCATGCCGTCGACAAGCGGCCATAGGCAGTCTGACAGGTGACGATGTCGGTCGTGGTCGTCGCGTTCAACGGATCGATCGTGATGTATTTCTGGGCACGCGCGGGGCTGCCCGGACCGATCGACGCCCATAAGTCGGTGCTTTCCCCGAGAGCCGTCATCGTCTTGTGGCCGAGCAGGATGTCGTAGAACACGCAGTTGCGGATATGCTCGTCGAGGTTGGTCGCAAACTCGGGATCGTCGATCCGCATCGCGTTTGCGGCTTCGATCAGACGCGCCCCGTAGACCATGCCATTGGTCGCATATTGCATGTCGGTCGGCATGCCGAACACGACCTCGGATTCGCGCGTGAGATAGTCGCCGACCTGGCTGGTGAAGCTCGCGACGAGGCCGAGGCCGATCGGCACGTTGGCAACATAGGACGGTGCGAGGCTGGGGTTGATCCGGTCGATGACCTGGACGTCGACCCTTGGCACCATCAGGCACATGTACATCAGCGTGCCCTGGAGGAACCAGTTGATCCACGCCCGCCAGTCGCTGTTGAAGGCGACAACGAGGCACGACATGGTGAAACCCATGACGAGGACGACCTGGAGCAGGCTCTTGTAGCCGCCCTCTCCGGTCCACGCGGCAACGGCGTTGAAAGTGTTGACGATGTATTCGCCGCCCCCAATCGTGTAGACCTCAACGACCGACATACGCGCCCTTCCTTCTCCGCGCTTTCCCGCCCCGCGCCTCTGCGCGTGGCGAGGACTCCTAGTTCAGACCGTGCGAACCGACCGAACGCGACCAGTCGAGCGTCGCCGTCATCGTCGGCGACATCTGGGCGGCGAGCGTCGATTCGAGGAACGCGGTCTTCTGAATAATCTGCATCAGCGCCGAGACCTTGGCCTGGGTGTTCGCCTGACGCTCGGCGAGCGCGGTCCGCGTCGCGACGAAGTTCGCCTGCCACGCCTCGGCCTTGACCGCGTCAGCAGCCGTGAGCGTCGCCCGGGTCTTGCCGACTTCGGCCATCAGCTGGTCGAGGATCGAGGTCAGCAGGTCGACCGAGGTGATCTCGGCAAGCGTGTCCGAGCTTTCGATGCCCGCACCCCGCCCGGCAGCCGCCTGAACCGCGAGGATCTTGTAGAGCGGCAATGATGCGACCTGGAGCAGCGCGATCTGCTGTGCGGTCAGCGCCGTGTCGCTCGCCATGTTTGCCGCCATGCCGTCGATCAGCGCCTTTACCCGGTAGCGGATCGCCTTTGCCGCCGCGATCGTCGTCGGCTGCAGCGTCGGCGCCGTGCACGGGTCGGCCGTATCGCAGGTCCACACCTTGACCGCCCCAGTGGCGTCGGTGCCGTCGAGAAGCGCGGTCACCAGCGTCGTCGAGACGTCGCCGGGAATTGTATTGTAGACGCCCGGGTTGCCGTCGGTTGCCGGCACATAGATGATCGTGCCGACCATCGTCATCACGTATTGGGCTAAACTCGTATCCATCGTTCCGCCCGGCGCAAAGAAGTCCGACTTCTTCATCATGTGCCAGGTGAAGTTGATCGGGACGCTCATCGCCGCGGCATCCTTGAACTGCGGATCAGCCGCCGCCGAGGTCAGGGTCGACGTCCGCGAACCGCCGTTGCCGCAGCCAGCCATCGACGCCGCCATGTCGGAGAACACGCCGGTCGAGCTGCCGAACTGCTGGCAGATCTCCTTGTCGGCCATGTCGGACTTCGGCCACACCGAGCCGACGAGGCCCGCCGCCATCTGGCAGCTGTTGATCGCCTGATTGTTCATCAGCTGCGCGGTCTGCTTCATCTCCTCCATAACCTTGGAGCACTCGGGGCAAACGGTATCGATCGCGAGCTTGAAGGCGAACCCAACCGCATTGTTGGCGATCGACTTCATCAGCGAGATCAGCTGCGACGAGTTGATGAACGAAAACGACCCCGCGAAAATGTCGATGCCACCGCAACCGGCGCTGGCGTGCGGCAGCTGCAGGTTCATCAGGCTGGTGTTCTTCTGCGGAAACCGCGTCCAGATATTCCCGGCCGAGTAATATCCCGCTTCCTGTCCCTGATACGCACTAGGCCCGGTGACGTTCGCCGCTGCGCCCATGTCATTGAAGTATCCGTCCATCGCGCCGGCGACGTCGGCGCGCGCAGGCGACGTGAGCAGCGGAACTACCAGAAGGTTGGCGGCGGCCAGGACAAACAGCGCCGCGCTGCCGTGACCGGCAGCCCGGCCGAAGAGGCGCGGGAGCGAGCGAAGGCTGATCTTGGTACGCAGCCAGATGAGCAGCCGGGCGAGATTACAGATCGGGCATAGTGCCAGATAAAGGGTGACCAGCCCCCTCCCCGCGCGCTTCAGCGACGCCTCGAGCGCGATCATGAACCAGCGGGGAGCGTCCATTGTCAGCCTCCGATTGCGGGTGCGCGGTCAGTAATCACTGCCGGGCTTCGTCTGGGTAAGCGTGTAGATCCGGTCCATCAGCTCGTCGGCGGCTATGACGCCGTAACCGATCGGCACCGCGCGATGCGTGACGGTGTCGAACAGGACCACCGCCGGCGTCGCCTTCGACGTCAGGCCCATGCGCTCGCGCTGGCCGCTGTCGACCGAATAATGGGTGAACACGTCGGACGGTCCGCCGTCGGTCGAGATCGCCATGACGTGCAGACCATGGCTGTCGGTGACCGACTTCAAAATCGGCGAGAAGATCTCGCACGCGCCGCACGACTGGGCGAAGAAGTAGAAGATGCCGTAGCGCTCGCCGAGATGGTTGATCGCCTGGTCGCGGTCGACCTTCCGGTCATTGAGCCACGCCGCCTTGGCGACGGTCCCGACCGGGCGCTGGAGCGTGTAGTCGAGCTCGGGGTTCTGCCACACGGCGCGCTGCCAGACGTCGGAGAACATGCTGGCGCGGTCGAGCTGCTCACGCTGAAACTGGACATAGGCGGTGATGTTCTCGGTCGACGGCTCGAGGATCGCCTTCGCCTTCAGTTCGCGCAGCTCGGCGGTGACCTTGTCGAGGCGCTCGGTCGCAGTCTCGGCCGGGGCTGCGGGGGGCGGCGCGACCGCAGGATCGACCGGCTTGGCCTTCGGCTTGGTGCAATAGAACCAGGTGCCGAGTTTGCGCTCGGCACAATAGAAATTGCTGCCGTTGGCCGGGTCCTCGATCATGGCACCGTCCGCCGCGATCGCCGGCGCGATCGGCGCAGCGATCGTCATCAGCGTCGCAATGCAGGCGAGCAGCGCGCGCCCGCGGTTCACAGGGTTACCCATCGTCATCCTCCTGGTGCTCACGCGTCGTCATCCCGAAGATGATCGACGCCTTGAAGTAATCGCCGGTCGGGTCGACGAGGCGAACGAAGCCGGCGAACGCGGCAAAGGTGGTGTCCTCGCCCGCTTTGGTCACAAGCACGCGCAGCGGCTCGGTCGGATGCGGCTCGATCCAGTGCCGCTCGAGCATCCGGGTATAGCAGGGGCGAAGGTCGACCGGCTCGACCGGAACCCGGAACTGACGTGCGAACTCGGCCGCGAAGTCGTCAAGCTCCGCTGATCCGGTCCGCATGAGCAGCATCGCCATGCCGATCTCCATGATCGTCATCCCCGCGCTGTCAGTGAACGCCACGGTCATGAAATTATTGCCCTCCATCAGTGGTGCGTCGCGAAATAGTCGGTGATCTTGGTCTGCATTGACGTCGTCGTCGCCAGCTCGTCGGGCAGGACGGCGGCGTCGGTGAAGTCGGCGTAGATCTCGCTAAAATCCATCCGCGACAGGTCGAGCCGCTGGAACTCGTCCATGGTGAACCCGGGACATGTCTCCTTCGACGGATCGCCGTACGGCTTGCCGATCTGGACGCGGCCCTGCTCCTGCAGGATGCGGCTGATCTTCGACAGGTAGCAGCAGTGCGCCTCCTTCTTCTGCAGGCAGATCCCGAACAGGGTGTGGCTCGAGCAATAGCTACCGACGAGGCTGCACAGCCCCTTGTCCTGCTGGATCTTCAAGGCGGCGTCGGCCGCGTTGCAGCCGCCGAGCAGCGGCAGGCCGCGCGGCACACAGCAGTTAATCAACCCGAAGATCGCCTTCTGGCAGGTCTGCCGCGATCCCTTGAACAGGGTGAGGTCGGCGGGGTTAAATTCTTTGCCCGCCTGGCTCGCGGCATTGAGCGCGACCGCGGCGTTGGCAAAGTCGGTGTTCGGCGTCCGGACGATCGTGTCGCACGACCCGTTGAGGCAGTAGACGTCGCCGTCACAGATGAACTGGGTCTTGTCGGCCGGACCCGGCGGCACCGGGCATTTATAGACCCGGTCGGTCGTCGTGCACGGCAAGCCCGCTGGGCTCAGGCAGTCTTCGCGCTCGAACACGCAGCCGGTCGGCAGACTCGAACAGTCGTTGCTCGGTGCAGTCGAGAGGCCGCCGCCACAGGTATAGGTCCGCGACCACGCCCAACACGGTTGCGTGACCGATACGCCGCTGACGATACGCGTGACGGGATCGCTGTCGGTGCAGACGTCGGGCGCGGCCGTGCACGTCGTGTCGCCGGCCCAGGTCGCGCACGCGCTCGTATCGGTCACCGAGCCGGTATAGACGGTCGACGAGCCGAGCAGGGTCTGCCCGGGAACGATCGCCGAACACGTCATCGTGTAGATCGGATCACCGGGCTCGACGCAATCGGGCCACGCACCCTCGAGGCACCGGCCATGCCGCGATGCCGTCACACTACAGGCGGCGGCGTAGAACGGGTCGCAGCTCGCGGTGTGATTACCGCGATAATCGCCGTCAGTGCACTCGTAGCGATAGGTCGACGCGAACTGCGGCGTCACCGGAATGACGCACGAATGCGGCACCGATGGGTCGATCGTGTAGCCGGTGTTGCACGTCACCTCATAGGTCGCGCCCGAGGGCGTGCTCGGCGGCAGCGGATGACACGATCCCGGCGCTCCGGCGACACCGTAGCCAGCGACATACGTCATCGGATCGGCAGCAACAGTCCTGCCCCGCGCGACCGTCGCGTCGAGATCGACCGGCGCAAAATGCGCTCGACTGGCGACCGACGAGGTCACGACCTGATAACCGGTCGTCCCCGGTGCCGCAGCCGCGGCAGCGGGGGCGAGGCTGCTCGGCGACGTGTAGTAGCTCGTCTCGGGCGGCGTTGTGGCGACATAGCCGGGGATGGTCGACGGCGTCGGCGTCGTCTTGGCATTGGTCGCGGCGCGCGGGCGAAGCAGCGCCCCGAACGCCTTGCCGTCATCGTGTGCGGTCTGACCGATCGCGACGCCGCCACCGAACGCGATACCCGCGGCGACGAGCAGACCGATGAAGCGACGCCCGATCATCGCACCGCCTCGAGGTGACGGCGGGCCGGTCGCTGCGGACCCGGCTCCGCACCCGCGATAAGCCTCGCGCGGACAACGGCCGGGTTACGCCCATCGCCGGGCAGGAATCGAACGACCGGATAGCCGCCGCAGGCGAGCAGCGCGTCACGCGCCTGATCCTTGGCGGTCACATGCGAATGATCGTCGAGCTCGACGATGGCGATGACCTCGCCCGCACTGTCGACGACGACAAAATCGACGACCTTCTGGCTGAACCGGCCGAACGTCGACCACCACTCCTTACCTGAGAGACCCGCAACCGGCTTGAGCAAGGCCCCCATCCCGACCTGGGCGAAGATGCGCTGGTCGGGCAGCGCGATCTCGAGAACGTGCCAAAACCGGACCTCTGCGGGGGTCATCAGACGCTTCCGCTCGATGCGCGACAGCCACAGCCTTCCCGCTCCTAGACCGGCAATGCGAATGAGCAGGAGCAAAACCACGATCCCGCACGTGAGCAGCGCATACCCACCGGCGACGCGCCACACGCCTCCGGCAGCCGCTTGGCCCGCAGCCGTCAACTGCGCATGCAACTGCGGCGTCACCCCTGCCCTCCGCGCCGAAGCCGCGTAAGATAGACCTTAGCCGCCGCCGATCCGGGACCGCGCCCACCGGCGATCGTCGACAGCGCATAGTCGGTGGTGACGTTGCCAGCGACGCGATCGTACGCGGGCAACGTCGTTGTGCAGTGAAACCCGTCGCACGGCTCGACGTCGCCGGCGGTCACGACATAGGTCGGCACCGCCTGAACATCGAACGCGCGGAACAGTCGTGGGTCGATGCCGACGCCGTCGATCTTCTGCCCCTTGTCGAACGCGGGCGCGAGACCGGTCATGAAATCCTTGACCGACCCGTTCTTGAAGCCGCGAAAGACCACGACACCGCCTGCCTTGGTGACATCGCGGCACAGCGTCTTGAGTGAGGGCACCGGCATCGACAGCGAGGCGAACACGATCAGCTTGGGGCGCTCAGTCTTCGACCCCGCGGCGGAGGCATCAGCTCCGGCGATCATCGCATCGAAGTCGAAAACACCCTTCGCGCCACCCGTCTTGACCGAGCCGATACGCGCCCGGTTCGCTTGCGCGCTAGTGCGCATATCGAGGGCTTCCTGACGAAGCGCTTCGCCGCGCTTGCCGACCTCGGCCGAGAACGCTTCGAGGTCGTGCGACTGCGCCTTGGCGCGCGCCCGCGCCGCGCCGACATCGACGCCTTCGACAACCTGCGCGTGGATCGGCGCGAGCCACGGCACGACGATGACGTCGACCGCCAGCACGAGAAGCGCGGGGAGGAGGAGGCGCAAGCGGGGCGCTGACGGGAGACGATCAGCCATCACAGCACGCAGCAATTGCGTTTGCGCCAGACGAGATAGCCCATGTCCTCGCCGATGACGGGTAGCATCTGACCCGAGCCGACCGCGGTCGTCGCGCCGATCGGCGGACAGGTCCCCGGGCCGAACGTCGACGGCACCGGGTTTGTCATCTGGAAGCGGTACTGCGACTTCTGCATGATCGGCATGACGTACGGGCCGCACAGCGCCGCCCCACCCGACGTGCCCCACGCGATCGCTTCACGGTGCAGCTTGAACGCGAACCGCTCGAGCGCGAGGCGGCTGCCCTGGACGTGGCCGTATTGCGCCGAGTTATTGCCGTTGAGCGGGTACATCGTCCCCTGGCACCCGGCGCACCAGAACAGCGCGTCATTGGGGAGATGGGTCGATGCGAGCACGCAATCGGCGGCGCAGGCGGCAACCGCGAGCGGGTTCGAGAAGATCACCGCTTCGGGATTGATGATGAGCGTCAGCTCGCTGTCCTGCCACAGCGGGTCGATCTCGGTCAGGTAGAGGATGTCGATCGAGCCCTTCTCGAGGCAGATCCAGTCGCCGATCAGCTCGAGCCAGTAGATCAGCGGGTACATGTACCAGTGGATGTGCCAGCTGCCATTGTTCTGCTGGTCGCCGCCGACCGCGCTGGGTCCCGCCATCGTCTTGAACCCGATGTCCAACCCGGGATCGAGCTTGAGGCCGCCGAGGTTGACGAAGCACCACGGCTTCATCGAGACGTCAGCAAGCCTAACCGGCTCCCAAAACCCCATGGCGATACCGATCCGGGGGATCGGGGTGGCGCACGCGCACACCGGCAGCGCCGGGTTCGACGTGTCGACGTTCGACGACGGCCAGATCGACAAGCCCCCCACCGACAACGGGAACAGGCAGCCCCAGCAGATGTCGGTGATCGGGTTGACGAAGTGGCCGGTGCAGACGCCGGGGGCGGCTGCGACCGGCGGTGCCGCGCCAAGGCCGAACGCGGCCATGATGATCGACACACGCGCCAGCGCTCGGAAAAGGAACGACCCGCGCTTCATCGCGGCGTCCACCACTTTGCGCTGTGACCGCGGCGGAGCCTGACGGTAGCCGCCCACAGCCGGGTAAACACCCCTTCGGGTGCGGCGGCGCGTCGATCGAGAACGATGACGTCGCGGCGACCGGAGGCCGGTCGACCCCTTCCCTCCGCGCGCCTCAGATCGATGCCACGAACGACGCTGTCGATGTGAGCCGCCTCGCGAGCAGGCGTCCAATACGCCGCTTCGACCCGACGACACAGGACCCAATAGAGCAGGACGGTGACGATCGCGCCGATCATCGAGACCGCAACAACCCCGACCGCATAGATGCTGAACTGGCGGATCGGCTCGATGCCGGCGACGCCCAGCGCGGTGACGAGGCACAGCGTAGCGCTGGCGAGGCGAAGCCGACGCAGGTACGGCGGCTGCGGTGCCGGTGGTGTCGCCATCCGGCTCTGGTCGATCATGTTCATGGATGACCTCCACTGAGGCTATTGGCGGACGTCGGACGTGGCGGCGGCGCCGTCTTGCGCGACGGCCGACGGCGAGACGGCGCGACCCTAAGGGCGGCGATCGGCGGAAGACCGAGCAGCCGTCGCTCGAGCAACAAGGCAAGCAGCGAAATCGAATCATCGACCGCGCCGACCTCGAGCCACAGACCAGGCCGCGCGGCGAGCCATTGGCGGAAGTTCAAATCACGGATGATCGTCAACCCGATCATAGCGCGGCCTCCCGACGGGCAGCGCGAGGCGGCACGACCTCGGTCACCTTGAGAACATGTCCGGCCTGCTCGACCACCGCCGGCGTGTGGCGAATGCCGAACTTCGCGATCAGTTTGCCGCCCTGGTCGAAAAACACTCGGCGCTGCTCTGCCTTCATCACCGTGAACGGCGACCCGCCGGTGAGGATCAACTTGGCATTGGTGACCGTCGTCGACTTGATTGCCCAGCGCAGCTGCGCCGCGTCGTCGGCATCGATGAACACGAGGCTCTGACGCAGCGAGACGGTGTCGAGCGGGTTGACCTTGCGGCCCTTGGGAATGATCAGGTTGCCGCGATGGTCGAAGATGTCGCTGCCGACGGTGATCGTCGGGTCATAGGTCCACGACCGCACCGCTGTCGTCGGCGACAGGCCCTCAACCGGCGGCGGCCGCTTGACCTTGGCCTCGGTCCGCGCGGCGAGCGTCTTGTTCATCGCGGCGATCTTGCCCGAGGCCTGCGCCGCGAGCAGACGCGCCTCGATCGCGGCGAGAAGGTCGGGCTCGATGACCGGTGTGGTCGTGCCGAGCTGGCCGTAGTCGCGCGCGGCAACCGTGCTTGCAGCCAAGCACGCTACCACGATCGCACAGGCGGTGCGCGGGATAGCGGATGAACGAGGCACTAGTAGCCGAGCCACTCGAGCACCTCCGCACCACGATAGTCCTGCTTGTCGCCGACCTCTGCGAGGAAGGCCGCCGAGCCACCTTCGACATCATGCTTATCGATCTCGGCGATCGCTTCAGCGCGCGAGATCTCGACGTCCCACGCCTCCCACATCGGCACGCCCGAACGGACCCAGGCGACCGCGACGGTCACAGGATCGCAGTCCCGGTGCCGAACACGCGGTTCATGCAGATCCAGCCGATCGCGGCGTAGCGGCTGTCGAAGCCGTCCTTGTGGCCCGAACCGACGTAGAAGCAGCCGCGCGGGATGACGCCGGTCGGTCCCAGCGCCAGCGGCTCGCCGCGCGTCGAGGTCGCTTTCGCCACCGAAACAGGGTGGCCGTTGACAAAGAAGGTCCGGCCGACGCGGGTGACGACATCGCCGGCGACGCCGTAGACGCGCTTGCCGAACGCCGACGGGTGCGCCCCGAAGTGCGCGGTCATCAGCGCCGACGGCGGTGGGTCGAAGAAGACCAGCGCACCGCGTACGGGCTCGTGGCTTTTGTCGAGGACGAACGCCCAGTTCGGCAGCGACGTCGTCGTATTGATGAGAATGGTATGGGTGTCGCGCCAGTCCGACAGGCTGCTCGCGGCGGCATAGATCAGCCCGGCGCCGGTGATCGTCGCATAGAAGCGCTTGCGCTTGCCAGTCCAGAACCGTTCCCTGTCGGTCGCCACGCTGGCGGACGAGCCACCAATGATCTTGTCAGCGGGCATCTTCGCCTCCAGCCGAATTGCAGGCGCGGACACGGGAGCCGCGCGAGGGTTTGACGAGACACGGGATCAGACCGAGCCCCGCGCCGAGCACACCACAGCGGGACGACGAGCCGTCGCTGATCACGACGCTGGCGGCGGCCAGGAGCATGCTGCTCGTAACGACCACGGCGTGGAGCCCCGTCGGCATCGCTACCTCCCCGCCGCCGAGATCTGGACGGCCTTCAGCTTGGCATCGATGTTCGCCTTGAGCGCCGGCGTAACGTCGGGGACTGAGTTGCCGGCGACGGCTTCGGATACCAGCACGGTCGTGCCCTGCTCGGTCAGCTCACGGATCGACGCCTGGGTCGCCGCCAGATAGAGCTTGGTCCGCATTGCCGAGGTCTCAGGTGTCCCGCCGTTGTGCGCCTCGGTGGCGATGAAATCGCGAACGATGGTCGCGAGGCTGACCGAGACCATGCGATGCGAGCGCAACGCGAGGATCTCGCGGGTCTGCCACGCCGACAACAGGCCGAGCAGCAACACGATCGCCGCGAGGATCAGCGTCGGAATGGGCAACCCGGCGAACGTACGGTCCTGGAGTGCGACCGGTGCTATCGGCGTATCACCCACCGCGACCGGCTCGCCATCGCGCGAGCCGTCGGACCCCGGCAGGTACAGAGAATCAGCGGCGCTCATGCCCCCTTCCCTTCGCGCAACTCGCGGCGCACGCGCCGGACGAACAGCGGCCCGCGGACCGCGAGCGTCACGCCGAGAACGATGACGAAGACCTGCACCAGCTGATGCTCGAACGCTTCGCGGCGACCGAGATCGGCGGCAACGTAGCGCGAGGCGAGGTTGTCGACGTGGAGGAAGAAGGTGTCGACGTGGCCGTGGCTGATGACGATGAACATCGCCACAGCACAGCCAAGGATGCCAAGCAGGTTTCCGGCAAGCCAGCCTGTTGTTGTAAGGGCGACATAGGCGAGATCGGTGAGCGCCTCACTGCTGCGCAAAGTGGGACGCTCACGCCGAATATATGTGTCCGCGCCCTGGGTTATCGTCACCGGAACGGAGGGCAGATCGTCGAGACTGCGGAATTGGCCGCGGACGGCAGCATCATTCGGCTGCGATTGCATAGGGAACCTCCTGTTCGGGGAAGGCGACGGCCTCGACCGCGGCGTCGACGGTCATCCCGCGCGCCATCAGCGCTTCGATTCTCGCGTACGTGGCGGGAGAGCTGGAATACGCCGTGGCCGAGAACGGATCGAGGACGAGGCGACCCAGCGCCCTCATCTCCGGACCTTTGATGAACACTTCGGAATACTCCGAGCCGTTACGCTTGAGGCTCCGGATCATCGTCTCGGTGGCCGCGTCCATCTCGAGGCGATCGTGCCTCTTGAAGTCGGCGATCGTCTCGGGCTTCTGCTGGAGGACGAGCATCCAGTCCGAGTTTTCGAGCGCGGCCTGCGCGCCGGGCGACTTGTAATAGTCGTTGACCGACTGGGTCGCGGTGCACAGCGCGCCGCCATATTTGCGGCAGGTCCGGGCGTACGCCTCGACGAAATCGGCGGTGCTGCCGCCCTTGAGCATCTGCCACGCCTCGTCGATCAGCAGCATCTTCTTCACGCTGCGCGGCGTGCGCGTCATCATCTGGGTCGTCATGAACATGATCGTCGTCAGGACGACGGCGCGCAGCTCCTCACGCGTCGACAGGTCACTCAGCTCGAACACAGTGAAATCGGCTTCGAGCTTCAAAGTCGACTGCCCGACAAAGAACCCGCCGTAAGTGCCCCCTTTGCAGAACGGGCTCATCGCCAACGACAGGTTCTTGGCATCGCGGTTCTTGGCGTCAGCGAGCGCCTGGGCGACGTCGTGGACCGATCCTGTGTTGCCGAGGGTGTCCCAGACATGGTTGACTGCGGCGTCGATCAAGCCGCGCTCGGTGTCGTTGAGCTTGTCGATGAACCGGCACATCTGGCCGACGATCGCCTTGAGCATCGCCAGGCAGTCGAGCTTATAGTCCTCGTCGATGGCGATCCGCTCGGCGTCGATCATCGAGAAGGGGTTGAGGCAGAACCCCGACGACATCGTAAACTCGATGAAGGCCCCGCCCTGCAGCTTGACCGAGTTCATGAAGCTTCGGCCGTCGTCGATGACGACGATCTTGGCCCCTGCCCCGCACAGCGCGGCGCAGACCTCCTGGAGCAGCACCGACTTGCCCGAGCCCGACTTGCCCATGATCGTGACGTTGTGGTTGCCCGCGCCGTTCTCGAACGGCGACCAGAAAAACGGCTGACCCCGCCTACCGACGAGGAGCAGGTGCGCGATCGGCCCGCCGAGATACTCACCCTGCATCGGCGCCATGTTGGCCGCGGTCGAGGTCAGCATCGTCTTGAACCGCTTGAGGCGCTCCATGTCGTCACCGAGCCCGTCGCCGAGCGTCATCGGCAGCGCGGACAGCAGACCTTGGATTTGCAGGAACCGCTCGTCCATCAGGTCCCAGCCGGCAGATCGGTAGATCGACTTCAGCGTCCGCTCGTTAGTGTCACCCTCGTCGGCGACCGAATAAGTCGTGATCCCGTAGTGCAGCCGGACGATCTTGCGGCCCTCGCCGAGCTGGTCCTGTACGTGCTTCCACTCGGCCGACTGCTCGCGGATCTTCGGCATGTATTTTGCGCCACGGCTCTCGGCGAGGCTCGTCGTCCGCATGACCTTGAACCCGGACTTGCCGCTCGACTTGGTCTCATCGGGGTAACGCAGGCACAGCACAGTCGCGGTCGGACACGGCAGCCGCAGCTTGTCGGAGAACAGGTCGCCGATCAGCCGGGCACACTCCCATGGTGCCCAACGCTGAGGGAAGTTGCGCACGCCGAAGTGGCGAATGTCGAAGGTGTCGGGATAGACCTCACCGATCTCGGCGACGCCGTCATCATTCTCGCCCGTCGGCCGAATCCGCTCGGTCCGCAGCATCAGCCGGTCCTCGTGTACATGGATCTCGATGTCGCGGCGGACTGCCTGCTCGGCGATCGGGTCGAGTGCGTTATAGTCGACCGCCTCGTCCTCGCTCGCCGTCGTCGGTGAGGTCAGATCGTCGACCAGCGCGATCAGCGCGACCGGGTCGAGGATCGTCGCGTTCGCCTCGAGCGAACGCAGCACGCTGACAAGCCCGTCACGGCACTGAACCAGCTCCTCGCGGGACGACTTCGATTTATGGTCGACCGACACCGAGATGATGACGCGATGGTTTCTGAGATGGAACGGCGCGTCGACCGACAGCGACGTCCAGACGCCGTTGAAGAAGTGCTTGGCGCGGTGCCGCGCCATGCGCCGGTAGAACGCCCCGGACTCGTATCGCGGGAAGAACCACGCACCGATGTTGCGGGCGATGCGCGGGCTCGACCACGACAGGACTTGGACGTCGGCCCCCTGTGGCATCGCCTCCTGGAAGAACTGCGCCAGTACCTCGCCGGTGCGCTCGTCCGAGCCGACAAACGGCGGGATCTCGATCGCGAAGCCGTTCGAGCGCGAGTTAAGGAAAATCCCGTCCTTCGCATCGTACGACCGGTACGGCAGAAAGCTCGACAGCATGTCGAGACCGATGACGGGACGCTCGGCGTCGGGCTCGGCGCGGTCGCCAAAGGCCGCACCGGCGATCTTGCTGAAAATGCTCATTGCGGCGTCTCGCCGGTGACCGCGCTCGCGGTGACACCAGTCCCGGCAAAGAGCTGACTGATTGGCGGCGGCGCTGCCGCCTTGGCATCGGCGCGGCCAAGCCGGCTTTGATCGGCAATAATCGGCTTGGCCAGCATCGAGACGCGGGCTGCAGCGACCTTCGCATCAGTCGTGGGCGCGTAGCCGACAGCCTTGTTCGCGGGCACAGATGCCGTCGGAGTAATTACCGGAGGGGAAACCGTAGACGATGGAGGCGATGACACTGGCGCAATGGAACCCGCGGCAGCGACAGGAGCCGCTGCAGAATCAAGACGCGCGAGGTTGAGCGCGCGCGTCGACGACGCGGAGGAAACCGAACCGCCAGTGGTCGAGATAACTCCGGTTGCAGCGACGGTCGTCGGGCAGGGTACAGGGCGGAGGCGGCGATAGGCGTGACCATGCCACCAGACCGGGCGATAGCCGGTGCAATGCTCTACTGCCGCCGTCGTTTGATCGGCGACCACAGCGGCGACATCGGGCGTGTCGAAGTTCGGATCGAGACCTGCAACCGGTAGTGCCGACGCCGCCGCCGCCGCCTCGCGAAGGTCGATCGCTGCAGCTGAGCGCATGATCGCCGCACGCGGCCCTACAGGTGTCGAGACCGCCGACGTCGGGGTAAATGAGCCAGCGACCGCTTGGCCTTCGCTCCTCCGCGTACTCGCCGCCTTCCCCGCGATCACCTCGTCGAGCGATGCGAGCTTGCTCGTCGCCGACCCGTCAGGACCAGCGGGCTGTGCGACCGCAGCGGTCTGTGTCGCTTCGGCGTTGCGCCGCGCGCCGCCGGTCAGACTGTCGGTCCAGCCACCATGCTCGATCACAGCGTGGGCGGTCGACTCGTCATGGTAGATGCCGCTGGCATCGATATGCGCAGGGAAGACGACGCGAAGGACACGATCCGAGGTGCGTCCCGGGGGCGAGCCATCGGTCGACGCGGTGACCACCCTGCCCTCGCGCGGCATCGCCGAATCAGCGATGCCGCCGACCGGTTGCGCGGATGCTCCCATGCCGGCGACCGCCTTGGCATCGATCGATGACATCGGCGCGCAGGTGCCGTTCGGCGCGCGGCACGCGAAATCGCCGTGCATGTTGGTGCCCGAGGTCATGCAACCGGCGAGCGGCAGAGCCGACCCGATCAACGCAAGCCGTAGCAAGTGCTTCATTACCACCTCCCAGAGAACAGAACATCGGCGACAGCCGCGAACGCAGCGGCGGTCAGGACCCAGAAGGGCCGGACGACCGTCCCGATCGTCGCGCCGGCCATGATCGCCAGCTGGATCATGCCGCGCCGCCCTTGAGCCACGCGGCGAGCTCGGCCGCCGGACGAAAGCCCTCGATCACAGCGCCGTCGGCGCGGACGACGATCGGCGTGCCCGAGAACATGTGCCGCTTGGCGAACGCCTCGTTGGCATCGAGGCCCGAGACGTCGCACTTCGCGGTGTCGGTCTCCGGCTCTTCGTGACGATACGCGCCGTGGAGCGCGGCGACCTGGTTCTTGGCGCAGTAGACCTTGTCGCTCAGCGCGCGCGTGCCAAGGACCGAAATCGGCCGCTCTTCGACACGCGCGCTGATCGCGCCGAGGCTTTCCGACAGCTTCATGCAATACGGGCAGTGGAAGTCGGTGAAGACGACGACCTTGGGGCCGGTCGCGGGACCCCACCGGATCGCACCGGCTGCGGGAAGTTCGGACAGCGCAACCTTGGACGGCGCAGCGCGAATGCCGCCTTCGCCGGTTGCAGGGTCGTTGTGCGCCGCTGCGCCGAGCAGCGTGTCGGGGTTAAGTTCGAGGAGCTTCGCCGCGGTCAGGTCGGTCCGCGTCTCCATATCGTAGACGCGACCGATGACGAGATAGCGGGCGTTTTTGTCGGTGTAGAACAGCGTGTTGCCAGCGCTAACCTCACACAGACCCGTCAGCTTGTTGCAGTCGACCGCAGTTATCTTGGTCCGCGGCAAACGCTTGGCGAGCGCGGCGCGCAATGAAATATCGACCCGTCCCGCCGCCAGCGCCGGAACTACGCCGCTGACCAATCCGATCGCGGCCGCGCCCGCGAGGACACCACCAAAGACGACTGCCGGCGAGCGGACGAACCGCCCAATCGATGTACGGTTCACTTACTGCTCCTCACGTAAACACCGTCGAGAAACACGATCTCGACATCGATGCCGGTCGGCATCTCGATCACGGGTTGATATTGTTCAGCGCGCTCGATCAGATACTTGCTGACCATATCGCCGGCCTTCGACACGCCCTCGCCGAGGCCGCCGGTGGCGATCGCGCCGGGGCCGAGGAGCTGGCGGGTGCCGTTGACCGTGACGTTCGAGCCCTGCAGCACCGAGTCCGTGTTGGCGGTGAAGGCGCGGCCAAACCCGCCGGCGATACCGGCGAGGAACGCCTGGCCGATCAACCCGCCCTCGCGGGTGACCACCCTGCCCCGCACACCGGTCTTGCCGCCGAAGCTGATGAAGCCCTTGACCTCGCTGACCGCGACGCGGCCGCCCGGCTGATCGCAGGTCATCTTGGCGAGCTTAACGTAAATCTTCTCGGCCGAGAGATCGCCGCGCGCTGCACCATTGACGATGCAGCCCTCAAGCTTCGTCGTCAGGACGCGACCGTTTTGGACAACCGAGCGGGCCGGCCCGGTGATGCGCAGCACCACCGGAAGCGGATCGGTCTGCGACTGGACGCCCGCGGACGCATCGACGCCGACGATGACCTTGGCCGACGCGTACGAGTTGGGTGGGAGATAATCGATCGAATCCTCGACCACCGTCGGCGGTGCGTCGGGATGCTCGAGCTTGAACCCGATCGGGTCTTTGCCGCTCGGACCTCCGACCGTTGCTCCCTGGCCGCCGAAGCTGATCGTCTTGACCTCGGCGATCGACGGCATCCCGCCCGGCGCTCCCGGGGCACCGGCAACCATCGGTCGGCCCTGGGCGTCGTAGCCGCCCGCGGCGGGGCCATAGGCCGGGGCGGACGATCCAGCGACCCGAAACGGCTCGGCACCGCCAGCGCCGGGCGTGCCACCGTTTGGTCCGCCGCCCTTGCGCAACGCTTCGATCTGCGCCGCCTTGGCGGCGTTATCGCTGTTGAGGACCTGCAGCACCTTCTCGCCGTTGGCCTTCATCGCGGCGTTCTGCTGCTGCAGATCGGCGATCTGCTGCTGCATCGTCTGGACCTTGGGCACCTCGCCCTCGATCGTCTTGAGCCGCATCGACTGGTCGGACTGAATGACCTCGGCCTGGCTGCGCCACGCCTTGTCGGCGAGGTTCTTGCCGACCATGTCATCGGTCGAGATCTTGGTGACGAGCGGCTGCGACGGATCGTTCTTCACCGGCTTGCTCGACCCGCTGAAGATGTAGCTCGAGCCCGCAAGCAGGACGACGCCGCTGATCCCAGCGAGCCACATCGCCTGCCGCTTCTTCGTCCGTGCGTTGACCCCGCCGAGCGGATCGCGCGGATCGGCGACGCGACCCCGTCCGAGCCCGCCGCGCGTAGCGCGTCCGCTCGCATCGCGCTCGCCGCCCGCACCCATGTCACGATCGGCCATGGCTCAGTTCCCGTTCTGGCCGACGAGGTAGGCGACGGTCGACTGACCGGGGCCGATCTCGGGCGTGGCGATGGTAACGGCGTAGGTGCCCTGCGGCGCGAGGTCGGCCTCGTGCAGGGTGACCGGGGCGGTGCCCTTGTTCTCGACCCGCAAAACCTTGCCGAGCAGGCTGGCGCCGCGATACTCGGCGATCAGACGGACTGAGAGCGACCCGACCATCGCGGGCGACGAGTTGGGCTGGCGAACCTCGAACCCTTCAACTGTCGCCGAGGTCGCCATCGCCTTGATCAGGCGGACCGCGGTCTCCTCGACCGGCGTCTGTTCTTCCCACTCCCGCGCCTTCGCCTGAGCGAGACCCGGGTTGGTGACGAACACCTGTTGCGCCTCGACCGGCGACACGGTGCACGCGAACTTGTAGACGTAACCCTTCTTCGACGTGGCGAAGAAGTTGATCGTCTTGGCCGCATAGGTCTCGGGGACCGACAGATAAATGTCGCCGCGCACCGGCTCGTTGACCACCGAGAAATCGTTGTACGGGACGCCGGTCGCAACCTTGTTGAGGTTGGCGAACTGGTCGCCGACGAGGCTGATCCGGGTCAGGTCCTTCTTCGACGCGACGCACTCGACCCGGGCGTTGTCGCCCGCCATGCGGTACTGATCGGCGAGCGCGGGGCGCGTGGTGAACATCGAGCCGACGGCGAGCAAGCCGAGGCCGGCGAGCTTGAGCCGCGGTTCGACCGCCGCCAGCGTGCCGGCGATGTACGTTGCGCCGCCGGTGGCGAAGCCGATAATCCCGGCATCGCGAATGTTCATGATGCTGCTCCCGGCTTGTCGGCGACCAGCTCGCCGAACTCGACGAGGCTGAGCGACAGCCCCGAGTAGGACCAGCGGAAGCGGAAGGTCCGCACATCGCTGGCGATGATCTTGGTGCCGACATAAGTCGTCACGGTACCCGTGACTTCGGACACGAGACGCTTGGGATCGACGGTCATTCGCGTCATCGCGAACGCCTGGGCGACGTCGGAGCCCATCTGCTCGGCGACGATCTTGGTCAGGGCGTTCTTGACCCGGCCGTAGGCTGACGGATGAACGACCTTGAGAACCTGCTCCATCCAGTAGTCGAGGCCCGACGGGGTCCGGTTGAGCACCATCACCGCGGTATCGCGGGTGACCAGCTCTAAATACTCAGGGCTGATGCCGGCCGATGACAGCGTAAGCGGACGCGACAGCACCGGCTGCAACACCATCTCGCGATCTTTTGTCGACAGCGCGAGGACCAGCATCAGAACGATGCCGATCAGCGCCAGGGCGAAGACCGCTAGCATATTGCGCTGCTTGAGCAGCGATTGCGAACGGCCGTGCGAGATCTCGGCGAGCATTTGCCCTCACCCCGCCAACAAGCGGCAATGCGAGGGCGGTGTCAGCTTTAGTCGGACGAACGATCCCGGCAGATACCAGTAAGCAGCATGCAGCAGCCACGACGAAGCTCGACCTGACTTTGCTTTTCGCAGACCAAACCACGCCAACCCTGCAATAAGAATCCCGATAAATATGTGCTGAGAAAGGATGCCCCAACCAAACGGGATGACCATCGCGAGGAACTCATCGATCGTCCACAGACCGATGAGCTCGGGATCGTCGAGCCGCTGGGGAATCTGATATTGATCCGACATGAAGTGTCACCGCCCTCTGGGTTGCGACAGACCGCGCTTAGATCAGCGCGGTGACGGCGGCGGTGACGATCGGCACACCGGTGCCGACGCCGACACCAACACCGACCGGCACGGCAATCTGGCCGAGGCTGAAGCGCCCCGACGCCATACCGATGACGCCGCCGGCGAGGCTCATGACGGTGATGATCTTACCGCCTGAACCTTCCAGAAAGTCGGTGAACTTGGTTAACGCCGGCGCGAACGTGGTGTCGGCGCCGGCATGTGCCGCCGCCGCGGCGACAGCGCATACCGCCGCACCAACGGCCATATCGATAAATCGACCTCCCCCCCGTGGAGCTAATGAACTAAAATTCATCCTCGCGTTCCTTTTCTCATCGCAGCCACATCGGCTGCACGAAAAAATCGCCTATAACGGCAGGATAACGCAAGAGGACTGCTCGTATCTCACCGATATTTCGGTGATCTACATAAAATCGGCAGTTATTCCTCGGTTCGTATTCTTTACTATCGCAAATTGCGTCGATGATTGACCTATGATCCGCCGGAACTTGTCGTAGATTGACCTAAAATTCGTCGGTGTGACGCTGCGAGTGCGTTCGCCGCAGGACTAAGTCGCAGTTGAAGTGGGACAGAATAGTGTTTCGCGATGTGTCCAGACATTGCCGTCTCCGCTCCGATCCCGGCTGATATACGCGGCCAGGCGATACGGCATTCTGCTGGCGTCGCGACGCTTGTTGAGAGCAGCTTCATATCGGGAAAGGCTTGGTGATCCTGCGATCATCCTTGCCAAGCCGCCGTGCCGTGCTGATATTCTTGGGGCGATGAAAACCAGCCTCGATCACCTGCCGGCGGCGAAGCAGCGCGAGCTCGAGCGCGTTGTCGCGATCCTGTGCCAAGAGTTCGGATTGGCGCAGGCGAATGCCACCGGCAAGCGAGCGGCGGGCAAGATCCTCAAGGTCGTTCTTTACGGCAGCTATGCGCGCGGTGGCTGGGTCGACGAGCCGCATACCGCCAAGGGCTATCAGTCGGACTACGACCTGCTGATCATCGTCAACCAGGGCGAGCTGACCGACCGGGTGGCGTACTGGGCCGATGCCGAGGAACGGTTGATCCGAGAGCTGTCGATCACGCAGACTCTGCGGACCCCGGTCAACTTCATCGTCCACACTCTGCAGGAAGTGAACGACGGGCTCGCCCACGGGCGCTACTTCTTCATGGACGTGGCGAAGGACGGCATCGCCGTCTACCAGGCCGACGACACCGACCTGCACACGCCAAAGCCGAAGACGCCCGAGCAGGCGCTTTGCCTGGCGAAGGAATATCTCGAGGAGTGGCTACCGGCGGCGATGAGCCGACAAAAACTCGCCAAGTTTGCGATGCAAGAGCATCTCTTGAAAGATGCAGCGTTCGATCTTCACCAAACCACCGAGCGCCTCTACCACTGCGTCCTCCTTGTGCTGACCTTCTACACGCCGCACGTTCACAATATTGCCTTCCTGCGCTCGCAGGCCGAGCGGCTCGACGCACGGCTGATTGCGGCATGGCCGCGCGAGAGCCGCCAGCACCGGGCGATGTTCGAGAAGCTCAAGGACGCCTACGTGAAGGCGCGTTATTCCAAGCACTATAGGATCGACGCGGCCGAGCTCGAGTGGCTCGGCAAATGCGTCGAAGCACTTGGCCAAGCAGTCCATGCCGTTTGCGTTGACCGGATTGCGGCGCTCGAAGCCGCGGTCGCATCGCCTTCAAGAGGTGCCGCAGCAGCCGTTGCCTGTTGATAATTGAAACAGAACGTCGGCCGAGATAGGCCAGCCAAACATCGCCGAGTGCCAAATGACGCTCGAACTGATCGTAGCTGATACCGTCTGCGTCATCGGACCATCATCTGATGAAGACGGATTTTGTGGCTTGCCAATTTCCCGGTGTCACCGCAGAATTCGACGATCAGCATCCCCTTTCCGGGTATTCTGCAGGGAGTAATCCCGAAGCCAGGCGTCACACGCATCCGTCCTTCTGGCCGGATGGCCGCACCCCATCGATGCGCCCGCCGTTTTGCGCGGTTGTCGTCCGATGGTCGCGCACTCCCCTGACACGAGCTTATCCGCCAGCGCGGTGGAACCCAGCTGCGTCGCCTGAGGGAGGCAAGATGCCGATCGGACCTAATCTTCCTGGACTGTCCCACGCGGATACAACGCTTGGCTTGGAAAAGACCTCCGATATGTCGGGCGGGTCGCTTGATGTGCTGTACCGACGGCACGCGGCGTGGCTGACCGGAGTGTTGCGTCGGACACTCGGCAGCTTCGCTGCGGATGCCGAAGATCTCGTGCAAGATACGTATGTCCGCGTCGGTCGCTACACGTCCGACGACATCTCCCGCCATCCACGTGCGCTTCTGCGTCAGATCGCCGTGAACCTCGCCCGCGATCACATGCGTCGGACCGTCGTGCGCGGGTGGCCCGCGTCGCTCGATAGCGACGGGGATGACATCGACGCCCGCCTGTCGACGGCCGCGACACAAGAAGCAGACGTACTGTTAAAGAAAATCGTTCTTGGCCTGCCACAGACCTGTCGTGACGTCTTCATGCTCAGCCGTTTCACCTCGATGAGCAACGACGATATCGCCGCTCATTTCGCAATTTCGGTAAAAACTGTAGAATGGCGGCTGAGCAAGGCGTTGGCCCTTTGCGCCCGGCACCTCAAGGACTAGGCGACTGTCGCCATGACTGACCGCCCGGATGATACAGAGCGCATCGCGCGCGAAGCCGCCAACTGGGCGGCTCGGCTCAACGGCCGCGTCATCGACACCGAAACACTCGAGACGTTCGCCCAGTGGCGACGCGACCCGCGAAACGCCCAAGCTTATCACCAAGTCGAGTCGGCGTGGAGTCGAGCAGCGGACTTCGGCGCAGACCGCGATATTGCGGAGGCCACGCGCGCGGCGCTCGCACGCGGCGGCAAACGTGGCATCGCCGATACGATAAAAGCTTATGCCTGGAGCGGCGGACTCGTCGCGTCGCTGGCGGTCGCTGGCCTATTTATTGCCCTTGACCGCCCGACAACATACGCAACAGCGGTCGGGGAGCAGAAACTCATCCGGCTGGCCGATGGATCGCGCGTTCACATCAATTCCGATAGCAGCTTGATTGCGCGAGTCGATACGACGCGTCGGCAACTCGAACTCGAGCGCGGCGAAGCCTATTTTGAGGTCGCGCATGATCCGTCGCTACCCTTTATCGTTCGAACGAACCGCGGCCGCATCGTCGCAACCGGAACCCGGTTCGACGTCGATCGCCGGGACAACGAAACGCGCGTTGTCCTCACTGATGGCCGAGTTCGGATCTACGACGGTCCAGACGCCGAGGCCCGGCCTGCGGTTTTTCTCAACCCCGGTGAAGCAATCACGCTCGGCCGGGTGCCGTACGACACGCCACGACATGTCAACATCGAGATGGTGATGAACTGGCTGAGTGGGCACCTCGTCTTCCACCAGACACCGCTCGCGGTCGCCATCGCCGAGATGAACCGGTACACCGTCCGCAAAATCCGGCTCGATGCGTCGGGCCTCAGGGACGCTGAGGTCGATGGGCGTTTCGAGATTGGCGATGTCGACGGGTTTCTCGGTGCCGTCACCGAACTTTTTCCATTGCACGCCGTAAAAGACGCGGACGGTAGCATCACCTTGACTTCAACCACCTGAAGCAGAGTTTCACAGCGGCTTAGGGTTGACTGGGGGCTGATGCGTTTCCTGCTTATCGCCAGCACGCAACGTGCCCGCGATGCAACGCGGGGAAAACAGTTGAGCATTACAGGATCAATCGGCGTCGGGTTTTTTGCGGTGGTAATAACAACCGCATCAAACGCCGCCGCCGCCGGCGAGACCACGACCATCGTGGTGCACATCGCTTCCGGGTCGCTCGACCGCGCACTGCAGGACTACGCCCGGCAAACCCATCGCCAGTTGCTCTACCGTAGTCCCCTTGTCGCGGGTAAAAGCGTCGCTGCCTTGAATGGGGTTTTTACACCTGACGATGCGCTGCGGCGTCTGCTTGCTGAAACCGCAATTGTCTTTCGCAACATTCACGGAAATGTCGTCGTCCTCGATCGGGCTCCACCCTCGGAGACCCGGCGACCGTATCTGGCGATACCGTCAAGACAAGCCGCAAATCCAAGCCAAGCGTCTTCGCCTGCCGAGCCGACTGCCGCCGATATCATCGTCACGGGATCGCATATTCGTGGGAGCGACTCCAGCGCATCACCGGTCACGATCATCTCCCGGACCGACCTCGACCGGCTTGGCCGGGCCACGCTCGCCGAGGCGTTCGCGACGTTGCCCGCGAATTTTAGCGGGGCGGCCAGTGAACAAAGCGCGTTGACACTTGCAGACGGCTCGGGAACCAACGCGAGCCTCGCGACTGGTGTTAATCTCCGGGGCCTGGGCGCCGGCGCCACGCTTGTGCTCGTCAACGGCCGCCGCCTCGCGGGCTCCGGAACGCTGGGCGAGTTCGGCGACATTTCCAGCATACCGGCGTCGGTGGTCGACCGCGTTGAAATTCTGCTCGACGGCGCATCGGCAATCTACGGGTCCGACGCGGTCGGTGGTGTTGTCAACATCATCTTGAAGGATCGCTACGAGGGGGCCGACACCCGCCTTGAGACCGGGATGGTCACGCACGGCGGCACCCGTGAGCTTCAGGCCGGACAAACGCTGGGAACGACCTGGCCCACTGGGTCAGCGCTCGTCGCCTACGAATATTATCATCGCGACGCGCTCGCCTCGTCCGCCCGCGCCTATGCGCAAAGTGCCGATCTGCGCTCGCTCGGCGGCACCGATCATCGCCAATTCTACAGCCAGCCCGGAAATATTCTCGCCTTGGACCCGGGCACGGGCAGCTTCGGCCCGGCCTATGCCATTCCGCCTGGTCAGACCGGGACGATGCTCACGCCGGGCGCTTTTGTCGCCGGTACCGTCAATCTCGAGAACCAACGGCTCAATACCGATCTCCTGCCGAGCCAAGATCGCCACAGCCTCTATGCGCGCGTCGTTCAAACCATCGGCGATGGCGTCACCCTATCGCTCGACGGCCGCTATTCGTACCGTAGCTTTGCAGTTCGCGGCACGGGGTCGCCTGCGGTCATCGTTGCGACGCCGGCCAACCCTTTCTTCGTTTCGCCCAACGGCCAGCCGTATGACCTGATCGCATACTCGTTTGCCCGCGAACTTGGCCCGTCGCGGACAACGGGCAGCGCAGCGACAATCGGGATCACCGGGGGTGCCGAAGTCAGCCTCGGGCATCAGTGGAAAGTTCGCCCGTATTTGGCCTTCGCCCAACAGCTCGAGCGGAACCGTGTCGTCAATATCGTCAACACCCAATCGCTCGCGGAAGCGCTGGGGTCGGCACCGGTTCCGGCTGGCGCGTCATACAGCACCGCGAGCGACGGTTTCTTCAATCCATTCGGCGACGGAGCGGTCAACAGCGCAGCAATTCTTTCTTTTGTCGGCAGCGGTTATCAGGCGTTCGATAGTCTGAGCCGGGTAACGACTTACAACGTCGATGCTGACGGCCCGCTCGTCGACCTGCCCGGTGGCACCGTCAAGCTCGCGCTCGGGATCAATGTCCGACGCGAAGCCTTCACCACGAGCGGCGCGGTTCTGCTGTTCACCGATAGCCCGTCGATCACCTTGCCAAATCGGTCGGCCCGTACCGTCGAAGCTGCCTTTGCCGAGCTCAGAGTTCCACTGGTCGGCCCGAGCACGGCGCTGCCGGGACTGAGCCGGCTCGACCTGACCCTTGCAGGACGCGTCGAAAATTACAGCGACTTTGGTGCGACGGAGGATCCAAAGGTCGGGATCGTCTGGACGCCAGCACCGGGGGCGCAGCTTCGCGCGAGCTTCGGCACCTCGTTTCGCGCACCGAATCTGCGCCAGACGACGACCGCCGAGCGGATCAGCGGGACGGTGCTGTCGACCGCGACCGGGCAGGCTGCGGTGATCCTGCTTGCCGGCGGCAATCCGCAACTCAGGCCCGAACGAGCCGATTCATGGACCGCCGGCATCGGCCTGACGCCGTCCAAGCTGCCCGGCGTGCGGATGAGCGCGACATGGTTCCGGACCAGCTTCCGCTCACGCATCGGACGGCCGGCCCTCGACGACCTTGCCGACGCGCTCATCAATCCGGCGCTGGTACCGTTCGTCACAATCGTGTCGCCGACCACCAGCGCCGCCGATCTCGCGCGCGTTACCGCCCTAATCAATGACCCCGCGTCGATCATCCATGGTAGTTATGCGCCGTCGACGATCGGCGCGATCGTCGACGCCCGCTACGTCAATACCGCCAACACGCTCGTCGACGGCATCGACTGGACGGTCGCGTACACCGTATCGTCGGGGCGGAGCCAATTCGATCTCGCAGCAACCGGAACGAACCTTTTCGATTATCGAGAACAGCTGACCCCGACCGCGCCTGGTCTGAACAACGTCAACCTCGCGGGCAAACCCCTCGCACTTCGTGGCCGGCTAAGCAGCGATTGGACGCGAGGGGATGTCGGTGCAGGGATTGGCGTCAACTTCGCCAACGCGTATCACGATCTCGGCGGTCGCACAGTTGCTGCCTGGGCAACGTTCGACCTGCAACTGCGCTATGCGCCGCAACGCGTGACCGGCGCGCTGCACGGTATCGCCGTCGCACTCAATGTGCAGAACGTTACCGATCAAAGCCCGCCGTTCGTCAACACCGCGGCGGGGGTCGGTTACGACGCCGCCAATGCCGATGCGCTCGGTCGGTTCGTGTCGCTTCAGATTACCAAGAAATGGTGAGCATATCGCCGGGTTGGGCCACACGTGGCGGCCGCCGGGTAAGTGCCGTGTGGGCATGGGGGCTGATCTCGCTTGTCGTGGCTCCATCCGCCCTAGCAAGGCCGTTCGTCGTCGACGATCTTCTCCGCGTCGAGCAATTTTCCCAAGTCCTGCCCGATCCGACGGGGCGGTGGCTCGTCATCGAGCGCCGCCGGGCCGCCGGGACTGCACCGCGGTTCGACCTTGAGACCCATAAGGGGCTGACGCTCGGCTCGCTTTTTGTCGTCGATCTCGACGCGCCTACGGCAGCTCGACCGCTGCTGACCGCTGACTTGGCGACCGGCTATGTCGCGCTCGCCTTTTCGCCTGGCGGACGTCATCTCGCGGTCGCTCGGCTCCGCGGGCGCGCTTGGGAACTCGGGGTGGTCGATTTGACGACCACGGCAACGCGCTGGCTGGGACTGACGCCAGGCCTGCCCGGCGAGGGCCGCGCGGTACAATGGCTGTCGGAGACGCGTCTCGCAGCAATCATTTACCCCGCTGGGAATTTACCAGTCTACCTGCGCGCCGGGTGGCAAACGAAGCATGACCTGCCGCTGCTCTGGGAGCATGCCGCAACCGGTCAAGCGGTCACGGTCACCACCGTCGGAAGCGGTCGCTTTCGCGCAGTCACGCCGCGGACGTCGGCGCTGCGGCTCGTCGCAATCGACGTCGACCGCGGCTCCACCCAAACGATTGTCGAAGGCGCAATTTTAGATTTCGAAGCCGCAACCACCGGTCGGATCGCGGTCATACTCGCCGGCGACGACATCGCGCCGACTACCCTTGCGCTGGGCGTCGGTACGGCGACACGGCGGCGACGCCTTGTACTTGTCGATGCGGACGGATCACGAATGGTCACGGCCTGCACGTCCTGCGATTATGCCGGGTCGCTGCTGAGCTGGTCGCCAAGAGGCCGTCGTCTCCTTGCGTTTTCGCGGGGCAACGGAGCAGCATGGGACACGGGCAGCGTGGTGTCGATCGACGCCACAACAGGTAAATCTGTTCGTCCTGGAGGCGCTTCGGTTATTCCGGTCGTGACCGGCCCCCCCGACTTTGCGCCGGTGATTCATGCGGGCTGGAGCGGGGAAACAGTGGTCGTCTATGCTCGTCCAACGATGGCCGGGAGCGCACCGCGCGATGACTGGTTTGCACTTGATCACGGGCACGCGACGGCGCTCACCGCGGGGCTCGCGCATGTATCGCCGGCGCTCGCCGCAGTGGAGCCCGGCGGGATCATCGTGCGTGACGGCGACCAGCTGGTTCGGGTCGGACGCAGCCGGCGATTGACCGTCCTGCGGTCGCGCCCTGGCGGGCGCATTGTCGGCGGCCAGGCAAGCGAGCTCGGCGAACGGGGGCGCGCCGCGCCAAGTCAACTCGATGCGCTTGTTGAATGGTCGACGACGCCGGGCGGCCTGATCATTCATTTCCCCGGGCGAACCGAGTCTGAACCGGAAATTGCTCTCGTAGGCGCTTCGGCTATCGCTCGCGTGCCTCACCGTGCGATGGCGATCATAGAGCAGATCGACCCGCAAGGGACGTCGCGTCTTTTCCTCGCGCGCGCCGACCTTGCGCCGGTCGAGCTTGCAGCAATTAACGTGCATCTCGCGTCGGTTGAAAGCGCTCGAATGGCACCGATCGTCAGTGTCGGATCCGACGGGCAGACTCTGACGAGCTGGCTCTTCCTGCCGGCTGACCACCGACCGGGGGAACGATATCCGTTGGTCATCGTCCCCTATCCCGGGCGCGAGTTCGGCCCGCTGCCGCCGCGCGATCAGGCGCCCGGTGCGCCGCTCGATAGCATCAGTGCGCAGGTCCTGGCCGGTCGGGGCTATGCTGTCCTGCTGCCGAGCCTTCCGCGTGCTCAGGGCGGCGGTCTTCAGGCCGCGGCCCTGACGAGGGCTGTCCTCGCGCTCCTCGACCAAGTCGATCAGCGTGACGATATCGACGGGTCGAGGGTCGCAATTTGGGGTCACAGCTTCGGCGCTTCCGCGGCAATTGCGATCGCCGCGCGGACGGAGCGCTTTGGGTCGATCGTTGCGTCTGGAGGCCTTTACGACTTCATCAGCGCTTACGGCACATTCCTGCCGTCACGGCGGGTTCATCCCGAAGATGGCCTTTCGGTAACAACGATGGCGGGCTGGTCGGAGACCGGTCAGGCACGTCTCGGCGTGCCGCCGTGGGTCAATCCCTCGATCTACGTTGCCAACAGTCCGATATTCGCGGTCAAGACGATCAAGGCTCCGGTCCTCTTGCTTCAGGGCGATCAGGACATCGCCGCGCTCGGTCAGGCAGAAGAATTATTTTCGGCGCTGTTCCGGCAGGACAAGGACGTGGTGCTGGCCAGTTATTGGGGAGAAGGCCATGTCGTCGCCAGCCCCGCAAATCTCCGCGATCTCTACACGCGGATCTTCGCATGGTTCGACACCACACTTGGTCCCGGGCACCCCGTCGACATGCCTAATCATGACGACGCATTCGAAGCCAAGATTCGATGAGCGCGGCGCTCAAAATCTCGGTATAGGCATCACAGGGTGCAAGATTGTCGGGCTCGAGCGTCGACGCAAGCCGGCGACGGTCAATCAATCCCGCCACGGCGAGGTGTCCCTCGCATAAATATTCTTGCAGGAACTGGCGACTGCGCGCGACCAGCCGGCCGTAATAAGCGGTGAGATCGCCTTTGCCGTGCCGACCGGTCACGCTCGGAGGGAGCCGCCCGGCGAACGCGTCACGGGCGAGACGGCGGTCTCGGTCGCCGCCGGTCAGATGCGCGATCGGGGTCGCAAGAACGAGCTCGACCAGCGGCTGCGACAGCAGCGGATGTACGAGATCGCAGCGCCGGGAGCGTAGGCTCGCACCGAAGTACACACGACTGTTGGCCAAGCCGAAGATCTGAAGCCGCTTCGCCGGCGGTACGCTTTCGCAGCCGTCGAACCACAAATGATGATCGCCCGGCGCACAGCGGACGAACGACGCCGGTCGCGGCGGCGGGAACGGAAACCGGCGCGCGAGCGCCAACGCCGCGACTGACCACACGCTCGATCGCGTCCAATGCGCCGCGCGGATCGCCGCGCGGGCAAAGGCTATCGGCGACGCACCGCTCGCGAGTATGTCGGCGGCGACGGCCGCCGTCGGCATCTGGAAGAATACAGCGTCGCCGCCCTGCCCGGTGAAGATCGCATCGGCACCGAGATCGTCTGCGCGTTCAGCGAGGTCCCGGTCGTGATGGATATCCATGCCTGCCATCCCGGGCCGCAAACCCGCGGCCACAGATTCGAAGTCGGACGAAACGAGCGCGCGTGTTGACCGCGCAACTTCGGTCAACGCGAGATCGAGCCGCAATGCCGTCGCTCGGGCAAAGCTTCGTTCGTCAGCCTCGGGCGCCTCCCCGAAATACGTAAACCAATGCACGGGCTTCGTCGGACATTGCTGCAGTGCGCTGGCGACAATCGATGAGTCGAGCCCGCCTGAAAGTTCGGCAACCGGTCTCATATAACTGCTTGCCCATGCGGCGACGCAGGCATCGATCATTTGTTCGAGGGCAGCAGGTGTCGGGAACTGGAGCGGCGAACAATAGTCTGCGGGGCGCCAAAGCGACCGCTGCCTGATCCGGCCGTCAGCGATCTGACAGAGGCTCCCTGGTTCAACCGCGACCATAGCAGTAAGCGCGACCGCCTCGCTGACGCGCACCGGCACGGTGAGCTGCAGCGCGACAGTCGCCCAGTCGATCGCCAGTGGCGACGGTGGGGCGATGTCGGCAGGATACGCCGCTCCCGACGCGACAAGCCGGACCGGTCCCGCCTGCCACGTCACACAGTCCTGCGCCCCGAGCGGGTCGCGAACGATGTCGAGCGTTGCATGGCCGGGGCCGGGAACGATGACGACATAGGCACCCCAGGCCTGACGCAGGAGTTTTTGCCCGATTGCAATGGCGTCGGTGCCCCGCCAGGCGCTTGGATCGACGGTGGCCACCGTACCCGCCTCCGTGGCCGCGCGGTCGAACAGTTGGCCGATGATCACACCCCGGCCGTCGTCGAGCGGCACGCCAATCCTGTTGCGCGCCAAGTCGTCATCGACCGCGACAAAAGCACCAGGGAGATCGACGACTATGCGCCACCCCGGCGGTCGGGCAATCCGCAAGCGCACGCCGACCGCCGCGCCGGCGGGGTCGTCAAATGGCCAATATGCCGCCGCAAAGTCCATCACCGACGCCTGGAAGAAACGGCCATGATCGGCGCGAAGGCGAGAACCCGGTGGCTTGCATCTCCGACGACATGCTCGCCCGCTGCCAGCCAGCAATGCGCCCGAAAAGGATACAGGTGGACGCCGAAGATCCAATCGGTTGCAATGCCTTCCAGCCACAGAAAATGCATCAGCGCGAGGGCATGCGCGACACACGCGGCTCTTTGCGGCAACCAGATCGCCATCGCGTCGAAGCGTGCAACCGCTGATGCAATCTTGGCGATCGACGTGCTCGAGTTGCCGCTCATCCCCGCTTGGCGAGAGGGCGCAGCCGCGAGCCGCTCAGCAGCAGCGAGGGCAGGCGCTAGACTGTCGCCGCGTAAAAGTCGCGCGGCCGAGCCCTGCGCGCGCGCGAAGGTAAGCCAGTCCCCGATGCCAAGCGGCCGTCGCCGGCTCGGCGCGGGTAAATCACACCATCGGCGACGATCCAGGATGGCGACCGCATCCTGACCAGGCAAGTCGGCCGCATCGGTAAGCAGCCCTTCAGTGACGAGCCCGGCAATCTGATCCGGGGTGAGAGAGTCAAAAGGCCCGCTGCCGCGGGCGTCATCCGTCTCACTGAGGACGCACGAATATGTATCGGTCGCAACGTCGAGAAAGACGACATCGTCGCCGAGGCGGACCGCGAAAATTCCGGCAGCACTGATTTCGGTCATGCTCGATTGGTCCAGTCGGTCCGGGCGGCAATCTGCGGCAAACGGTGCCGGTCGCGCGCGACCGGCACCGGCGCGTTACGGCTGCTGATAGCGGATCACACCTTCGGCGAGATCACCGACGAAACTCGCGCGCGTATCGCGCTTGAGCGAGCCAATCCGGGTCAGCCGGACCTTTCCCTTCTTTGTCATTTGCCTTCTCCGTGTAACTGCCGCTTCATCGCGGCCTAGTCAGAAAGCAACCTTCCCAACCTATATCCAAACTATATCTGATGAGGTTTCGACAACGTGGTACCGCCTCAGCGCGATCCGGCATCCTGCAGACGGTGCGCCGCTGCGACGCGCCGGTCGACATATTGCTTGAGGGCAATCCGGACGCCTTGCCAGTCGCCAATCGTAACCGCTTGATCAAGACGCAGCGTGTCGGCGCGAGCGTCGGCGATGACGTCGGTCTCATGCCGCCGATACGGGGCGAGACGGGCGCCGAGATCGATTGCTTGCGCCCGCAGTAGCGCGTTGGCCGTCATCTGCTGCAGGATCTGAAAGGCGATCGGTGGCCCCACCCCTGTGGAGTCCTGGCCCGGGGACGTCGGGACATCAGGGAGCTGTTCACCCTCAAGACCGTCGATGATGCGGTTGTAGACATGCGCTTCGAGATCATAGGCGGCCGCAACCTCGTCGCGGGTCAGCCGCACGAGGCAAAAGCCTTCGCGTTGGCGGTCTTCGACGAGCCGGGCACCGGCTAGGCGACAGAGCGCCTCGCGAACCGGCGTGCCGCTCAGGCCAAGATCACGCGCAACTTCCGCGATCCGGATAAATTCGCCGGGGCGATATATGCCCTCGGCAAGCGCTTGCGCGAGGAACGAGAAAACCCGGAACCGCGGCGTCGTTTCAGTCTTGTATTTCGCCATATATCCTCCGCCGACCGAGAGCCGGCCGCGACCGGGCGAGCAACCGGCTGGGATACGCCAGCTATATTCGGCGGAAATTTCGCTCCCGCCACTTTCTGACGCGATCGCGACACCTGGTGCCCAAATAATCTCGCGGAACGTCGCACTGTCCGCCGCCGTAGAACGGGCTAAATCCTTCGCGCGGCGGAGCGGGCTACTTTGGCTTGCGCAACGATCTCGATCATGTCGTCTATATCGAAGGGTCTCACCAGAGAGATTAATGCAATGGATTTATTCTCGACTAATCGCGACCACACGATCCTGCTGTCGGCGGCGATGCGCGCGATCCGCAGCAAGCGTCGGATGCGAGCGAGCGAGGTCGCCAGGGCGATGGCACTCCCGCTACGAACCTACGAGCGATTCGAGGCCGGCCATGGACCACTGACATTCGAGCGCATCGCCAGCTTTGCCAAGGCGACGAATTCGGACCCGGTCGCCCTGATCGCTGTCTTGCCACTTGGGCGGCCCGAGTTCGCGACATGGTGCGCCGACAATAAATTGATGACGATCATGATGATGGTCGTCGACGAACTCGCCGATGAACTAGGCCCCGACATTGGATACCTGGAAACGGGAGCGTTGATCGCGACCTTCACCCGGGCCACGCGCGAACTGGTCGAACATTTCCGCAAGCGCGACATCTTTGCGGAGACGTGGTTGAGCCAGCGGTCTGAACGGATGGCAGGTTCGGTCCCATTGTCCACTCTGTTGCGGCGGCGCCAAGCTGGATAAGCTCGCGCGACGGGCGTCATCACCGTACGACGATACTATTGATTGTCGAAGCAGGACCCCGTCTAGACTGATCAGATCCATGTCGTTGTACGCCCATCAACATGACTTAAACGCCGATCGATGCCGTGCGCGTCGCCTATTACAGCAGCTTGTCCCAATATTTCTTAAGATTGAGGGGAGGAGAGCGTCCCTTTTCGACGCTAATGTATACGCCGTGAGAGCAGATCGGCATCGGTCGCAATCGCGTCAGTATAGCCGACAAAACCTTTCAGATATCATTACCTAGATTTAATTGAAGCGGTGATCGAGCAAGGCCGCTTTGATGCGAGCCGTTGGTATTATCATTCAGTCCGTTATCGGTTTCCAGCGGTGTAATTACACGTTGCCCAGCGAGCTCGCACCGGTTCCGTCCGGCTCGCTTTGCTTGGTACAATGCCCGATCCGCGCATCGGAGACTGTCGGTCAACAACTCGTCGTGTAGCGCCTGCGTAACGCCGATGCTTACCGTGATTTGCGGCACGCCGGGCATTCGAATTTCGGCGATCAGCAGCCGGAGAGCATCGCATATGAGGAACGCGCCCTGCTCGTTCTGCTCGGGGAGGACGAGCGCGAATTCCTCACCGCCAATACGGGCCACGCTGGCGATCGCGGGTCGGTTGTGATCCAATAAAGTCGCCACCGCGCGCAAGACGTCATCACCGACGTCGTGTCCCAGCCGATCGTTGATCCTCTTGAAGTTGTCGATGTCGACGATGGCAATCGATACAGGCGTTTTCGGGCCCCTCCGCTGCGACTTTATCATCTCAAACGACTTCTGGAGCGCGCGTCGGTTGGGAAGGCCAGTCAACGGATCCGAGTGGGCCAGAGCATGATTGGCCTGAACGACCGACTGCAGAACGGTGATGAGCAAAATCAGCCCACCTGCGATCAACAGAACGCCAGTGGTCATTTGCGAAATCACCGCATAGAGCGATCCGGCGTAAGCCTGCTTCGTCGGCCCGGTGCCAAGATTGCTAGCTGCGAACGGCTTTATGAGGAAATGTAAGCTCGTCAGCACGAAAATGCCGAACAAGACGGTGTTCAGTGCTGACCGAGGTGCTTGCCGTCTGACGGTGACGGCGCAAAGGCCCGCGGCCAACGCAAAAAACACCTGGAAGGCCATTTCATTCCAGAACGATCCGCGCGTCGCGTCCCACGTCAGCCACCGGTACGATAACCCCGCCGCGATGATCGAAGCCGCAACAATCAACATTGGTCGCCTGCCGTAGAAAAGCGAGAGTGCTGGCGACATGACGACGAGCCCAATAAGTAGGCTACCCGACGAAATCATCGTCAGCGGCTCACCCCAAGCCCCGTGCAAGATCGCCAGTTCGGAGATCGGCGTGAGGGCTCCAAAGGCGTAGCTGAGCGCCAGCCAGCGCGCTTTCGCTGCAGCTGGATTGAGATAAGCAACCGTCAGAAAGCTTGCGACGAACATCGTCGCAACGAGGGCGTTCATGATCAGCGGAAGCAAAGCTTGAGGCATCAAGTTTGATGCTCACGACCGCCCCTAAGAGGCAGATCGACCGCCGACGTTTCGTTAGAAATAAGCTGAACCTCGCTGGTGCTTTTGCTCGATAGCTTGCCTGCGACGCGCCGTCGTGCGGAATCGTGCATAACGCTGGCGTGATACCGCCTGTAGTTCTTAGATTAAAATCGAACGTCGACGGAGCGCGGCGAGCGTTCCGGCTTCGACGGTATACACGGCCGATCGCCGGCCACCGCGATTTTGATGATTGGTCCGCCAACCCGCATAGTGGCGGCGCACCAGGCCAGCTCGAAGGAGATCGCCGACAGCACGGCTGATGTTGGTCTTACTCGACGCGCGAACCTGGTCGTCGACCGCAGCCGACACGATGGCTTCGGCGATGATCGGATCTTCCGGCAAATCTGCCGCAAGGCGCGCAATAATACGTTGCCTCAAGAGATTCCTCCGCTCGCTTCGCACAAGCGGGGATAGTGCATCGCTGAGCCAATCTCGAAGCAAGTGCTCATGGTTGCCGTCGACAACCAACGGCCCTGCCCGGCCAGCGGCATCTGCCGCTTCCGAGATCAGAGTGAGTACGAGGAAAGCGTATCTCGGGCGCGCCGAAGTGACCGACAATTTTAGAAGAATATCACATACGTCGATCATCCGTGTCGTGTTTGCGATGTCCATAAGGCGTCCCCGTAATGTTCTCACGGGACGAAGGGCGCTTATCGCGCCGAAGTGAATCCCGTTTGAGTCACGACGAGTCGGATTTGCGACCAACTGACAATGATGTGTCGCTGGTGACACTTTACCCACGACTTTCGGTAAAGTGTCACCACTGACACCTAGGCGGAACGTCGAGACGGCCGGCGCGAGCAATATATAATATCCCGTCTCCGTTACGATCGGCAGCAACTCAGATATGATTTTGATTGCCGACCAATTCGGCTCGGATCGGTCTTGTACATTCTGACCCAGACTTTGGCACAGTAATTCAGGATTCTCATATCGTGAGGGCTTCGCAATCGTTGCAGGCACGCACCATCTGGGTCGGTATCAAGCGCGTCGAAGACATGCATCGATGTTGCTACCCAAACTCAAACTGGTGCCGCCAGCTATCCTGGTCTCAAAGGTACCAGACATCATGGTGTCGGCCTTTCACGCGAGCGGCGAAGACTTGCGTTACAGATCGATCAGCTCCCGGATTTGGGCTCGGCGAGACGATCGCTGGTCGCGTTCTCGAGCGCGTGCGGGTTGCGCGCATCGTCGGGGTCGAGCTCGCGTTCGATCCGGCGGCGGGCGTCGTCGGTAATCGCATCAGCGCGATAGGCGTGGCGATGCGCCACGCTCGGCCTCGATCAGTCGAGCCTGGAGCTGCGCGACCGGGTTGCCCTGGACCGCGTCGTCGGCGGTAACGGCATAGTCCTTGCGCCGGCCGCCGTGGCGGCGGCGTAGCGCCTCGATCATCGTCGGGTCTTCGCCGGTGGCATCGAATGGTCGATGTCGACGAGGACCGCGTCGATCGTCCCCAGTCGCGCCCTGACCTCCGCCTACTTAGCGTCGGCGGCCTCACGCTCGCCCTCATCGGATAGCCTAAACAAATTGATCGCCGCGCCGCTCAGCACCATGACGATCGACTGCAGCGCGCTAAGCCGCCGCGATCCGGCGACGGCGAGCGATTTCACCGTGATCAGCACCGCATCAAGGGCAAGGATGAACAGCAGTGTTAGCGTGTAGGAGACCGTCGCGCGGGTCGATGCGATACATAAATCGTCGTTTACCTTAGGCCTCAATGCGCCATCTGCGATCATCCGTCGCCGTTACTATTTCTGGAGATGCTGCCGCTATTTATCCTGACAAATTCGCCTTCCGCTCACCCGTCTCGGTCTTCGATCGATTCAAGCCTGGCGCTCACATGCGCATCTGATTGCTGACGACCGCCCGACCGCTTCACCGATGCTCTACGGACATAATCGTCAGCGCTTCGAAACCTGAGCAGCAGTGTGATCATTCCGGCGGTCCCACCCGCCCATTGACAAGTTCGCGATCAGCGAATGCGTTAACTACTCATTAGCTTGTCTCTGAGTGGAGAGGGTTTAAGGAGTCCTTACCGAATTATTAATTCCAGAAGGGGTCTGTATGCGTAGCCTGTTTCACACCACCACGATCCTCGCCATGTTCGCCGCTATCCCGGCAGGTGCAATGACGATCGCGTCGTCTACCAATGGCCCTGACGCCGGTGTTCCGGCTGGCCAACGCCTGATCACCAACTTCGATACGGCTGCCGGGCTCGGTGGCGGTTATCAGCTGACCACGGGCTCATTGAGCGGCCAATACGCCGCGCCGCTTGGCGACACGACCCAGTATCTGACAGTCCTCGGCGGCCAGATTGCCTCACTGGCGATCTCGCCTGCGGTCAAGGCCCTGAGCTTCTACTGGGGCTCGATTGACAACTACAATACTGTCAGTTTTTTCTCGGGATCGGCCCTTGTCGCATCTTTCACTGGCGGCCAGGTTCCCGCAGCCCCGGCCGATGGTAGCCAGGGCTCGCCGACGAACAACCGTCGCGTCAGCTTCGCCTTCGACGGCGCTGCCATCGACCGCGTAAACTTTGCGTCTTCGAGCAACTCGTTTGAACTCGACACCATCGCGGGCGCAGTCCCCGAACCCGCATCGTGGGTCATGCTTGTTGCCGGTTTCGGGCTCGTCGGTGCCGCCGCGCGGCGCCGCAATCCGGCCGTCGTTGCCGCTTAATCAATCGTCGGGCCGCAGCGGCGTTGCTGCGGCCCGACATTTTTGTTTCACGAGGGAAAGCGTTTCTGGACTTGCAAACGCGGACGACCCAGAGAGGTTGCTGCCGGACAAGAAAGCCGATAGCCCGGCGGCGGAATGGCCGAGCGCATCGAATGCTGATTCCGACGCTTAAGTGTTACCTGCGACCAAGACCGCGCCGATCGTCACGGCGGCGTTGATCAGCGTCGAGTGAATGAAGCTGCGATCCTCGGTAACATTGTATGTAACATGAAGCGCGATAGCGACCGCGCCGGCGCCCTTCATTGCACCGAACAGGACCAGTACAAGCGCCAGCTCGAGCCCGAGGCCTTTCTTCCCCGTCGCGGCGATGACAACAGTATTCATCTGCTCGTCAATCAACTTGGCCGCGTCGGCGGGCACGTGCTGCACGATCGCACGCATCTGGGTCGCGATCGCGTTGGGATCGGTGACGAGGTCATAGGTCAGCATAAGCACGCCGGGCGGAAATCAACTTCAGAAACCCGCGATAGGCGACCCCGGCGGAGATCAGTCCAAGATTGGCTTTGCCAGACCCTTTGTACACGCGAAGCAGTGTCGACCCCAACCCTTCAGCAGTAGTGCAGCGGGAGAGGGGGATGGCTCGACACGAATGCCACACTGAAGACCGCTGAGATCCGGCGCAGCGCACTGCGTTCGTAATGTCTATGGTGGGGGCATTCGCCGCAGCGAAACGGACTTGTCGCCAGCAGCTGTTTAGCATGTATAACCGTGCTGCTCTAACCGGCGTGGCTCAAGCGCCAGGAATACCCAAAATGAATGTCGAACCTCGGGCGAATACATTGGACGTCCGGACGCAGATTAGAAGGCCGAATGATGAGCAGGCGATGGGTTGTCGGTTTGACGTCCGTGGTGGTCCTCGCACTCGCGACTTTTGTGATAAATATGTGGATTGCTAAGGGACACAGCCCGCCGGCAGTCGACCCCAGCAAGACCGCTACACAGGCACCGATATTAAATTGATGCGGGCGATCGATATTGCAGACAGCCTGTGGTGCATTGGCTCGCGTCGGCTATCTCCATAGTTTAGTTGAATCGTGAATTTTTAAAACGGACATGAAACCAGCGATGGTCTCGTGCAGCGCTGTAACTGAATGCGACCCTTGCAGATATTCCCGGATATAGCGTGGCCGCTGCCCGACCATAAAACAGGTAGCATCGTGAGCAGGCGCATAAAGCGCTCAGCGGAGTGCAGCCCGACACACCCGCTCGGCGCGTCGTGCTCGGGATGCCGCTCTCGATCAACGGAGCGTCGTATACACCGAGACATTCTGGGCGATCACCCACGTGGGACACATGGCGGTCGACACATCGGACGCGTAAACGCTTAGAGAAGCGCCGACAGGCTCGTGATGACGGTTGCAAGGCCCGTCAAGAAAATTCCTTTGACAACAACTATGGCGCGACTCCTTTGGCGCGAGTGTTCTCATTATGTACTTTATAGGATGGAAGCCGGTGCGAAATCAATAAGGTCCGGGATGGCAATTATTCAGGCGAGTGAAAAGCAAGCGTCCGAAGCGCCTTTGCCGCAGCAAGATAGCGTCGGACGTAATAGATCGCCGTGGCGACGTAGATGATCTTGGCCCCCGACAAGGTCGGGGGTTGGCGATGAGCCGCCTGAGCGAAACGGCATTGGAAGACGAGTGTCACGCTAAGTCTCGAGAGCGTGCAAACTCAATCTTTGGAGGTAAGGAGCGATTATACCTGCCCGGCCGTTGGGCTGGGTGTTGCACGACCAACGAGGAGATGGACTATGGCAAAGATTGAAACGCTGCAAGAGCTCTACGTAGACGAGTTAGCAGATCTGTGGTCAGCGAACGACCAGATGGCTAAGGCACTTAAGAAAATAGCCAAGCACGCGACTGATCCCAAGCTGAAGGATATGCTTCAAGCGTCGCAGGACGGCATCGCCAAGCACACAGACGTGCTGAAAGCGCTTATCGAGGGGCAAGGCGAGAAGCCCAAGAAGGAGCATTGCAAGGGGATGGAGGGTCTTGCCGCCGAGGCGCTCAAGCACACCGTCGAGGATGCGCCGAAGTCAGGTCCGGTCTTGGATGCCGCGATCATCGCTCAGTACCAGCGTATGACGCACTATGGCATTACCGGCTTTGGCACGGTCGCCGCATTCGCGAAGGCACTTAAGCTTAACGATGACGTGGACAAGCTCGAGGCCGCTGTAGCGGATATGCACCGGGGCGACGACATGATGAGCGAGCTCGCTGAGTCGGCTGTCAATGTTGAAGCGGTCGAAGTCTGAAAATACCGAGGGCCGGGCGAATATTCGCCCGGCCCGATCGGCGACGTTTGCAGCACCTGAGCCGAAACGACCCAGGTGTCGACAGTCACGGTCCGTAGTCGGCTCGCCAATTTTAGCAATCCGGCCAGATTTAGTTTGATGCGCAGCGCGCTTTAGTTGCCGATGCTACGGCGGTTTCACCGCTGGCCACGACAATATCCAAAGATTTTTGACGTAGAGGTCGCGGTCGCCATTATGGACGCGAAACTGGCCACCTCGTCCGGCTCGAGCCGGGTCGCGCGACGTCGCGAAGAAGGCACAATAGACCGGTCCACACACCACTGTCGCCTTGGACTGGTACCACGTATCCATCCGGCGAGGGCCGCCTTGTCGGATCGTACGCATCCGGTGAGGGCCGCAGGCTCGCTGCTGCATGCTCAGGCGGCTTGAGCGATCGGAACGTTTGAGGTGTCGGATCGCCAGTTCCACGGGAGCAGTTCGGCGAGGCGCTGCTGTGGGAGTTCGGCGATGCGGCCGAGGACATCGGCGAGCCACGCCTGCGGATCGATATCGTTGAGCTTTGCGGTGACGATGAGCGAGTACATGAACGCAGCGCGCTGTCCGCCGCGGTCGGAGCCGGCGAACAGCCACGACTTCCTGCCGAGGGCGACACCGCGCAGGGCTCGTTCGGCGGCATTGTTGGTCAGGCAGATCCGTCCATCGGCAAGGAACCGGGTGAACGCGGGCCAGTCCTTGAGCATGTAGTTGATCGCCACCGCGACCGGATTATGCCGGGCAAGCGTCGCACGTTGCTGGCGCAGCCAGTGTTCGAGCTCGGTTACGATGGGCGTGACGAGTTCCTGACGCACGGCGAGCCGCTCTTCGGCGGTCTTGCCGCAGATCGCGCGTTCGATGTCGAAGATACGGTCGATCCGCGCCACCGCCTCGAGCGCCAATGGCGAGATCACCGGGGCAATGTCGGGCTTGCGCTTCACCTGGGTGGCGACGTCGGCGAGAACGAAGAACTTGCGCCGTGCGTGTGCCCAGCACAGCGCGCGGGCGACCTGCCCGGCGGAGCGGCCCGGCTTGAACAGCGCGTTGTACCCGGCATAGGCATCGGCCTGCAGGATGCCGTTATAGTGGGCCAGATGATCACGCGGATGCTCACCGCGCCGGTCGCGCGAGTAGTGGAACAGCGCCGCCGGCGGGGCCGGGCCGCCGAACGGCCGGTCGTCGCGGACGTAAGTCCAGATGCGGCCGATATCGGTCTTGACCTTAGCCAGCACGGGCACCGTGGTATCGTCGCCGTGCAGGCGCTCGGCGGCGAGGACGTGGGCCTCGATCAACCGATACAGTGGTTTAAGCGCGGCGGTGCAGGCGCCGACCTGGTCGGCCAGCGTCGACAGGCTGAGATCGACACCTTCATGCGCATAACGGTCGCGTTGCCGGTTTAACGGCTGGTGCTGCCCGAACTTCTCGAACAGGAGCATCGCCAGCATGCTCGCGCCGAACAGGCCTCGCGGGGTGACGTGGAACGGAGCCGGCGGCTGGCTGACGCGCTCGCAGGCCCGGCAGGCGAAGCGCTCGCGCACCGTCTGGATGACCTTCCACTGGCGCGGGATTACCTCGAGGGTCTCGGTGACATCCTCGCCGAGCTTCGACAGGCGGTTCGAACCGCAGCCGGCGCAGCAGGGAGGGCTCGGGATCACGACGCGCTCGCGCGGCAGGTGCGCGGGCAGCGGTTGCCGCGACGGCCGGGCGCGGACGAACGCGGTGACGGTCGTGGTCTTCGCTGCAGCATGAGCGGCGGCGGCTTCGTCGGCAGCGGCGGTTGCCTCGGCCTCCTCGAAGGCCAGCTCCATCTGGTCGATCAATCGCCGACTGCGCTCCGAACGCTGGCCGAACCGGTCGCGCTTGAGCATCGCGATCTGGAGCGCCTGAAGGGCGATGCGGGCCTCAAGGTCGGAGTTGATCGCGCGAGCGTTGGCGGCGTCGGCCCGGGCGACGGCGGCATCGCTTCGTGCCTCGTCAAGCGCCTGTCGGAGCGCAATAATATCGGCGGGAGACAACGCTTCCATCGCCCCCACAACATAGCAAAATCGCGAGGAACCGTGAAGCGTTTTGGCGTCGTCTGGCTTGGGAAAAGACCCTATCCCGCAGCGCTTGGCCGCCATGTATGCTGCGGGTTGCGCCAGTCGATGCCCTCCAACATGCACGCCATCTGCGACGCCGAGATCGCGACGACACCGTCGGTCGCGGAAGGCCAGACGAAGCGACCGCGGTCGAGCCGCTTCGCATAAAGCGACGTGCCGAGGCCGTCGTGCCACAGGATCTTCACTAGGCCACCGGTGCGTCCGCGGAAGATGTACAGGTCGCCCGCGTGCGGGTCGCGGCGCAGCCCCTGCTGCACCTGCAGCGCCAGCCCGTGCATGCCTTTACGCATATCGGTGTGACCGGTTGCGAGCCAGATCCGGACGCCGCCCGGGACCGGGATCACCGCGCCAGCGACCGCAGGACCGCCGTCACCAGCTTTGCCGGCGCGTCCGCTGCGATCCGCACGACAGAGCCACCGACCTCGACCAGCATCGCCGGCGGCGGTGATGATGCTGGCGCGACATCGCGGGCGTCGGCGCTGACAACGACCGGCGCAAAGCCCGCGCCCGCGTGGCCAGTGCCGTACAGGTCGCGACGCCACCGATAGATCTGGCTCGGTCGAACATCCGCGACCCGCGCCACCTCAGCGACAATCGCGTCGGGCGCAAACGCCGCATCGATCAAGGCCCGCTTCTGCTCGTCGCTCCACCGGCGACGACGCTCGACACCCGAATATACCGTGACCTGGCCCATCGCACCGTCGCTAACACTGGTGCAAACACCGTCGCTTGCACCAGTGCTACGTCACCGCAGCCGCCAAATCACTCAAGGCGGCCCTCACCGGAGGCGTACGTCGGATCGGCGAACGACCGGTCTTAAGAGCACTCGTATGAGCGCGCTTAGGAGTGGTCGATGGGCCAGATCACGGTGTTTTCGGGGCCGGAGCGACGGCGACGCTGGAGTGACGAGCAGCGGCTGCAGATCTTGACGGAGGCGTTCGCGCCAGGGGTTTGCGCCTCCGACGTAGCGCGGCGGCACGAGATTTCGACGGGGTTGCTCTACACCTGGCGCAAGAAGCTGGCAGCGCAGACGGCACCGTCTGCCGACGACCTGTCGGTTACCGGCTTTGCCGAAGCGATCGTGGTGGCGGACCCGGACGCGCCGCGATCGGGATCTGGTCCCGCGCTCGTTGTCGATCTCGGGCGCGGCCGGCGGATGACCATCTTTCCAGGCGCGTCGGCGGTCCTCGTGGCAGCAGCCCTGAGGGCGCTGCGGTGATCCCACCGGGCGCGCGGGTATGGATTGCGATGGGGCACACCGATATGCGCAAGGGCATGCAGGGTTTGGCGCTGATCGTGCAGCAGGCGTTGCGCCGGGATCCGTTCTCCGGCGACCTGTACGTCTTTCGCGGACGCGCCGGATCATTGGTAAAGATTGTCTGGCACGACGGGATCGGGATGTCGCTCTATGCCAAGCGGCTCGAGAAGGGCCGCTTCATCTGGCCATCGGCAACCGACGGGATCGTGGCCCTGACCGCCTCGCAGCTGGCGTGCCTGCTCGACGGGATCGACTGGCGTAACCCGCAGTATAGTTGGCGGCCGCAGAGCGCTGGATAAGCCGTTCGCCCCTGCATTTTGCCCTTGCAGGAAGGCGTGCCGGGTGATTCACTCGGCCTCGTGGTCACCGCCATTTCTGCTTTGCCCAACGATATGGAAGCGCTGCTGGCGTTCGCTACGGCAGCCGTTTTGCGGGCCGACGAGGCCGAAGCGAAGCTCGCCAACGCCAACGCACGGGAGAGCGCCACTGCGGCGCTGATCGCGCATCTCAAGCTGCAGATCGCCAAGCTGAAGCGCGAGCAGTACGGCGCCAGCGCCGAACGGACGCGCCGGCTGCTCGACCAGATGGAGCTGCAACTCGAGGAGCTCGAAGCCGACGCCAGCGAGGATGCCCTCGTCGCCGTAGCCGCGGCCGAGAAGACCGCCAGCGTCCGCAGCTTCGAGCGCAAGCCGCCCGTTCGCAAGCCGTTTCCCGAGCACCTGCCGCGCGACCGTGTCGTCCTCGTCGCGCCCTGTTCGTGCCCGACCTGCGGCGGCAACCGGCTGTCGAAGCTCGGCGAGGATATCACCGAGACGCTCGAGGTGATTCCGCGCACGTGGAAGGTGATCCAGACCGTGCGCGAGAAGTTCGCCTGCCGGGACTGCGAGACGATCACGCAGCCGCCGGCGCCGTTCCACGTCGTGCCGCGTGGCTGGGCCGGACCCAGCTTCCTCGCCATGCTGCTGTTCGAGAAGTACGGCCAGCACCAGCCGCTCAACCGGCAGGCCGACCGGTTCGCCCGGGAAGGCGTACCTTTGAGTATATCGACCCTAGCGGACCAGGTCGGTGCCGCCACCTTCGCCCTGATGCCGGTCTACCGGCTGATCGAGGCCCATATCCTCGCCGCCGAGCGCCTGCACGGCGACGATACCACGGTGCCGGTGATGGCCAGAGGCAAGACCGACACCGCCCGATTATGGATTTACGTCCGCGACGACCGGCCGTTCGCCGGTCCGGCACCGCCGGCGGCGCTGTTCCACTACGCCCGCGACCGGCGCGCCGAGCATCCGCGTGCCCATCTCGCCACCTGGTCGGGGCTCCTGCAGGCCGACGCCTATGCCGGCTACAACGAGCTTTACCGGCCGGGCCGGCTGCCCAGCCCCGTGGTTGAAGCGGGCTGTTTCGCCCACGCCCGGCGCAAGTTCTTCGAGCTTGCCGACGTCGAGGGCGCGGCGCGGAAGAAGAGCCGCGGCGAGCACGCCGGCTTGGTCTACCCGATCGCGCTGGAGGCCGTGCAGAAGCTCGACGCGCTGTTCGAGATCGAGCGCAGCATCAACGGGCGTCCTCCGGTCGAGCGCCTCGCAGTCCGCATCGAACATAGCGCGCCGCTGATGGACGACCTCCACAGCTGGCTGACCACTCAAGTGGCGAAGCTGTCGCGTAACCATGACCTCGCCAAAGCGATCAACTACATGCTGCGCCGGTGGCCGTCGTTCACCCGGCTCCTCGTCGACGGCCGGGTCTGCCTCAGCAACAACGCTGCCGAACGCGCGCTGCGCTGCGTGCCGCTCGGTCGCAAGGCCTGGTTGTTTTGCGGCTCCGATCGCGGCGGCGAGCGTGCCGCCGTCCTCTACACGCTGATCCAGACCGCTCGGCTCAACAATGTCGACCCCCAAGCCTGGCTCGCCGACGTCCTCGCTCGCATCGCGGGCCATTCGGCACAGCACCTCGACGAGCTGCTGCCGTGGAACTGGACGCCACCGACCGCGCTCGCAAAGGCCGCCTGATGGCCGCCCCATCAATGGTGTTCACCGCAAAGTTCGCGGCAAGCAGCTTTGGCGTCGATATCGAGGTCATCGAGGAGCTTGCCGAGCAGATGGAACCCGAAGATGGCCGCCTCAGCGTCATCGATGGCCTCGACGAAGCAGCCGAGTCCGTCACCGCGTTCACGCCCCGAGGCCTCGACTACCTCGGCGATCTCCTTGACGACCGCCGCATCGAGTTCATGAAAGACAGCTGACCCCGCCGCGGCCTTCGCCGGATGGATACGGTACCACTCGGTAGAAATCATGAAAACGTAGAGGATCGCTGGCGCTGCGACCTTATCGATCGTTCGGCTGAGACCGTTGGCGTCGATAAGCTCGTTGTTATCTCCGGCTATCCATGCCGCATCCATATCAAGCTGCGACGGCGACATGAGATGATAGGCCCGCATGTGCCATTCGCGAGCTGTTCCGGGCTGATTGCTCGCGATAAAACCGGCGACAGTGCGCGACGCGGCATACGGCCGGACTAACCGGTCGCCCATCAAGGAGCCAAACAAAATATAGGGACCCATGACGGCGGCGGCGTCGAGCGTGTCGAAGGGGGCTGCCGCCAGATCAGCCGCCGTGCGCGGTACCGACGCAGCCTAGCTTCGCCCGACGCTGCGGCGGTCGCAGTCGCATACCTGATACTCTCTCGACAGCGCGGTGAACAGCGCCACCTTATGCGTGGCATGGCGCCGATCGCCTGGTTAAAGGAGGACGGTAAACCGACCCCGTCCGCGACAGTGTCGGGCGATCACCCGATCGGCCGATAGCACGAAGGTACGGTCAGGAAACTCGACCGGCGCTTTCGCTGCTGATGCCAGACATGGTCACAACGATCAGAGCCAAAGCAGCGGCCTGTTGCCAGAATGTCGCGACCGGAAGTCTGCCGGTGCCCACTCCGCTGAGCGAGCACCGTCACGCCTGATCTAGCAAGTTGCAAAAGTCGAAACCTGACGCTTCTACAGACGGATGGCGACCCTACAGTCGACGCCCCGGCCCCGCTTAAACGACTAAAGGTCATGCGACTCCGCGACCGCCAAAGCCGCGTCTGCCACTTACAGTGATCGAAATAATAACCGTGTCGACGCTATGGTACGCGCAGGGAAGCGCCGCTACATTTTAGTCAGCGACGGGACGCCCCCCCAATCATGTCCTGTCGCTAGAGCCGCACGCACCCCCCCCGCGTGCGGCTCGTCCATCATTGCATAAAGATGCTGAGTGTGTACTATTTGTTATCGGCCTCGACCGTTAGAGCCGTCGCGCTAAGTTGAGGGGGCACCTGCGCGGCGGCTCGCCATTTGTGTTAAGGCGGGGCGCCGCCGCGCGGTAAGCAACTGGCGCGGCGGCGCATTATCGGTAGTCATGAGCGGACGTGCAGTAAGCGACGGACACGGCAGCTTATTGACCGTCCAACAAAACGGGTTTTTCACGTTCGGGTTCCGAAATGAAAATGGTTACCATGTCGTAACAACGTTTTGCGGAACTTGTGCTCGCGAGCGAAAGCGTAACGCGTCATCCCACGGTTCTTTCGGCGATCAATATTCCTGCCCTCGGCGCAGATTATCGCGGTGCTTGACGACGACCGTTGCAGGACGATCGCAAGCTCTTCTCCGCCGTACCGCGCGACTACATGAACGGGGTTGTCGACGCCGGCTTCGGTTGCTCATCCGACCGCTCGCTGGCAGTCGTCGCCCACCTGATGACCGAAAGCGTCGTTTAATTTCCTTGAAGTTGTCGATGTCGAGCATGATCAGCGACATCTCGAAGACCGACTGGACCGTTTCTGCCTATTCTTGCGCAAGTGTCGCGGCAAACGGACATAAACTTATCTCTAGGCTGAGCAGCATCTCATCGCGCTGCGTTTCATCGATCTAGCGCGTTCCATCCCTCCGGATTAGACTGTCGAACTGCGATAGGGTGTTGCGAAACGGGAACGCGATGGAACTGAACGATGTCGGCGCATCTGCGCGTACCGCCGAAATCGGCAGCGTTTCCGGTGCGGCACGGTCGCTTGGTCTGCCGAAGTCGACCGTCAGCCGAGCGCTGACGCGGCTTGAAGCCGACATCGGCGCCTTATTAATTGATCGTTCGACCCGGCATCTGCGACTGACCGATGCGGGAATGCTCTTTCATCCCTACGCCACGCGGCCACCGAGGCTTGGACCTGCGCCAGCCCCGGCTATCTCGCGGCATATGGGATACCGGCGAGCGTCGCCGACCTTTGTCGACACACGATGATCGGTTACGCCGATCGCCAAGAAACCTGGTCGTATCGCCGATCGTCAGGCAACGTCGAACACTTCAAATCTAGCGCCGCGCATGCCGTGTCCGACTCGATTGCCCTCGAAGCAATGTTGATCGCCGGCGGCGGTCTCGGCCGGCTGCCGGACTTCATCGCGCGGCGGGCGGTCGCCACGGGCGATCTGATGTGGCTGTTCCCCGAGACCACTGGAGACACGTTGGAGGGGCACGCACTCTACACTAGCCATCGCAGCCTTTCCGCGAAGGTCCGGGCTTTCATCGATGCTTTGATCGGGCATCTGTCGGGCGGTCAGGGATGCGAGGGGTCCTTCGTGGTTTCCCCTCTCGCCCGAATCCTCATGAAGCTTCGGGGACTTTGGGAGACTGACCGCTTCCAGGCGACGAGATCGCGAAAGCTGACGTCTGTTAAGCCAGCTGTGGTTGAGAAGACCCACGATCCGACATGCCGCCTCTGGTACACTGCTCTCAACTTCGGTTGTTCGTTCAGTTCCGATGTGGCAGGTCATGACACCAGTTTGCGAGTTGAGATAATCATGCGTCGCATCACTCCTCTCGTAGTCCTGTTGCCAGTCCTGCTGGCCGCAGCGTCGGCGCCCGTGCCGATGCCCGGACTCTGGGAGCATACTGTCGTTTATGTGATCGATGAGGTTAACGGCTCCTCGTTCATAGCCGACCAGGCGCAAAGCGTGCTGCCGTCCCCTCCCCCCTATCGGGCGTGCTATTCGGCTTCGGATCTGGCGGATCCGCGGAGCTTTCTGCTCGCCAGCAACGCCGTCCAGTGCCGCTTTTCCCGCGTTGCGATGGCGGACGGGAATATTACGGCAGCCGGCGAGTGCAAGGACAGCCGCTACCCTGCCCTCCGCGTCGACGGCTCAGGTACGTATGGCGCGAATGGCTATGACTTCAGCTTCGCGGGCGAGGCACAGTCCGGCGACATGACGGTCAGCTTCCGCGGTCGCGACAGCGGCCGCCGCGTCGGCTCATGTCCGGCCGGGGGCACGGGTCGGTGAGCATGTCGTCGCGCAACCATGCGACGCTGGTTTCCCGTCAGCTACTTCGATGCACCCTGCGAACTAGCGGCCAGCGCGCAAGGTGATCCGCGTCAGCTCGGACGGCACGCCGAGGCGCAGCGCAAAACCCGGCCACAGGGCCGTACCGTTGCTGACGTAGAGCATCATGCCGCCGACGTCGTAGCGTCCAGATACGAAGCCGCCATTGGCGCGCGCCACGATCTGGTCGAGGCCGCGGATCATGCCGCCGTGGGTGTGACCGGACAACTGGATCGCAACACCCAGCGCTGCAGCGTCCCGGGCGTTCTTCGGCTGGTGGTCGAGGAGCAGCACCGGTACGTCTCGAGGGGCGCCTGCCAGCGCGAGGTCGAGATCCGGCCCGGCCTGTCCCGCCGCGGGTGCCGACAGGTCGGTGACGCCAGCGAGAACGAGATCGGCACCGTCGCGGGAGAGAACCGCATGAGCGTTCGGCAACATGCGGAACCCCAACGCGCCCAGGTGGCGCATCCACGCGGGATAATCGAAGAAGTATTCGTGGTTGCCGGGAATCGCATAGATGCCGTGCGGCGCATGGAGTTGGCGGAGCGGTTCGACGTCGGCGCGGCGCATCGCGACTGATCCGTCGATGAAGTCGCCGGTCACGACGATAAGGTCGGCACCGGCGGCGTTCGCGCGTTCGACCACCGCGCGAACCCAACGCGCGGGGTACAGGCGGCTGACGTGAAGGTCGGTCAACTGGATCAGCCGATAGCCGTCGAACTGCGTCGGCAGGCCGTGGACGACGATCTCCACGTCCTTAAGCGGCGGCACCCGCAGCGCTGCGGCGACACCGATCGCGGCGAGCACTGCGGCGAGGCCGGCTATGGCATAGCGCAGGCTTTCGGGCTCAACGACCATCCTGCCGAGCACCAGCATCACCACCAGCGTGCCGAAATCGAGCATGAGCTGAAGAGCAGCGAGCAGCAGGATCGCGCCGAACGCCCAGTTGAACAGGATGACGACCGGCCTGGGAAACTCGGGCGCGAACACCGATCCGGACGAGAGCCGACACCACAGGTGATACTGCGACGCGCCGATCAGCAACGCCGCCAAAGCTGCATTGCCCCACAAAGGTAACCCGAGCGGCAACAGCCACCTGGCGATGACGAGGAGGCTGGGCACGGCGAAGATAAGGTGGAAGATCTCTAGTCTCCGATCGGTGGGCGGTTCCGGTGCCACAGCACGCCTTACCGTATGGGACTGGCGTAGCACACGCCTCTAAGAGCCTGAACGAAAAGTAGTTGAGCGATACCAGTAGGTTGTGATTCACCGTCGTTGTCGAGACGATAGGAGAAGAACTTGCCTTGGACTGATACCGCTCGCCGTCAGCATATGCGCAAGGGGGGGCGCTATCCAAGCGATTTACGGGATGCGGAATGGGCGTTGATCGAGCCGCTGTTTCCGGCAGCCCGCAGCGGCGGGCGTCGTCGCACGACCTGCCTTCGGGCGGTGATGGATGCGATCATGTATATTGCGTCGAGCGGTTGCGCCTGGCGGATGCTGCCCAAATGCTTTCCGGCGACGTCGACAGTGCGCGGCTATTTCTACAGCTGGCGGGATAGTGGGCTGCTGACGACAATCAACCACTTGCTGGTAATGGCAGCACGCGAACAGGCCGGCCGCGAGGCCTCACCCAGTGCTGGCGTTATCGACAGCCAATCGGTCAAAACAACGGAAAGCGGCGGAATTTGCGGCTATGACGCCGGCAAGAAGGTGAAGGGCCGCAAACGCCATATCATCACCGATACCTGCGGCTTTCTGGTGTTTATCCTGGTCCATGCCGCCGACATTCAGGACCGCGACGGCGCTGTCGATGTCCTCAAAGCCATCCGTTTCCGTTTCCCGTTCCTGCGCCATGTGTTTGCCGATGGTGGCTATGCCGGTGACAAACTCAAGGCCGCGCTTGAAGGCCATGGCAGCTGGACCCTCGAAATCATCAAGCGCTCCGATACCGCCAAGGGCTTTGTGCTTTTGCCCCGCCGTTGGGTTGTCGAGCGGACCTTCGCGTGGCTGGGCCGCTGCCGACGTCTCGCCAAAGACTGGGAGCGATCCATCGAAAGCGCCACGGCATGGGCAACCATCGCCAGCATCCGAATGCTCACACGCAGAATCGCAAGGCTCTCAACTCATTGATGTACTTTTGAATCGGGCTCTAAGTTCGAGCGCTTGATGCCACCCCGTGGGAGTGGCCAAACGCGGATCACACCGTTGATGATGAATAGGAAGCTTCAACGCAGGGAACGTGGAAAATCAGGGCCCGGCTGCGACCCCGTCAGCCATTTCTGTAAGGCAGTTGTCCCAGACTACGTCGAGCCCCGCGTTTGCCGCCATCTCGTAGGTAGCAACGCTTGGACAGTGGACTTACTGCTCCACAAGAGTTCGCTGGCCATCGTTTGCATCAACGATCGAGGCAGCAAGATCTCGGGATCTATCAAATCGAAGGCCGCCCATGCTCTCGTCTTGATCAAGAAACCTTCGGCGACCCCAGTTACTGGCGTTCCTGCGGTGTCATCCTCGAAGGAGTAGCCGTGGAGGCCGAAGTGGACATCATCCGGCGCGACTCCGCTTTCTTGCTATGACGCTTCATGCCGATCGTACTTGAAGATGCGCTCGGCGGCGCCATCGTGTCGCTGCCGGTGGAACCCGGCATACCGGTCGAATTGGCTGTGCCCGTCGATACCGTGCTCACCGAACTACTGATCGCACCAGGGCCCGTGGAGCTCGTTCTGGCTGAAGAACCGCCCGATGACGGTGCCGTCTGCGCGGATGCTGCAATCGCGATCAACATGGGACAGGCGGTAACTGCGATCAGGAGCTTCATGGTAGGGTTCCTCTAAATGCCTATAGACCATTTATTACGGCGCTGCTTATGTAGCTGCTGTTATAGTAAAACATCTCTCTTAGCCGACTGGGTGTTTGCTCTGCAGCGTCCGCCTGACCTTGCTGAGGGGATGTAAGGTCAGGCGTTTTGCGCTTACACGGTCACGCGCGGGCGGGCCAACCGTCTGTGTTGAGACGCGCAAAGATACCTGGCGTTCCATCATCGACAACCTGATTAGCACGCCGCTCCCGCAGCTAACGAGGTCCCACAATACTTAAAGCAAGCAGACTATCGAGTCATGTCCCAACGGATGCAATTCGCGATGCGCTTGTTTTTGAAGGGCGATAGGCAGCGCATGGACATTATTTATGTCTCATGACGGCACGATCGACATAAATAGGAATTAACTATGAGTGTGGCTTTTCCACACTATCCAAGTCACTGACCAAACGCTCTTATTTAAGCGCAGACGTCCTTGTGGGCTGGCGTCGGGGTAGGAGCACAGACGTGAAATATACTACGTTAGCCTCAGTCGCCGTCGTAGCAATCGCGACAGTAGCTGTACAGGCGCGGGCACAGAACTCTTTCGCTTTGGACTCGCTCACAGGGTTCGAAAAGATGGAATACGTGCCCCCTGTTCCGAGCGACTTCACGTCGGGCGGCACGGCGGCCGCTCCTCTCCTCGCCGACAGCATCGGCCAGCAGCGCCAACTCGCCACTTTCAAGCCAACCGCTACGGTGGTGAAAAGCTTCCAGGGCATCAGCCAGTACGATGTTGCCAGCTACGCCCGCAACTTCATTCCGCCCGACACGATGGGCGCTGTTGGCACGACGCAGTTCACTGAGTTCGCCAACGGCGGATTCGCCGTGTTCGGCAAGGACGGTACCGTGCAAAAAGCGACGTCGGACCTCGCTTTTTGGGCGGCAGCGGGCCAGACCGGGGCCAACGGCGACAGCCGCGTGCTCTTTAACAAGGCCACGAATCGCTGGGTCGCGCTGTCATTTGGCGCCAGTGTGTCCGACATCCAAATCGCAGTGTCGAATACCGCCGACGCGGCCGGTACGTGGCAATCGACCAAGTTCACTGGCTTTGCCGGTGGAACGGCCGACTATCCGACCCTCGCGATCGACAACAATGCGGTCTACATCGGCACCAACAACTTTAACTCCAGCGGTCAATTTAACGGGACGACGATGAACGTTATTCCATTGTCGAGCCTCGTCAGCGGTGCTGCCCCAACCACGGCCGGCATCAAGTCGTTCGACAATCCGTATGATCCAGCAACGGGTGGCGTCAATACACCGTATGTTGGCTATGCCATGCAGGGCGTGAATTCGACCTCGTCGAGCACAACAGGGAAGGTCGTTGCCGAGTCACTCTATACTTACACCGACATCGCTTATGACGTTAAGAACGCAGGAACCGCCGGGGCGACACTCGCGAACGGCACCTATCTCAATAATACTGCTTTTACCGATCCATCGGGTCCGGCGCGTCAGCCGAATGCGGTGCCTGACGCCAATCCGAACGCAGTCTTTACAAGCAATGACCGCGTCGTCGACAGCCTCGATGCTCGAATTGGCTCAAACGTTTACGAGGCGAAAGGCAAGATTTACAGCGTCCAGACGGTGTCCGACGACAATTCTGACACTTCGAAGGTCCGTCTGACCGTCATCGACGCAGCTACGAACAAGATTGTGTCGGAGACCGACATCGGTGACGGCGTCCATGACTATTTCGAAGGTTCGCTCTCGGTCAACGATCTCGGTCAGGTCGTCGTCGGCTACAATCGCTCGGGATCGGGTGCCGATGGCAAGATCAGCTTCTTCGAGCAGCAGTTCGGGACCTATTCGAACGGTATTCTATATACCCGTGGCGGTGCCCAGCTTCTGCAAGTTAGCCTGGTCGACGACTACCACAACGGATCGGTCGACGGTCAGGTCGCCTCCGGACGCCAGCGCTGGGGCGACTACAGCCAGGTCACGCTCGACCCAACCGATCGGACCAAATTTTGGCTGATCGGCGAATATGCCCGTGAGTATAACGATGCAGCCGGCGGGCATCTCGGCGGCACCGGCGGGTCGCGCTGGTCGACGTGGATTTCGGAAATCAATACGGCTGCCGTTCCCGAGCCGGCCAGCTGGCTGATGATGATCGCCGGGTTCGGGCTCGTCGGCATGATGGCGCGCCGTCGCAGCGGGTATGCGACCGCTTGATCCTAGCGACGAAGAACGACGGACGGGCGGGGCCGCGGCTCCGCCTGTTCGCATTTTTGTTGCCGCCCAGCTCTGAGGTTGCCGTCGAGACGACACAGATCCAGTGATCTTGGGCGGCATGAGCGATGTCTAAAACCGGATATTGGATGCAGGTGCTGCTCCCAAGTTGAAATTGGGGCCGGTACCTACTTGGCAGCTTTCGGGCGTGGAATGCACCATAGCTGCCGTACAAATACTTGCGGATCCTATGGCGGCTCCTGCTCCAGTAGCGGACGCTCGCTTGCCTCCCGCGTCATTGGGTAGAAAATGGTATGGACCCTTTCGCACCCCCGCCCGTAATAATGACGCGTTATTGCTTGTTGTGAGCACGGATTTTATCACGACGGAGCCGAGCATGATCATTTCGATAATTGCTGCTGTGATTGCGGCCGCCGCCGGTGCCACCAAAATAGACCGCGCGGTTCCCAGCTACGATCACGTGTACGTCATCATCGAGGAGAATAAGGACTACAAGCAGATCATGGGCGAGAACGCCGCGCCCAATATTTCGCGTCTGGCGGCCACCTATGGCACTGCCACCCAATTCTATGCCGAAGTCCATCCGAGCGAGGCAAATTACGTCGCGCTGCTGGGAGGCGACACCTATGGCATCCATGACGACGATGCATTCTATTGCAGGCCGGGTCCCTCCGATGATCCCAAATGCGCCGGATCAACCGGACCAGGCTATGTCGACCATACCATTCGCCAGCCGCATCTTGGCACGCAGCTGGAAGCGAGCGGACGCGACTGGAAAGGCTATTACGAAACCCTGCCGGCACCCGGCTCGACGGTCGTCACGGCTGGCGACCCGACGGCGACCAACGGCCTGAAGACCGCAGCGCTTTATGCCTCTAAGCACTCAGGGTTTATCAACTTCGCGAGTGTTCAGGCAGACCCGCAGCGCGCCCGCCATATTGTCGGCTTCGATCAGCTGGAGATGGATATTGCTGCTGATCGCCTCCCGGCTTTCGCTCTTATCGTGCCTAACCAATGCAACGAGATGCACGGACTGCACGGCGACGGCGTCCCTGCCGACTGCGACGGATCCCTTGACCTCGCTGGCCTAATCCGCCGCGGTGACACGGAAGCTGGTCAACTTGTAGCCGCGCTGCAGGCGACCAAGGCGTGGAGGTCGCGTGAGAACGTCGCAATTATAATTGGTTTCGATGAAGGTGCAGGTCGCACCCGCGAAGGCTGCTGTGGCGTGACGCCAGGCGCGATCTCTAACTTTGGTGGCGGCCACATCCCAATGGTGGTGATCACCAACCATGGTCCTCGCAGCGTTTCTGACTCGACGCCGTACAGCCATTACTCTCTGCTGCGAACACTTGAGGACGCATTCCGCTTGCCCGCCTATCTCGGCCATGCGGCGGACACCGCCGCGGGAGTCGTGCCAATGACCCCGTTGTTCGCCGTCGATGGAGCCAAACGCTAGATAAGAGCGCGGCTCCCGAGCTGAGGTGATGACCTCGAAGGCGCACAGGTATCCAGCTCCGACCCCGATCGGTACGGACGGTTCGAGAGCGCGCGGTGTGGACGGCGTGCGGGCCTGTGGAAACGGCGGCGAGTCCCTGTACGCGGAAACGGGGCTCAGGCCCGCCACACGCCCGCCCGTTGCGGTATACCGTCTTGATTGTTCAAGACTGGCGCTGTGGCAACGGCGCAGCCGGTTATGGCCGTACCCTGACCATCAAGAAGCGACATTTCCGGATTTTGATCCGGTCACGACTACCGGCTGACGACCAGCACTTCGAACGACCCCGGGATTGCCTTTGGCCGCTGTCCCGCTTCGGCCGGCGCAAATCGCGCGCCAGGTAGGTAGACGTTGCCGGTCGCCGGGTCGGCGGCACCGGTGCGTGACCCCTTCTGCGTCGACACGACCCCGACGCCGCTTGGCACGACCGTCGTATCGATGACGGTCAGCGCACCGTCGCCGCCGGTTGGGACGTAGGCGCGGTCGCGCGGGCCGTCGTAGATCACGGCGTCGGGGCGCGACCCGATGGCGATGTCAGCAAGCAACCGGCCCGATCTCGCCTCGACCACCTTGGCGTGGCCATTGGCGCACGCGGAGATCAGATAGCCCTGCTTGGTCAGCGCGAGCCCGCCTGGGTCTTCGCAGCCAGTGAGTTGGATCGTGCGAACGACGGCCTTGCGCGCGACGTCGATCACCACCAGCTCGCCCTTGTCCTCGACGTTGACGTAGAGCGTGCCCTTACCGTCGACCGCCGCCGATTCGAGCGCGCCCGCTACCGCGACCTTGCCGACGAGTGCCTTCGTCTTCGGATCGATCACCGCGACGCCGCCGCCCGCGTTGTCCATCACCAGCAGCATCCCCGTCGCGGGGTCATATGCGGCGGCGTCGGGCTTCGTGCCCGTCTTGATGTCGGCGACAATCGCTCCCGAAACCGCGTCGAACAGTAATGCCCCGCCACTGATCGTGCTCGTGACCATTCCGATCGTGCTGCCGGGCACCGTCACCGCGCCGTGTGTCCGCTGCGCCGCGACTAAGCGCGGATTTACCGCTCCGGTTGCGAGATCGATCGTCATCACGCCATCGGAGCGTGAGACGAGCATCGTCCTGCCGTCGGCGCTGACGTTGACATAATCCCAGCCGCCGTCGGGGCCGGGGATGCGCTTGCTGACGATCATGCCGGGGTCGGCAGCGAGCACCGGTGTCGCGAACAGCATCAACAGGGCACTGGCAGTTATACGTCGCATAATTAGCATCCTTCACTCGGGTCCGGCACGTTAACCCCTAGAACTTGAACCGGAACCCTGCCTCGTAGCTTTGATCGTAGAATTCGCGCTGCGTCGTGCGGTTGGCGAAGCCTTCGTAATAGCGCAGAGGCGAGTTGTTCAGGTTGCGCGCGTTGAAGTAAACTGTCATCTTCGGAAACAACTGATAGGACGAAGTCAGGTCTACCTGGGTGCGCTGGTCCTCGAACGTATCGAAGCCCGCACCACCGCCGACGCCGAAGATCGCTGCGTCGACATGGCTGACCGACACCCGCAGTTGCATCTTGTTCGCCTCATAGAACACGCCTGCGTTGTACGTCAGCGGCGAGGTTCCGGGCAGGCGACTAGTCTCGCCGGGACGGATCTGGAATTTCGACCAGACATAGGTCGCGTTGGCGACGACACCGAAACCGTTCCATGGTGCCGGCAGGAAGCTGAACTTCTGGTTATATTGTGCTTCGACGCCGCGCGAATAGGCGCTGCTGACATTGGTGTAGGTGGTGATCGTCGTCCGCCCGGTTATGCCCGGATAATTATTGTCGAAGGTGATGCCGTTAATGATGTAGTTGTTGAATTCTTTGTCAAAGACCCCGACCGAGACGATCCCTGAGTTGGGCAGATAATATTCGACCGCGCCGTCGAAGGCGTTGTCAGTCGTCGGCTTGAGGTTCGGGTTGCCGACCGACACTGCCTGATTGCCGGTGTCGACGACAGCGCCCGAGAGGAGCTGGAGGAATCCGGGACGCCCGATACCGGTCGAATATGTCGCCCGTGCGACAAGGTTGTCGGCGATGTCGTAGCGCAGTTGCACCGTCGGGAAAAAGTTGGTGTAGCTCGACTTGCGTGACGACGGTGTGAAGACAGTGCCGTCAGTGATTGTCGTCCCGCGATAGGTCCCATCGGTGTTCTCGACGCGGACGCCGACCAGGACGCCAAGCTTGCCGAACGTGCCCGAATATTGCGCGTAACCAGCGTAGATGTTTTCGGTATCGTTGAAGAAGCCTTGGGCGTTGCGCTGGGCATTCGACGCGCTGGTGATTTGCGTCAGCGAGCCCAACAGAGCGCGGGTAGCCGGTACGCTCGGCGCATAGCCGACGTTGTAGGTGCCAGCGTAATAATCGGTGAACGGCCCTTCGCCGAGCAGTGCGCTTAGCGACGTTGCCGGCACGCCGCTGTAGGTCAGGTTGTTCGGTGCGTCGATCTTGTCGCGGAAGCGAAGCTTGCCGCCGATTTTAAAGGCACCGTCGCCGCCGAGCAGCGTCGTCGGCACCGTGACATTGAACACGCCGGCATATTCGCGGTCGTGCGCGCGCTCGGTGGTATTCGTCGCACCCGTGAGCGTGAACTGGCTCGGGTCGCTCGGATTGAAGCCGGTCGTCGTCAGCATCGGCACGACGCGGGTGGTGTTGTCGTACGCGACCGTGAAGCCGGGCTGGCCAACCCGCGAGAAGGTCGTGTTGCGATCGTAATCGCGGTGATACGTCGCCGAGGTGTACGACATCTGATAGTCGAGGATCACGCTCTCGAGGTCATTGTGTCCACCGGCAGCCGCGATGAAGTTGAGATGGGTCTCTTGCTCGTCTCGCCGTGTGACACGCGCGTCGACCCCTGTCGCGGTGATGATGTTGCCGTTGGTCGTTGTGGTGTCTCCAAGGCCGCGATACTGAAGGATCGAGCGCTTGACCGACTCGGTGTACCCCGCGTCGTTCGCACGCAGATAATAATGGTTCTTCGGGTCGGGGTTCCAGTCGAGCTCGCCGCCGAAGCCGAAACGGCGGCGGTTGTAGGTATAGCGGCGCAGGTCGAGGCTATCGAGCACTTTGTCGCCGGGCGTCCCCGGCTGGACCGCATCGAGCAGGCCGGGCTCGACGTCGTCGAAGCCGCGCTTATCCGTATGGAACGAACCGGTCAGCACCACGGCAAACTGGTTGTCAGGGCCAAACGCGGTGCCGGCGGCGGCCTCGCCGATAAAGACGTCGCCGCTTTTGTGCGCATTTTGATAGCCGCCGCCGAGCGTGCCTTCGAAGAACGGCTTGGTCAGGCCGACGGCGGTCCGCGGCGTCAATTCGACCGAGCCGCCGAGGCCTTCGGCCTCCTGGTCGGGCAGGCCGGTCTTGCGGACAACGAGCCGGTCGATCGCGCCGACCGGCACGGTATCGAGTTCGACCGCGCGGCCGCCGCCGCCGAAATAGGTACCACCAGGTTGGGTATTTAGGAGGGTTACCCCGCCGAACGTCGTGCCGTTGAGGTTGCCATCGAGCCCGCGGATGTTGACAAAGCGCCCCTCGCCCGTGTCGATCGCGAGGCTGACGCCAGGTATGCGTCCGAGCGCCTCGGCGGCGTTGAAGTCGGGATATTTGACGATGTCCTCGGCGGCTTGAACATTGACGAGGTTCGGCGCAGCGCGCTCCTCGGCGCGAGCGGTCTTGCTTGCGCGGACGCCGGTGATGACGATGTCGCTCGCAGCCTGGTCGGCAGGTGCCGCGTCGGCAAACGCCGAGCTCGCGATGAGCGTCGCCGAGCTCAGCAATGTCATCTTGGTAAGCCCTAAAGACATTTATCACCTCTGAAACGCTGACGTTATTCGCCGGACGCGGTCTTCTGCGGCCGGCAAATGACGGTGAAATTGCGGTTCAGCGACGTATCGATGACAGAGAGATTGGGAATTCCCAATGCTTCATCGCTCAGCCGACACGAGTATTCTCCTTCATGGATGAGCCAGCGGCGCCCAGGCGATCAATCGGCGTTCGGACCGTCCGGCTTATTTTCGAGGAGCTTGATGGTACGTGTGTCGATCCCGACTTCGAAAGTCTTGCCCTTGCTCTTGATATCGAACGAATACCGCAGGCCGCGCCCTCGCGCCTCTTTCTCCAGTTCCTGAGCAATGATGACATCCGGACGCGCGGTGAGGGCGCTTGCCCGCGCACTGGCGAGCATCACACTAGCGATCGGTGCAAGCTTGTCCCCCTTGAACTTGATCGCGATCGGCGCGGCGACCACGGCGGAGTTGGCCAGCGTGGCGGCTGTCGTCAAATAGACAAAGATACGCGTAGTTGTTCCCGTCGAGGCGGAATGCCCTGATGACGGGATAGACGCCACCGGGTCGGCCACGCTCAAGCCAAGTTAGGAATTGCCAAATTGTCTATGCTTCGCATTTTTCGCTTTCAGCGCTAGCCGGCTTGCTCAGACGCGACAGGGTCATACGATGAAACTCCTGCTCCTTGAGGACGACTGCGAAGTGCGGGAGCATGTCGCGCGGCTGCTGCGCGCGGCTGGCCACATCGTCGATGAGTGCGCCAATGGCCCGGACGCCGTTTTCCTTGGTACCAGCGACACGTATGCTGTTCTCATTCTCGACCGAATGGTCCCGGGAATCACCGGTCTTGGAGTGCTGAAGGCGCTCCGCAGCGCGAACATCCGGACGCCGGCACTGTTTTTGACGGCAATGGACAGCGTCGATGACCGGGTCGAAGGATTGGAAACCGGGGCCGATGACTACCTCATCAAACCCTTCGCCGGTTCGGAACTCCTGGCCCGGGTAGCTGCGCTCGGGCGGCGGCCGCCGATGGCTAATATCGTTACCCGGCTGATCGCCGGGGATCTCGAAGTCGATCTGCTCAAGCGGACCGTGACGCGGGCCAATATCCCAATCGATCTGCAGCAACAGGAATATAAGCTACTTGAATATCTGATGCAGCATGTCGGCGAGATCGTTACTCGAACGATGCTGCTCGAGAATGTCTGGTCGTTTCACTTTGACCCGGGCACGAATCTGATCGAGAGCCATATAAGCCGGTTACGTGCGAAAGTGCACCGTGGGTTTGATCGCGACCTGATCCACACCATCCGCGGTGCGGGCTACCGGCTGGATGCTTAGAATGAGTCCGCTCCGCAGCGGTGCGTTCCGATTCTCACTGTTGATGGCGACAGTGTTCGCGATTGGTACGATCGCATTGCTAATTGTCGTGGATCGGACGGTCTATCGATATGCGACCGAAGTCGCCGACGACACTGTGGCAGCCGAAGTGGCCATCCTTGTCGATGAGGATCGCGACGCCGGACGCACAGAGGCGATTGAGTCGGTGGTCCGCCGCGAAAATGCAGTGCGCGAACATGACCTGAGATATGGCATGATCGATCGCTCCGGACACCTCCTTGCGGGCAGCCTACCCGCGTCGACCGCTGCAACCGGGTGGCATCAGATATTCGTGAAGAACTCCAATCCTGATCGTGCGGGTACCGTGGAGGCGGTTCAACTCAGGGCCTTGGGCGTCAAGCTCCCGGACGGCGCTATTCTCGTCGTCGCGAGCGATAATTCCGATTTGGATGAACTCCGTCAGCGACTCCGTGGGTCAAGCGTCCTCTTTGGTGTCGGCATAATCCTGTTGGCGCTCGTGGGAGGCTTCGCCATCGGGACAGTTTTCTTGCGTCGTCTTGGCCGTGTCAATCAGTCGGTTGAGCACATCATGCAAGGAAATTGGACCGAACGCTTGCCGGCGATTGGCATGAGCCTCGAGTTTGATCATCTCTCGGCCAATCTCAACCGCATGCTCGAACGGATCGAGGCTCTGCTCGAAGGTATGCGACAGATTTCGACTGACATTGCGCACGATCTTCGCACGCCATTGACCCGACTCCGGCACCGCCTCGAAACGCTTAAAGATAATCCGGACGAAGCGACCGAAACCCAAATCGACGCGGCCATTGCACAGACCGACGAAATTCTGGGTGTCTTTCGCACGTTGCTGCGCATTAGTTCTTTGGAAGCGGGCAGTGCGCGGAGCCGGGTCGTCGAAGCCAATCTGAGCGACTGCTTGCTGCACCTGGTCGATATCTATCGCCCGGTTACCGATGACGCGCGACACATTCTTGTAAGTGCGATCGAACCGGGCATTCACGGTCGCGCCGATCCAGAAATGCTTGTTCAGGCACTGACCAACCTGATTGAAAACGCAATCTTCCATACTCCCGCCGGTTGCCAAATCGCGGTCACGCTGCAACGTCGTGACGATGGCATCGTGCTATCGGTGGCAGACAATGGTCCGGGGATTCCCGAGGCCGCGCGCGAGCACGTGCTGAAGCGCTTTTACCGGCTCGACGACAGCCGAGGTGCGCCGGGGTCGGGACTCGGACTCGCGCTCGTTGCGGCAGTAGCCTCGGTTCATGGCGCAACATTGCGACTGACGGACAACTACCCCGGACTTCGGGTCGAGTTCCGGCTCCCCCATGGCGAGAACGGTCGCGCGCAACCGTACCCATGATGCAGAAGAACAGGCTAACCCCACCAAAAATATGCCGAACAAGTTAGGCGGGCTTCTGGCAAATGATCCCGATCATCGATGCAGCCATCCTTGTCGCCTCGGCGACGTCACGGACGCGCCGTCCGCGGCGACTATTCCAATCAATCAGAGATTGGACCTGCTCGGCGACAGGTTGGTGTCAGGAAACGCAAGCAAAACCTTTCTTCTACGGCTCGTGAAAGAGCCTACGAGGTAAAGCGCTATGCAAATTGCAGGGATGCATCAAGGGGCCAGGCTACTTCGTTATGTCAACTTTCCGACCGCCGAAGTGATAGGTGCCGACGCGTCTGATGACGCAATCCAAGCCCTGATCGACCGACACGGGTCCATATTTATTAAGCCGATCTTCCGGGGTGCCGTCGGAAAGAAAGGGAAGGCAGGCTTGGTCGGCCGCGCAGTCGACCTCGCTACCGCCTTGGCGGAAAAAGAGCGACTCTTCTTCGCTCAGCATCGGCATGGCGATTCGTTAGTCAAAGCGAATGGCGTGACCTTCGAGGGAGGCGTGCCTGCGACGCACGAAATCTATTTCTCGATCTCGGACTCCACGATCTACCGTGCGCCGACGATGACGCTAACCCACCTTGGGGGTGTCGATATCGAAGATCTTTCGCCAGGTCAGGTCGCGACCGTGCCGTTCGACGCGCTGACGGGCCTGAAGGCGTTCGTCGTCGCCAATGCGCTGACTGACATCGGTGCCCCGCGTGAACTCATCTCGCCGTTGGTCCAGCACCTGCCTAAGCTGTGGGAGCTCGTTCACCACTACGGCATGACCGCCCTTGAGGTGAACCCGATCCGGATGCAGCGCGGGCGCGACGGACGGCTGACCCCGGTCGCGTGCGACTTCAAATGCGGCTTCGATCGTGACGATCATCGCTGGGAGCGGCTCGATCTCCCCGCGCACCTGTTCGCCGATGACGCCTCTGCATTCGAGCGAGAGGTCAACACGTTGCGGACACATCAAGGACAGTCCGACGTGTTCGTTCTAAATCCGCACGGCACCGTCCTCGCGCCGACGTTTGGCGGCGGGGCGAATTCGCTGGTCACTGAAATGCTCGGGGATGCCGCGATTATCTCGACCGACTTTGGAGGCAATCCGCCATACGAGAAAATGAAGCAGGTGGCGGCCATTTGCTACCGCCACTGGCTGAAGCAGTCGAACGTCCTGTTCATCGTCGGCGGCAAATCGAACAATACCGACATCTACGAGACTTTCCGTGCAATGGGCGATGCGCTGCGCGAACACTTTAGTCAGCACGGGTCGACGCCGTTGTATGTCGTCGTTGCCCGCGGCGGCCCAAACCTCGTCCGCGGCATGGGCGCGCTGGCGGAGACATGTGACAGCCTCGGGCTACCATACCGCCAGTTCGGTTTCGACAGCGCAATGTCGGAGGTCGTGCTTTACGCCCGAAAGGTCGACACGTGGATGCGCGGCGGCGGCCGAGAGGCAGTCGCGCAGGCGATGCGCTTGGCGGAGCCGGTCAGATGTTGACGCGCGGCATCGCGGAGTTTCCCTATTTCCTCGGAATCGGTTCGCTCGCCGACGTTGCCACGCGCGCCGATCAGGTCTGCGTACTGAACATTCTCGGGGGTGAATCGCGCCAGGTAACGCCGGTTTGTCATGTCTTTTCGGGCGGCAATGTCGCGTTCGGCACTTCGCCGGGCCGGTCCGGGCAGAAGCTGGCAACCGCAATCGGCGACATTCCCGTATTCAGCAACGTCCGCGAAGGGCTGGATGCCGGGCACGTCTTCAACACCGGAGTCGTCTATTTGCCGCCATCCGGCGTTCGCGACGGCGTTGCCGAATTGATCCGCGTCAACCGCGCGCTGACGAAGATCGTCATCGTCACCGAGAAAATCTCGGTCCACGACGCGCGCGAAGTCCGGGCGCTTGGCCAAAGCGCAGGAGTCGACATCTTCGGCGGCAACTGTCTCGGCATGGCGGACTCGTGGAACCGCGTCCGGATCGGCGGTGCGTTGGGCGGCGACGCACCGGCCGAATCGCTGCTCAAGGGGTCGGTCGCGATTTTCTCTAACTCGGGCGGTTTCACGACGACGATTGCGCAGTATCTCGCGACCTTCGGCTGGGGGACAACGACGCTGATCTCATCAGGCAAAGACGTCTACATTCATTATGGCGCGCGCGATTTCGCCTACGCCTTCAACTGCGATGAGCGGTCGAGGGCGGCGGTTCTGTACGTTGAGCCCGGAGGCTACTACGAGCGCGACCTCGACTTGTCGAAACCGGCGGTGGTCTGCGTCGTCGGACGCTGGAAATCGCGGCTGACCCGCGCCGTCGGCCATGCCGGTGCGATGGCGGGAACCGGCGACAGCGCCGAGGCGAAGGAACGGTGGCTGATGAACCTGTTTGGGGTCGATAGCCTATTTACCCCCGAGACCCCGGCCGTCAGCGCGCGCGGGGCGGTTGTCACCAATATCGCCGATATTCCCGCCGCGCTGACGGCGGTGATGAAACTGAACGGCATCGGCCCCGACTTCGCGGCGCGGGGAGACCTGTCGCTGAAGCCGTGGATCGCGAACGACCAGGGCATCGCGCTGCCCGCCGACCTCGCACTGCCGCTGGTAGCAGCGCCGGCTCCTTACGACGAGCAACTTGCGGCGCTAGCGCGTCAAGTCGGTGCGGTCATTCCGCGCCAGAACATGAAGGACATGTCTGGCGCGAGTCAGATGGACGCAGCGACGCAGGTGACAAGCGTCCATCGCCACTCGATTCTCGACCTTGCTCTTCAGCCGCTCAGCGCCGTCTTTGCGCTGCCGCTGACCCACGAACTCGTCACCACAGCCGACCAGACGCTTCTTGACATCGCGATCGGGGCTGAGATGGAACTCGCGGGCGACCCAGCGCTGTTTGCGGCCGAGGCTGCACGGCGCGCCGGAAACTCGCCCAACACCGTGATGGCCGCTGCGGCCGCGCTCATCGGCCCGGCGCGAGTTGAACGAGCGCTCGACTGTACTCGTCTGCTGATCGATGCATTCGCGGCGGCAGGGGTGCGCGATGCATGGGACACTTCGATTGACGTGTCCACGATCCGGATGAGTGCCGCAGACCGAGCCCGGTTCGTCGCCGAAGCCGATGAAGCGAGCGACCCGCGCGCCGCCGCCATGCTAATGGCGATTGCCAAGCGCGATGCGACGTCGGCGTTCGTGCAATTCATCGCGGGGCTCGGCGAGCCACCTTCGCGCGACGCAGTTCTGGCGGCTATCGCGACGACGCTGGCTTGGGGGCCTTTGATGCGTAAACGGATCTCGCGGCTAACCGCCGAGACACTTCCATGGTACCTGCGGCTTTACGGAGTAATGATCGGCGCGTCGATCTGCGCCGACGAGCATGGTGCGGTGACCCTATTTGGGATCCTTCACGCCGACCGTTTGGGCAGTTGGTCGATGGCCGACAACCTATTCCTTGCACTAACCGGAGAGCCCGCCGCCGGTGCAGGGAAGGCGCTTGAGCTTCTTATCGGTCTACTCGTCTCGAACGGCCCCGGCGCGATCTCGGCACAGGGTGCGAAGGGGGCGGTATCGGCCGACGGCCCGCAGACGCCGCGCCGGGTGCACCTCAACAAGGCGGTTATAGGCTTCCTCACCCATACGGGCTTCAGCCACGGCGGCAACGGCTTCGAAGGCATCGTCTTTCTGCTTGATCGCTTCCGCGATAGCAGTCTGACCGACCCGGGTGACCGCGCGCACGGCCTCGACCTGCGCGCAATGGCGCTCGACTTTGCCAAGGACTACCGGCGTCAACGCCGCGCCGCGCGGGAAACGGGGGCCGGCGGTCCCGGCGCGCTGCCTGGCGTCCATCACCCGGTATTTCGCGGCGAGCCGGTCAACCTCGATCCGCGCGAGCGCTTCATCGCTGAGTATCTGGCTCGGCAGGGCGAGTACAACGTCTTCCACGACTTTTATGGCGAACTCGTCCAAGCCCTCCACGACGTCGGCGCATCCGATACCGTGTTCTGCGTCAACATCGACGGCGTCATCGCCGCGTTGCTACTGGCGATCTTCTGGCAGGATTACGTCGCGGGTCGGGTCGACGAGCACCGGCTCGAGGTCGCAGCCTTCAACGTCTTTCTCTACGGCCGCATGATCGGTGCCATCGCCGAGATCGACGATCACCTGAACCGCGGCCGCAACATGGATATGCGGACGCCGCAAGAAGCTGTGAGCTTCGTCGCGTAAGCATATTATCGAAAGTTCTCTCAGGGAGTCGTCGGGAGAAAGGCGGACCCACGTTATATTGGGCAACATCGCTGCAAAACGCCTTGTCCGACCATGTTGGTATAAATTGCATGCCGACCATCCGTCGAGTGCCGCCGGACCAGTGACGCAGACCAATTTTGTCCTAGTGGATTGAACGAGACGGACGAGTCCTGTTGGGGATTCCCGGCGCCGGTCGGACGTGCGACGTTGTTGGATGCGCACTGGTATCAGGATCGAGGTCACGGCCTCAGACAGGGCTCGGCTTGAAGCGATTGTCTCGGCGCGGGGTTCGCCGCAGAAGCATGTCTGGCGTGCACGGATCATTCTGCTCACGGATCAAGGGCTGGGAACGCTCGCGATCATGGCGGCGGCCGGCAAGTCGAAGACCTGCGTGTGGCGCTGGCAGGAACGCTTCATGGCCCAAGGTGTCGATGGTTTGCTGCGCGACAAGACCCGCCCGCCGGGCATCGCTCCGCTCGAGGCGGGGCTCGTCGACAGGATCGTGGCCCTGACCCTTGAACGCCCCGACCATGAAGCGACGCACTGGACGGTCCGTGCGATGGCCAAGGCGGTCGGCATCGCTGCGTCCTCGGTTGTGAAGATCTGGCACGACCATGGCCTGGCACCGCACCGCTGGCGGAGCTTCAAGCTGTCCAACGACAAGGCGTTTGCCGAGAAGCTGCACGACGTGGTCGGCCTCTATGTCTCGCCGCCGGCACACGCGATCGTGCTGTCGGTGGACGAGAAGAGCCAGATCCAGGCGCTCGACCGTACCCAGCCGGGGCTGCCGCTCAAGCGCGGCCGCGGTGCGACCATGACCCACGACTACAAGCGCAACGGGACGACGACCTTGTTCGCGGCGCTGAACGTGCTCGACGGCTCGGTGATCGGGCGCAACATGCAGCGCCATCGGCACCAGGAGTTCATCCGCTTCCTGAACGCCGTCGAGGCCGAGTTGCCCGCCGACAAGGCCGTCCACGTCATCCTCGACAATTACGCCACACACAAACAGCCCAAGGTCCGCGCCTGGCTCGGCCGGCATCCGCGCTGGACGTTCCACTTCGTGCCGACGTCGTGTTCGTGGCTCAACGCCGTAGAGGGCTTCTTTGCCAAGCTGACCCGCCGGCGCCTGAAGAATGGCGTCTTCTGCTCCGTCGTCGACCTCCAGGCCGCCATCAACCGCTTCATCAAGGAGCACAATCAGGAACCGCGTCCCTTCGTCTGGCGCGCCGATCCAAACGAAATCATCGCCGCCGTCAGACGCGGGCACCAAACGTTAGAATCAGTCCACTAGTCTGTAGTCGAGACAAAAATCTACTGGCGGGGACTACATGTAATCACATCAAGTTGCTTATGCGATAGCCGCCCTGCGTGATACGTAAAAAGGCCGAACCTCTAATTGCGAGCGATCCCAGCGCTATGAAGCCGTCGATTCCGCCGCGCTTGTCAGGTTCGCTTCAGGTTTCGGGACTACTGATCTTAGATCAACGGCGCGATAATGACGCCGGCCTAGGGGGATGTCTCATGCTGAACGCCGCACCGCGCTCAACCGCGCGCATGTCCATTCTCCATCGCGCGAGCGCCGATCAAATCTGCGAGAATGTTAGCAGTCTAGCCATCGGAATAGCCCTTCTCAGCCTCGCAGCAATGCCCACCCGTGTTGGTGCTCAAGCCAACCCAGTGCCCGTCGCTCCAGCGGTCGGTGGTACGCCGGCCAACGCCGTGACCGATAGCGGCAACACAGACGCCATCGTCATTACGGGATCTCGAATTTCCCGCCGCGACTATAGTGCCGAGAGTCCGATCTTCACCATCGGCAGCGCCGCTATCGCTGCCACCGGGCAGCCGTCGCTTGACCGCGTCATCGGACAAATGCCGCAGTTCGAGGCGGCACAGGGCGCAGCCGAGGTCGGCGATGTTCAAGGCAGCGTCGGCTTTGGCGGTGGCGCGTCGTACAGCGATCTTCGCGGCATCGGACGCAACCGATCGCTGGTGCTGCTTGACGGGCATCGGCTGGTCCCGTCAACGCCCGACGGAGCGATCGATCTTAACACCATCCCAGTATCTCTGATCGAGAATGTCGAAGTCATCACTGGCGGTGCCTCGGCTGCCTATGGCTCCGACGCAATCGCGGGTGTTGCAAATTTCAAGCTGCGCCGCCGCTTTACCGGCTTCGAATTGAATGCCCAGGGCGGGGCCTCGACGCGTGGTGACGGCGCGACGGCACAGGTCAGCGGCATCCTCGGCGGCAACTTCGATGAGGGGCGCGGCCATGCGATGATCGCGTTCGAATACGGCAGGCGCGATGCCGTCAACGGGTCGCAGCGGACATTCTTCACCCAGCCAGCGGTGCGTTTCCTCGCCCGGCCGCCGGAGGGGATCATCTACGCGGGCGGCTTTGGCACCGGCGCGACCGCACCGAGCATCGCCGCGGTCAACGCGGTGCTAGCGAGCTATTCCGGGACCACGCCATACCCAGGCAGCGGCCCCTACAAGGGTGCAATCGGCATTAATACCGACGGCACCGTCTTCACCTCGGTCGTTCCCTCGAGCCTCGGCTGCGTCCAGAACTACAAGGGCGTTGGCAGCGTCGTCGGCGCGCAGATTTCGCCGAGCTGCACTCAGGCGGGCGTAATCCTGGGCAACTACTTCGCTGTCCAGACGCCGCTAACCCGCTACAACGCCTTCGGCAGCGCCGACTATAAGCTTACCGACCACCTGACCATCTACGGTCAGTTCAACTTCGCCGAGTCGCATTCGCTCGACCAGACCAGCCCTGGCAGCACGAAGACGAACAACACGATCGAACTCTACGTCCCAGTCCGAAACCAGTTCATTCAGTCGAACCCGGCGCTTCTGTCGTTGATTAATTCGGCCTATGGCGGCGTCGCGCCTCCGGGTTCTCAGGTCGGCGTATCAAAGCTGCTGTTCGGCTGGGGCAACCGGGTCCAGACCTTCAACTATGACGTTTGGCAGGCGCTTGCCGGCGTCAAGGGCGACATCCCAGGGACGCGGTTCACCTTCGACGTTTACGGCTCGTTTGGGCGCAGTACATATGCCAGCAAGGCGAGTGGCGACATCAGCATCTCGGCAATCAACAACGTGTTCGCGAACGAAGGTGTCGGCGGCTGCACCTACAACCCGTTCGGCCTACAGCCGGTCAGCAGTGCGTGCTTGGCCTATGCCGGACGCACCGACAATACGACGAGCTCGCTCGACGCAACCGATATCGAGCTGTCGCTTGAGGGACCGCTGTTCACTCTGCCGGGCGGCGAGGCCAAGATTGCGGTCGGGGCCGACTACCGCCGGTCGTCGTTCGATTATCAGCCTGACTCGCTATTCATATCTGGCGATACCCTGTCCTACGGCACGGCGACGCCGGCCCACGGCACCCAGGACGCTAAGGAATTGTTCGGCGAGTTGTTGCTGCCCTTCGTGTCGGACCAGCATTTCGCCCAAGATCTGTCGCTCGACCTCGGTTATCGCTACTCGAAATACAACAGCTTTGCCGCCAAGAGCACTTGGAAGGCGGATCTTAGCTGGACAGTCGTAAAGGGCTTGCGACTTCGCGGAGGCTATGCCTTTGCCTTCCGCGCGCCAAGCCTTGCCGACCTCTATAACGGTGTGTCGATTGGCAACCAGAGCCTGAACGGCGGCGATCCGTGCGACATTCTCAGCAGCTATCGCACCGGAGCCAACGGCGGCAAGGTCCAGGCGCTGTGTGCCGCCCAGTCGACTGCAGCCGGATCGGCGAGCTATTCGTTTGGAGGCGCCAACGTCACCGTGCCCGTGCAGACCGGCGGTAACAGCCTGCTCCGGCCTGAAACCGCGCGCACATGGTCTGTTGGCACGGTGCTAAGCCCGGTGCACGGGCTGAACCTGTCGATCGACTATTACAACCTGACCGTCTCGGGGGCGATCTCCAGCCTGTCGTCGGGGCAGATCCTCGCTAATTGCTACGGCGGTATCGCCAATCCCGGATTTGCCGCGAGCAATGCCTTCTGCCAGCGTATTGTTCGCGACGCGAACAGCGGCCAGATCTCCCTGCTGACATCCGGTGTGTTCAATTTCAATAAGTTCGACGTCGCCGGCATCGATTTCCAGCTCGACTACCGGTTCGACCTCGATCAGGTCGGGCTGTCGCACTCGTCTGGGGCGCTGCAGGTCGGGTCGATCGCCACATATCTAAGCAAGTATACCGTGACCCCGGCCGACGGCACCGCGCCAACACGCTATGCCGGCGCGATCAGCGACACGTTTGTCACGTCGGACGGAGAAAACCTCTATTCGCACCCGCGGTGGAAGGCGAACAGCTACCTCACCTACCAGAATGGGCCCTTCGTCGGCACCGTCCGCTGGCGTTATATCGGGCCAATGGCCAACCTCGATTCGCCCGCTCAGCCGGTGCCGTCTATCAGTTATTTCGACGCCGATGTCCATTATACGATTAACAAGACGCTAACGCTGAGCGCTGGCATCGTGAACATCGGCGACCGTCAGCCGCCATTCATCAGCACGCTCGAACTGCGGACCGATGCTGCAACCTACGACGTTATTGGCCGGACCTTCTTCCTGTCGGCCAAGGTTAAGCTTTAGAGTGATGTTTAACAACTGCGCCCCCCGACCGGCTAACACGCGAGGTAGGCTATTCGGCTTTCGGGCGACCGCAGCGGGGTATCATGCCGGCCGGACGGTCTTCGTGTCGGCGAAAGCGAAGTTCCGATGGTGATCGCTGGCAGAATATGTTCGCCAGCGATGGCGCGGCCACAGGAGTTCCTATGACCGGATCAACTATTGCGCGAGAGGAAGGCCGGGCCCTGTTCGGGCATGACGCGCAGGGTTACGACGCGGCGCGCCTGGGCTATCCGGCGGAACTCTACGACGCGGTCGAAACCCGGACGGGCGGGCTCACGAACCGGGCCGTATTCGAAGTTGGTCCTGGAACCGGTCTTGTCACTCGCGAGCTGCTCAGGCGTGGCGTCGCCCGGCTCGTCGCGATCGAGCCGGACGCTGAGTTGGCCCGGCAACTGCCGTCGTTCACCGGCGGCGACGACGCCCTCGTCGTCATCAATGCGTCGTTTGAAGATGCCAAACTACGCGATGCCTCGTTCGACGTCGGGTGCGCCGCCGCCTCGTTCCATTGGCTCGACATCCCGCCATCGCTCGCCAAGGTCCATGCGGCGCTGACCCCCGGGGGCACCTGGGCGATGTGGTGGAACAGCTATCGCAATCCGCATCACGGCGATGCCTTTGCGTTCGCGGCCATGCCCCTGCTTGCGGGCATCCAATTTCCGCCGATGCAAACGATCGACGGACACGGCTCTCTCGACGTTGATTTTTGGCGCACGACACTGACGAAAGTGGGCTTTGGCAGGACAGAGCATGTCGTCATCCGTCAGGAGCGCGTTATTTCCGCTGCCGCGATCCGGGCGCTTTATGCAACCTATTCGTTCGTTCGCCGGCTCGATGATGACGTTCGCGCGCGCCTGCTCGACGGCATCGAGACTTTAGCCGAACACGAGTTCGGGGGTAACGTGCCGAACGTCGTCCTGTCTTCGTCGTACATTTCGAGCGCCGATCCGCGCTAGCGTTGCAACATGCGCTGCAGCGTTCCGTCGCGTAGGACATAGTGATGGACGAGTGCCGCGGCCGCGTGCAGCCCGGCGAGAATCAGGAGAAGATTTGCGGCGAGGCTGTGCCACGTTGTCACCTGGTTCGACAGGAGGTGGCGAGCCTCCTTGGCATACGCGCCAAACTTCGGAAGGCTGATGACATTGAACAGCGAATCGCCGCGTAACGCTTCGTTCCATAGGCCCAGTCCAACGACAACGACCAGCGTCGCGTAGAGCGCCGCCTGCATCACCGCTGCCACCCGGCCATCGATCGAACCCGCATCGACCGGGAAGCGACGTCCTCGCCCCAAGCGCCAGTAAAGGCGGTAGATCAGGGCGGCCGTGAGCAGCGTGCCGAGAACGAGGTGGACCGAGCGTGCATCAATCCGCGGCGCCCCCTTGGGAAACCAGTCGATCGTCCGACCACTGGCCCATTGGCCGATGACGAGCGCAGCGACGAGCCAATGCGCGGCAATCGTCCGCCGGTCGTACCGTTCGACCGGATCCCGCGGCGGTCCCGACCAGCGGATCATGACGGAGGGGTCGCCGCCCAGAGGACGGCGGCGCGGAGCAGCGCAAGACCCTCGGGTCGCAGGGCCTCGAACGTGTCCTGCCAGAGGAAGAAGCTGACCCGGCGCGCAGGCGCGAGTGCCTCGCCATTCATCGTCGCGCCGCGCTCGTAGGCGAAGATCGCCGCCTTGTCGGGTTCACCGCGCAGGGTCGCGATCGTCGTCGCGCCAAGCCCGGGCTTTCCCCAGTTCATCTTGAAATGCTCGTCGATCAAAACGTTCTGGATGCCCGCGGCGAGGCCGGCGGCCAGCGGGTGCGGCGCATTGACGATGTCGACGAAGCGCTGGTCGTCGTCGGTGCCGTAGTCACGGTGGTTCTTCTGTCCCGCCATCGCCAGGTCACCGAGGATATCGTTCTCGAAGGTGATGAGAGGGATTGGTGTCGCCCGATATTTGTTAGCGACCTCAAGTGCATCGATGCTCTCGGAAACAATGATCAGGTCGGCACCGTGCGTCGTCGCCGACGGCGCGCTCTCGTCGACTTGTCGGACGCCGAAACCGAGCCCTTTGAGCCACGTGACGAGCGCGGTGTCGTTGCGCCGCCAAGTCTCGAGCGTGGCAACGCGTTTCGGGTCGAGCGGCGCGGCGGCGCGCGCTTTCTCCAGCTTCGTCATATTTGAAACGTAGAGGACGACTTTGCCGCGCGCGACAGCCGGGTCGACCGACGCTGCTAGTGCCGACGATGCCGTCAAACCCAAAAGTGCGAGCAGAATAATGGTCAATCGCCGGATCATCCGCATTGTTCAGTCTCCAACAGAGTCTGTTGCCGGGTCACGTCGCGCTACCCGCCAAAGCGAGCGAATGCCGCTAGCGCCAGAGTGACGGTCAGCGCACCGCCAATCCGCGTCGCAACCTGGGCAAATGGCATCAACTGCATGCGGTCACATGCGCTGAGGATCGCGACATCGCCGGTGCCGCCCTGACTCGCTCGGCACGCTGCGATGATCCCGGCCTCGACCGGGAAGATGTTGACGAGCCGACCGACGACGAAGCCGGTTACGGTAAGCGAAACGACGGTGACGACGATCGTGATTAGTTCGGGAGCGTTGAACGCGCTGATCAGCTTGTCCCACGGCGTCTTCGACACACCGATCGCAAACAACAGCGGATAGGTCAGCAGTGTCGCGGCAAACTGATAATTGCGGTACGCGCCCTGCTCGAGGCGCGGCGAAACGAAGCCCGCGAGCTTGAGCATCACCGTGAGGAACAGCATCGTCACCGGTCCCGGAAAATCGGTCAGCTTCTGAACCAAAGCGCCGGTCATGTAGAGGGTCATCGCCAGCACCAGCGCGGCGCCGATCGTCGGCAGATCGGGAATGAAGCGTGCTGCATCTGGAGAGTCGAGCGGCACGTCGATTTCGCCGGGCTGCAGCGTCCCATTACCGGTGAGGTTTGGTCGGCGGCGGCCGAGCAAGTTCAGCCCCCCGGCCAGAAGTATCGCGGTCAGGCTGCCGAACATCACCGCCGGGAGGATTTGGGCAAGCAGCACACCCTGGTCGCCGCCGTGTATTGCGGCATAGCCGATCGACAGCGGGATCGCGCCCTCGCCAATGCCGCCAGCGAGAACGGGGACAACGATCTTGAATGCGACAGTCGGCAGGTCGATGCCAAGCGCCATACCGGTAAGGCAGCCGGCAACGACGGCGACGATTGAGCCGATGAAGATCGGCACGAAGATTTTGACGAAGCCGCCGATCAGGACCCGCCGGTCCATGCCGAGGATCGAGCCAACGATGATCGCAGCAATGAAGAGGTACAGGAAATTGCTTTGGTCGGTGAACGTCTTGATCGCTTTTTCGAGCGGCTTCGGAATGGCGTGGATGTAGACGAGAAAGGACGGGATGAATGTCGCGAGGATCGCTGCAGCGCCGATTCGACGCAATCCGGGGAGCCGTTTGCCGATTTCAGCGCAGGCGAAGCCGCCGAGCGCGAGAACCGCGATCGCAGTCGTTAAATCTGCCGGGACCGAACCCTTTGCGACGTAGACACTGATGATGGCAACGATCGCAACAGCAACTGGAATCGGGACGATGCCGATCGACCAATCGATCAAATGACGGCGCGGCAATGGAATCACCGGCGCGGCTTCATTCTGTATTTCTTCCGGCACGTCAGCGATCCCCCGTCATTGCGGCGCGTACGTCAGCAGGACGAACGTATCGTCGAGATAGCGGTTCGGATAGAAAGCGCCGGCCTTGAGATTCCGCGGCTTTGAGGAGTCGACGATGCCCGATGCGGTCATGGTAAAGATCCGACCCGTGGCAGGATCCTCCGCCAGCGTTCGGGCAATGGGTCGCGTCGTGAACGCCCCCGCAAAGCGGTAGGTGTCAGGTCCGCCTTGGTCGATCATCACGACATTGCCATCGATTCCGTTCGCGGTAAAAATTCGTCTGCGTTTCGCGTCCCAGGCAACGCCGTCGTTGCCGCGGCCGATCGGAAGCCGGGCTACGATGCTACCGGTTGTGGCATCGACGACGGCAAGGATCGGGGCCGTACCCTTGCAGCCGACAAAAAGTCGTGCGGTCAACGGATCATATGCTAGGCCGGTCGGCTGGGTGCAGCCGGGTAGTGGGAAATCGGCAACGAGCTTGCGGTGCACGAGGTCGACATGCGCGATGCGGTCTTTATCGCGCTCGTTGACCCAGAGGCTGCCGTCCCCGGCTGCCGCCAAGCCCTCGAGTTCCTCGGCGGGCATGGCGATTGCCCCGGCAGGCGCATTGGTCGCGGGGTCGAACAATATGAGCCGGTGGTGATCGCCGTCAGTAAACGCGACCAGCTTCGTCACCGGGTCGAAGAACGCCGCATCAACGCTCTCGCCGAGTTTGATGCGGGCGATCGTCGCCAGCGAATCGAGGGCGAACACGGTCGTCGAACCATCCTCGTTGGCGGTGTAGCCGCGGCCGAGGCCGGGCACCGGCAGCGCAAAGTTCGCACCGGCGCTGTTGGCGATCGCGCCCACCACATGTCCGCTAGCCGCATCGACAACGGTGACCCCGTCCTTGCGCCTGCCAAGGAAAAGCCGGTTGCGCGCCGCCTCGAAGGCAACATAATCCCACGCTGGCGCTGCGCCCTTCAGCCTGACCTCGGACTGCAGGCCGTAGACCGGCGACGCCGGTGCCGCCGAAAGATTCGCGCTGATCAAGCCTATGGCGATGATGCCGAACTTCAGGCGCACACTTGCCTCCCCCATGACTGCGGCCTTTACCGCTTGCCTACGCTTTTTCGGCGCGCTTCCTGACGGCAGCCTAACGCCATCCTGACGAGCTGTTCAGGAACGGCAACACGGTTGACGGCGCGCTCGGGGGTGCCGATCCTCGCACGCGAGAAGCGCGCCCAACGCGCACGTGGGGAGATCGCATGAAACTGATGGTTGTCGAGGACGAGGAGCGGCTGGGGCGCTTCCTCCAGCACGGCCTCGCCCAGCATGCGCACATCGTCCGCTGGGTGACGACGTGCGCCGCGGCCTCGGACGCCCTCGTCGAGACAGCGTATGATCTCGTCATTCTCGACCTTGGCCTGCCCGACGGCGACGGGCTCGATCTCATCCGCGACTGGCGTGCCGCGGGATTCGTAGAGCCGGTCCTAATTCTCAGCGCGCGCGATAGCCGCCAGGATCGTGTCGCCGGGCTCGATCTTGGTGCCGACGATTATCTGCCGAAGCCCTTTGGCATGGATGAACTGCTCGCGCGCATCCGCGCGCTGCTGCGGCGGCAGGCGGCGCGCAAGCAGACGGTCTACGAGCATAACGGCATTACGCTCGACCTTCTCGCCCACGTCATACGCGTCGACGGCAAACAGCTCGATCTTACTGCACGCGAGTATGCGCTAATGACGATCTTCGTCCAGAACGCCGGTCGGGTGCTCACGCGGTCGCTGATCGCCGAGAAGATCTGGGACTCGCATTTCGACGTCGATACCAACTTGCTCGATGTCTACATGAGCCGATTGCGCGCTAAGATCGGCGCAGTCACCGCGGCCCCAATATTCAAAACTGTGCGCGGCATCGGCTACCAGCTGCTGTGAGGAGCATCGGCGCCCGCCTGACCTTCTGGTACGCCGTCGCCGCGACGCTCAGTTTCGCCGGCCTCAGCGCCATCGGCGGCGTGCTGCTCAACACCCAGCTGATCCACGGCCTCGATCAGCTGAATGCCGCCGAGTTTCGCCAATTGAAGGCGCACATCGGCGACGATTACGCGACGGTCGATCCCGAGGTCCTCGAGACGCGGCTGGCGGGAATAAATCCTTACGAATCGGTGCTTTTTTTCATCAGCATACAAAACCCCCGGAAGAACGATTTCCTGTTCAACTCGTCGAACCTGCATGGCCAGCGCATTCCCGACGTCAAGGGTCAGCGACGCTTCGATGCCAGCACCCCAGCGCTTGGCTCGCTTCGCGTTAGTGAATTCCTGCTTCCGCCGTACGATGTCACCGTCGCCACCTCCGCGCAGACCGTCGATGCGTCCTTGCGTGCCTATGCCATCACCAGCGTCGCGCTGATCGCGGTCATGCTAGTGGCGAGCATCGCGATAGGCCTCGGCCTCAGCCGGCTCGTACTGCGTCCGATCCGCGCAATTCGCGAGACGGCCGACCGGATCCGCTCCGACAACCTCGGCGAACGCATCCCGGTCGGCGACGTCCGCGACGAGATTTCTGACCTTGCCGAGCTCCTCAACCGGACCTTTGATCGGCTCGAGAGTGCCTTCCTCCAGATGCGCCGCTTCAGCGAGGAGGTCAGTCACGAGCTCAAGACCCCGTTGTCGCTGCTGCGCCTCCATGCCGAAGCGATCCTTCAGGACGGTGCGACGACCCACGCCGAAGCCGCAATCGAGCAGATCGAGGAGATCGCGCGATTGAACCGCTTTATCGACCAGATGCTGTTCCTGTCGCGCGCGGACGCCGATGCGATCGCTTTCGACCTTCAGACCGCTGATCCGTGCGGACTGATCGACAGCTTCGCGCACGATGCCGAGGTCCTCGCCGAAGACTCGGGCCATCGGTTCGACTGCTCGAAGGGCGATGCCGGACTTATCGCGCTCGAGCCGGTATGGCTGCGGCAGGTGCTGCTCAATGTCGTCACCAATGCGCTCAAGGCGACGCCGACTGGCGGCAGGGTTCGCCTTGAGGCCGGGTTTGTCGGCTCCCTCTGGCGTGTCAGCGTCGAGGACGATGGACCCGGCGTCGCCGGAGCCGAACGCGACCGGATGTTCGAGCGCTTCGTTCGCCTTGCCGGGTCGGACGCCCCGCGTGGAGCCGGCCTCGGTCTCGCCATCTCGCGCAGTATCGTTCGTCTCCACGGCGGCCGGATTTGGGCCGAGCCGGCAAGCGGGCTTCGGGGCCTCGCCATCATCGTAGAACTGCCGCGCGTCGACACGGCACTCGACACCGTAATACAGGTCTAGCGCGCCCGATCGAACAGTGCCGCATACGTGGGAATATGCGTAGCGAGCGCATCGCGAAGATCGAGCGCTTTGACGTAATATTCGCGCTCGCCCGCGTTTGACGAGACCGGAACACGGAAAGCGTAGACGATCAAGCCGACATTCTCACCGGCAAGGTCGCGCAGCGGGAGTTGAACGACGAATTTTGGTGTCGCGTCCTTAGTCCGGTGCCAGCGCGGATCGACGACCGTGATGCCCTTGACGATAACGTCGACGTCATCGGGATCGTCGGGATTGCCGATGCGGTCCGGGTACGACCCGGCAAACATCGTATAGACTTTGGCGAGCCCGGGCGGCACGCCGTGAAAGGTCATGCTGAGCAGTTCGGGATGCTCGCGCATTGTCGCGTCGGCGAGCGTCTGGGCATAGGTCGTGAACTTTGGCGGCGTCCAGTTTTTCGCGCCTTCAGCCGAGGCGCTCGCTGCCGCCAGCAGCAGCACCGCGCCGATCGCCAATCCTCGTCGCATGACGTCACTCCCAAAGTCGTTGCTTTAAGTTGCGTCTAGACTGCGAAGCTGAAGCCAACCTGTCGTGACAACTTGGTTGCCTGAACAGCAATTTAAGTTGGTGCAAGACAGGCGTCAGCTTCGGTCGTCACTACCAGCCGCATAAGCTGTGGAGCACGGCGCGTGGGGAGACTTGATAAAATGCGTATCCAACTGATGATCGCGGCTATCGTCGCAGGGCTTATGCCCGCAGCGGTGCTCGCCGACGACGAGACGCCCCCGGTCGTCAACGGCCAGACCTATGTCCAGCATCAGATCGTCGCAGCGAAAGCCCGCCACCCCGAGATCGTCGCGATTACCGTCATCGGCAAGCGCGAGAAAGGCGACGGCATGCTCGTCCTCGGTTCGACCGCCGACCGTACGACGGTCATGACCGCGGTCCCGGCACCGGCGGCCGACGCGGTGACGGGATCCACCGTGCGCGAGGCGTTCAACAGCAATTCGGGTCACCGGCTTGGCACAATCGAGCTCGTCTTCACGGGAGCGGCGAATGCGGCGACCGCAGTGGCGGTCCAGACCGAGCTTGCCAAGGCGACGCTGAGCGCGAAGAACGCCGCCGACCCGTGGCCGTTCGATTCTGCCTTTGGTCCGGATACCTATGCCCAGACGCTGGCGACCAAGACGATCGCCAAACATCCCGAACTTCTCGTGATGATGATCCACGCGACGCCGCCCGCCGGCAAGCACAACGTCATTATCGGCTCGAACATCGGCCGCTTCGGCAAGGCGGCGGACGAGGACGACCTGCGCGTAATCGACAAGGGGTCGACCAATCTTGAGGTCGGTGGCGACAACGACCGGTTCGAGACCGAATTGCCGCTGAATGACGCCAAGGGCCACCGGATCGGCGCGCTTGGGCTCGTTTTCCCGTTCAAGGTCGGCGACGACAGAGAAGCGATCCACCGGAAGGGCCTCGCGATCCGCGACGAGGTCGCCGCCGCAATCCCGAGCAGCGCCGCGCTGTTCGCCCCCACCAAGTGATTTTGCCGGAGATGACGATGACCCTGCGTTCCCTGTTTTCCGGTGCCGCCCTGCTCGCGTTTGCCGCGCCCGCGCTTGCCGCCGCGCCACTTCAGCTGTCCGGCAGTACCGATCTTCCGGGGTATACCGGCGACTTCGATCACTTCGCGATCGATGAGAAGGACAGGACACTGTTTCTCGCTGGCGAAGAGAGCGCCGAACTCGAGGCGCTTGACCTGAACAGCGGCAAGGTCAAGACGCGGCTGAAGGGCTTCGGTACGCCGCACTCGCTCCATTATATGCCAGCGGCGAACGAGCTGCTGGTTATCGACGGCGACAAGCCGTCGCCGGTGCTCGACGCGACGACCCTCAAGACGAAGCGAACCTATCCGCTGCCGAAGGGCGCGGATTCGACCGGTTTCGACCCCGCCAGCGGGCACCTCTGGGTCGTCACCGGCGGCAAGGATGTGCCGCTTCCCGACAGCCGGCTCATCGAGATCGATCCGGTCACCGGCAAGGTCTTCAAGTCGGTCCACTTCGACGCCGACCACGTCGAGGCGATGGCGATCGGGTCCAAGCTGTGGATCAACGTCACCGACAAAAACGCGATCGCGGTCGTCGATATGAAGGCGGGCACGATCGCCGCGACGTGGCCGTTCACTGTCGCCGAGCAGAACGCATGCGCCGCCTATGACGCGACGACCCACCGGCTTTTCATCGTCAGCCGCAAGCCTGGCAAGCTCGTCGTCATCAACGTCGACACCGGTGCGACGGTCGCGACGTTCGACGCGCCGGGCAAGACCGACCAGGTGACGTGGGATGCCGCAAACCGCCGCATCTATGCCACTGGCGGCGAAGGGTACATCACCGTCATCGAGCAGGACAGCGCTGACAAATACCACGAGGCAGCCAAGATTCTAAGCATCCCCGGCGCGAAGACGGCGATCCTCGATCCAATTCGCCATCACTTGTGGGTTGCCGCATCGCCGGGCGAGACGAAGGCGATGGCCAAGGTCCTCCGCTACGACGTCGCGCCGCGCTAGACGAAATACGATCGCCGGCAGGGCACCAGAAGGCCCGCCGGCACCCAGGGGAGGCACCAACCATGATTATCGATACCAGACTGACGGCAAGAACCATTCTCCGGTCGACCGCCGCGATCGCAGTACTGACGATCGCCAGCGCCGCGATCGCACAGGCCGGACCGACTCCCATTGGAGCGGTGGCACTCACCCCGGCCAACGCCGATCCCGACGACGCACCCGAGATCATCGTCACCGGCTCGGCACTGCCGACGACGCCCGATCAGGTTGCGGTCCCGGTGAGCATCATCGGCGCCGACGCGATTGCCAAAGGCGGCGTGAACAACAACGTCCTCGAACTCGTCCGCAAGCAGATCCCGTCCTTCGCCGGCCGGTCGAACGCGGGCAACAGCAATGCCAATAACACCAACCAGAACACCGCCGGCGGCAGTCAGGCGCAACTCCGGAATCTCGATACATTGGTCTTGATCAACGGCCGCCGCGCTGCGGTCAACGCGATTGCTGGGCTCGGCGGCAAGGTGTTCGTCGACCTCTCGCAGATCCCGGCCGGCGCGATCGAGCGCGTCGAGGTACTGACTGACGGCGCGTCCGCCACGTACGGCTCGGATGCAGTCGGCGGCGTCATCAACTTCATTCTCAAGAGCGACTACGAGGGCGCGCAGATCGATGGCCGCTACGGCTTCGCGCAGGGCGGATACCGCGAAAATAGCCTGAGCTTCACGATCGGCCACAATTTCGGGAAGGGTTTGAACGTCACCCTGTCGGGCAGTATCGTCAATTCCGATCCGCTCTATCAGAACCAGCGTTCATTCACGTCCCCGTTCTACAGCACGTCGACCGCGGTCCCGGGCTCGGTCGTCACGGGAGGCCTGTTCGGCGTTCTTGCCCCGGGCCTCACCAGCCCGTCGCAGACTAACCCGACCGGCCCCGCGGCAACGGCATCGAACTTCGCCGCGCTGGTCGCCAACGGCACCTACGTCAACACGCCCACCACGGTGTCGCCGCAGACCACCCCTTCGACCGCCCGAAGCAATATCGGCATTGCCGGCACCGGGATCGGCGGCACCTACGACCTGTCGCGTCTTCAGACGATCCTGCTGCAACAGAAGCAGAAGGCGCTTGCTGCGAGCGTGACGGCGAACATCGTCGACGATGCGATCGTCTTCTTCGGCGACGCGCAGATTGCGGAGAACAAAAGCTTCACCCAATTCCGGCCGGTGACCGTCGGCGTGACGCTGCCGCAGGGATCGCCATTCGACCCAGTCACTGGTTCGCTCGCCGGTGTGACCTTCGGTGTGCCGACGCTGCCGAAGCGTTATTACAATCGTAACGACAGCCTGCGCATCACCGCCGGGTTCAAGGGCAAGCTTGAGTTTATCGGGCCGTCGTGGAACTACGAAGCGGCGTACGTCCACAGTGCCAACGTCCTCGACCAGCGCCAGACCAATGTCATCTACGCACCGAACGTCGCGCGAGCGATCGCGGGCGGATATAATGCTGCCGGCGTGCCGACGCCCGGGGGTGCGTACAGCCAGGTCTATTCGTTCTTCTCATTAGCAAGTCCGTTCGTCATCATCCCGGCCCTCGATCCGCTGTCGCGGACGCCGAACGCTGCGGCGTTGGCGGCGATATACGGCACCGAACAACTCCACGCATCGAGTTATCTCGACTCGTTCGACGCCAAGATCACCGGCAGCCCGTTTGCCCTGCCGGGCGGAAAGGTCGCCGTTGCGATCGGCGGCGGGACGCGCAAAGAGTCGCTTACCGGCACCACCGACCGCAACGGGTACGTTCACACCGATCCAAATTATTGCAACGACGGCGGGACGCTGACGCCGAATGCGTCCACATGGACGGGCGGTCAGTCTGCCGACCCGTTCCCGGTGGTGTGCTCGACGAGCGCGGCCGGATCGAAGACGCCCGGCGGTCGTACGATCACCTCGGTCTTTGGCGAAGCGCGCGTGCCGATCGCCGGCGATAATTTCAGCTTTCCCGGCCTGCGCGAATTCGACCTCATCGGCGCGGTGCGCTACGAACATTATAGCGATGCAGGCGGTTCGACGGTACCCAAGATCGGCTTCTTCTGGCAGCCGTTCGACAAGAGCCTGACGCTGCGCGGCACCTATTCGCGGTCGTTTACCGCGCCGCCGCTGTATCAAGAGTACGGACCGGTCAATAACCGCCTCGCGGGTCCCGGCATCATCCCGGCAGCGTTCCCGGGTCTCGCGGCAGGCCTGTCGCCGGTGCAGGACGGCGTCAATCCCAACCTGAAACCGGCCAAGGCGCAGACCTATTCGATCGGCGCGGTGTTCAAACCGACCTTCGTGCCCAGGCTCCGCATCGAGGCCGACTATAGCTTCGTCAAGGAAAACGGCTTTCCCGGCGGAATAGGTTTCAGCAACATTTTCCTCGACGTCAACCAGAACGGCGCGGCTTCGCAGTTTGCGGGGAACATCGCAAAGGGCAATTTCCCGGGACAACCGGGGGCGATGCCGTTCGTCAACCCAGGCGACCTGCGCGCCTACCTCGCCGCCGATCCGGCAAATTACAACAACGTCTATGCGATCGACCGCTTCACCAACCTCGGCGGCATTCGCGTGCGAACCATCAACGCCGCGATCGACTATTTGGTGCCGACAAACCGCCTCGGCAGCTTCGAGGTCAATTCGGCGATCGCCTATTTTCTCAACTACAAGTTCCAGGTCATCCCGTCGCAGAAGTTCTATGAATACGCCGGCACCGCGACCAATGGCGGGACGGGGGTCCAAGGCATATTGCCGCGGTTCCGCTCGTACACCACGCTCGACTGGTCGCTCGGCAATTTCGACGTAGTCCTCGGCAACACCTATGTCTCGGCGGTTACCGATCTCGGGGTCGGCGGCATTACTTACGAAACCAACGCGGCAAAAACTCCGGCGACGTCGTTCGCCGGGCGAATCAAGCCCTATACCGCGTTCGACTTGCGTGTCGCTTATTCGGTCAGGGATCGTGACGGTCACCCAAGCGGGTTCTCGATCGCTGCGGGGGCGAACGACGTATTCAACCGCATGCCGCCGGTGTCGACCAGCGTGTTCACGCCGAGCGCCGCCTACACCGACAATACCGCCGACGTTTCGACCTATTCTCCGATCGGGCGTCTGGTCTATGTCCAGGCCTCGGTGAAGTTCTGACGCGACAAGGCCGCCTGGATAAAATGCTCTTCTTTCGGTCGGCCTCGCCCCGCCTCGTTGCCATCGTCCTCGCCGTGACAGCCAGCGGCTGCGCGCATTATCGGCCCGATCCGCCGCGGACGGCATCGGAGCTGTTCGCGGCGCCCGATACCGCTGGTCTGTCGGTCGCCGCGCAGTCGATCGACCGTCCATTCCTCGCGGCGCAACCGATTGACCTATCGACACCGCTGACGCTCAATGCGCTTGCGGTGATCACGGTGCTCGAAAGCCCCGAGCTCAAGGCGCTGCGGGCGAAGACCGGGGTCAGCGACGCGCAGGCATTTTCCGCCCGGCTGCTGCCCGATCCGACGACGCAGTTCGGCTATGACCAGCGACTGTCCGGACCCGACCCGTTCAACGGCCTCGCCGCGCAGCTCGGCTTCGACCTCAACCAGCTGCGTTTGAGCCGGGTTATCCGCGAAGCCGGTGACGCGAGCAAGCGCCAGGTCCGCCTCGACATGGCGTGGGCGGAATGGCAGGCGGCGGGTCAGGCGCGGCTGCTCGGCGTGCGGATCGTCGCGCTCACCGACGCCGCCGAGCTGTCCCGCGCGAGCGCGGAACAAGCGGCGAAGCTGCTCGACACGGCGCTCCGTGCAGCGGGACGCGGCGACCTAGGGGGAGCCGAGCTCGACATCCGGCGGCAAGCGGCGATTGACGCCAGCGACAAGGCGCGCACGGCCGAAAGCGCGCTCGTCGCGGCGCGAGGCGACCTCAACAAGCAGCTCGGCCTGCCGCCGACCTCGCGCCTGATCATCGCCGCGCCGCCGGCCCCACCCCCCATCCCGGAAGCCGATACACTCGTCGCGCTCGCGCTCGACCGGCGTCTCGACCTTGCGGCGTTGCGGGCGGGCTATCAGGCGCAGGAGGCCGAGACGCACAAGCAGGTCCTGCTGCAGTTTCCGACCCTGTCGCTGACCCTGTCTGGACTGAAGGATACCGCCGCGAATTATACCCTCGGGCCACAGGTTGGCTTCACGCTGCCGCTGTGGAACCGAAATCGCGGCGGTATCGCCGTCGCCAGCGCGACCCGGGCGCAACTCAAGGTCGAATATGCGGCGCGGTTGTTCGCGGCGCGTGCCGACATCGTCGATGCGGTCAATAACATCGCGACCGCACGCCGGCAGCGGACCGCCCTCGCCGAAGCGCTACCGCCATTGCAGCGCTATGCCGAGGCGACGGTCCGCGCTGGTAACCGCGGCGATCTCGCGCGTGCGACCGGCGAAACGGCGACGCAGGCGGTGCGCGACCGCGCACTGGCGCTCATTGTCCTCGACCAATCGATCGCCGAGCAGACGATCGCCCTTGAACTGTCGACTGGCACCCTCAGTGAAGGATGGACCCGATGATCCGGCTGACGCCTTTGGCGGGCGAGACGGCGCTGCTGTTGCTGCTGACAGCTTGCTCGTCGGCGCCCGACGCCACTGAGAAGCCAGCGGATCCCGTCGCGACGGTTCGAACCGCGGTTGCCACTCCGGGAAGTGCGGCGCAGACGGTCGCCCTGTACGGCGTGGCGGAAGCTGGGGCCGGTTCGGAGCGAGCGCTGGCGACCCTTGTCGAGGCGCGTCTGGTGCAGATCGCCGCGCCGTCGGGGACTGCCGTCCACGCTGGTCAGCTCATCGCCGTCCTCACCCCGACACCGACGACGCGGCTCGACGCGGCGAAGGCGGCGAGCGATGCGTCCGCTGCCAACCTTGCCCTCGCGCGCGCCAAGCGGCTCCGTGCCGACGGACTGATGAGCGACGCCGATGTCGAGACGGCGCGAACCGCCGCCGCTGCCGCCGCTGCGACGACGTCGGCCGCCGCCGCGCGTGCCGCGTCGCTGACGATCCGTGCGCCCGCCGACGGCACGGTTCAGGCGCTGACCGCTCGCCCGGGCGATATCATCGCCGCCGGGGTCGCGGTCGCAACGATCGCGACAAGAGGTGAGGCACGCGCCCGGTTCGGCATCGATCCGTCGCTCGCGGCGCAGGTTCGTCCCGGCCAGCCGCTCCAGATCACTCGGCTCGGCGGCGGTCCGCCGGTTGCAGGAGTCGTCGTCGGCGTCGATCCGCAGGCCGACACGACGACGCGGCTCGCCTCGGTCTTCGCGCGCTTCTCTGCCGGAAGCCGGGTTGGCCCGGGGGAAGCACTGGGGGCGGTGCTGCCGGTCGGCGGCGGCCCGACCGCGAGCGTTGTCGTACCCTACGCTGCCCTGCTCGACGACGGCGGTCGGAGCTATGTTTTCGTCGTCAAGGAGGGCGTGGCACGGTCGCGCAACGTCGTTCCCGGCAGCTCGGCGGGGGACAGGATCGCGATTGCCAGCGGCGTCGCGCCGGGCGAGCGTGTCGTTGTCGCCGGCGGGACGGCGCTCGACGACGGTATGAAGGTCAGGGACGCCGGTAAGTGACTTCGCTGCCGTCAGTAACACCCCTGCCCGCGCTGCGCCGCCACGCGCGGTCGATATGGCTCCTCGTCGCGCTAGTCACGCTCGCCGGACTGCTTGCGGCGTCGAAGCTGCCAGTGACGCTGTTTCCGCATATCGACTATCCGCGCGTCGTCGTCTCGATCGATGCCGGCGACCGCGACATCGCGCAGATGGCGGCATCGGTCACCCGTCTGGCCGAGATCGCGCTGCGCCAGATACCCGGCGTCACGCAGATTCGCTCGACGACGAGCCGCGGCACTGCGGAAATCTCCCTAACCTTCGCGTGGGGCGACGACATGGTCGCCGGGACTTTGGCGACCCAGGGCGCGCTGGCGACAATCCTGCCCGACCTGCCCGCCGGCACGCGCTTCAGCGTTCGGCGTTCCGACCCGACGATCTTTCCGGTCTATGGCCTCTCGTTAACCTCGGACCGGCGCAGCGGGGTCGAGCTGCAGCAGCTTGCCCGGCTTCGGCTCCGGCCGCTGCTGTCGACGGTGCCGGGCGTCGCCGGCGTCGATGTTCTTGGCGGCGGCACCCCCGAGATCGAGGTCGAGGCCGACCCCGCGCGCCTCGGCGCGATCGGCCTGACCAGCGCCGACCTTGCCGCGGCGCTCGGCGCGTCGAACAGCGTCGCCGCGGTCGGGCGGATAGAGGATCGCCACCGGCTCTACCTCACCCTCGTCGAGAACCGCGTCGTCACCGAGGCCGACATCGCCGCCGTGCCGATCAAAGCCGGGACGACCGGCGGTGCCGGCATCGTCACCCTTGGCCAGGTCGCGACCGTCCGGCGCGCATCGGCCCCCGCCTTTACCCGAGTGACGGCCGACGGCACCGACGCCGTTCTGATCAACGTCCGCCAGACGCCGACTGCCGACGCGATCGCGCTGGTCGCAGCAATACAGGACAAATTGCGCAGCGCGGGGCTGCCGACCGACGTCAAGGTCAGCCCGTTCTACGATCAGTCCGAGCTGGTCAGCGACGCCGCGACGTCGGTGCGCGACGCGATCCTGCTCGGCGCGGTGCTGGCGGGCTTGGTCCTGTTCGCCTTCCTGCGCAGCTGGCGGCTGATGGTGATTACCGCAACGCTGTTGCCGGCGGTGCTCGCGGCGACCTGCCTCGCGTTGCTCGCGCTCGGCATGAGCTTCAACATGATGACGCTCGGCGGAATGGCGGCGGCGGTCGGCCTCGTCGTCGATGACGCGGTCGTCATGCTCGAGCATCTGATGCGCCGCCTGCAGGAGGCGCACGGTCCCGACGGTAAGGCCGCCGCCGAACGGCCATCGATGCTCGCCGCCGCACGCGAGATGGGACGTCCGCTGATCGGTTCGACGCTGGCAACAATCGTCGTCTTCCTGCCGCTCGCCTTTATCAGCGGCGTCACCGGCGGCTTCTTCAAAGCACTTGCCGTGACGATGGTCGCGGCGCTCGGCGTCAGCCTCGTCTACGCGCGCTACGCCTTGCCGCTCGTCGCCGATGGCTGGCTCACGGTCAAGGATGCCGAAGCCGCCGAGCGTGCCGAGCGATTCACCGGCGGGATGACTCGGCGCTACGCCGAGGGCACGGCACGCCTGCTGCGCCGCCCGGGGCTGTTCGTCGCCATCACAGCACTGGTGCTAGCCGGGATCGGTGCGTTCTCATGGCTCCATGTCCAGTCGGGGTTTATGCCGAAGATGGACGAAGGCGGCTTCATCCTCGACTATAAAGCCAAGCCTGGTGCCGCGCTGAGCGATACCGACCGTCTGCTGCGCCAGGTCGAGGCGATCGTCCAGGCGACGCCCGAAGTCGCGAGTTACTCGCGCCGCACCGGCGTCCAGCTCGGTGGCGGGTTGACCGAACCCGACGAAGGCGACTTCTTCATCCGCCTCAACAGCGGCAGCCGTCGCAACATCGAGGAGGTGATGAGCGAGATCGCCGCCAAGGTCGCGGCACAGGTTCCCGGTCTCCAGGTCGAAACCGCGCAGTTGATGGAAGACCTGATCGGCGACCTGACGGCGGTCCCCCAGCCGATCGAGGTCAAGCTGTTTGGCGACGATGCCGAGCAACTCGCCAAGTCGGCGGAAAATGTTGCCAGCAGCATCGCCAAAATTTCCGGCGTCGTCGAGGTCAACAACGGCCTGCGCGTCGCCGGCGACGCGATCACGATCGAGGTCGACAGGGGTGCGGCGTCGCTCGCCGGGCTCGATCCCGACGCGGTGACCAAGCAGGTCACCGCCGAGATCGAGGGCAGCATCGCGACGCAGGTCCGGTCGGGCGAAGAGGTCATCGACGTCCGCGTCCGGCTGCCGCGCGACCTGCGTCAGCGGACCGACGCGCTCGCCGCGCTGCCGCTTCGCGCGACCGACGGGCGGACGGTCACGCTCGGCCGGATCGCCAAGATCGGCATCGCCGCCGGTCAACGCCAGATCACGCGCGAGGACCTCGCTCCGTTCATCCCGGTAACGGCGCGGCTTGAGAACCGCGACCTCGGCAGCGCGATCAAGGCGGTCAAGGCCAAGGTCGCCAGCCTTCACCTCCCCGCCGGCATCCGCGTTGAATATGGCGGGCTGTACGCGCAACAGCAGCAGTCGTTCACCGATCTTGCGGGAGTCTTCGCTGCGGCGCTGTTGCTGTCGGCGCTGCTCTTGACCTTCCTGTTCGAACGCTGGGTGTTTACCGTCGCGGTCATCGCGACCGTTCTGCTCTCCGCCTGTGCGGTGCTCGGCGGGCTGTGGCTGACCGGCATCGAACTCGACATCGCGGCTCTGATGGGGCTGACAATGGTCATCGGCATGCTGACCGAACTCGCGATCTTTTTCCTCGCTGAGATCGATATCAATGAGGCAATCACAGGGCCAGTGCTCCTCGCCGCCGGCCGGGCGCGCTTACGCCCCATTGTGATGTCGGCGCTGATCGCCATCCTGACCCTGCTGCCCCTCGCGCTCGGTCTTGGGCGAGGCGCGGGTTTGCAGAAGCCATTAGCGACCGCGATCATTTTCGGCCTCGGCGTGGGTGCGGCGTTGATCGTTGTTCTGCTGCCGGCAATCCTGCTGCTTCTTGGCCGCGATCGGCCGATAAAGTCCGCCAGCAAGACGCGGACGTCGTAGGCCGTCAGCAGCCCCGAGGATGAGCGCCCTGAGCGCAATCGGGTCGGCGTGGTCATTGACGCGAATGACGATGCGGACACTGCCGCCATATGGGCGAAAGCAGGCGTCAGGGCGTCGGTCGGGACGCGTATGGTCAGCGTCAGCCACGCCGCGGTCAGCGCCGTCAGGACAACAGACGACCCGCAACAGCGCAAGTAGCGGACCAGCCGAGGCGCGGCCGCCCGCGCGCGCGCCAGCGGCTGAGACCAATTAAGATGCGTCGCCCCAGAACCGCGATCACGGAGGCGACGGCGATAGTCAGCAACCGCCGATGATGATCACGGCATAATACACGCCGAGATGGAGCAGCCTGAGCGTCAGCCCGGCGGTAATGGCCCCTAGATTAGGTCCTGCCTTGTGAGGGCGATCGCCGGGTGCATGGCTTGAGCCACGGTCCACTGAGGGGCGCGGCGTCGCCTACTGTCCAGACCGCGATGTCAATCCTGAAAGCGAGTTTAGACAACCCTTTTGCAGGCCGCACGTTCGTCGCAGCACACTTACCAGTGGAACGCGAGTTGAACACTACGGCGGCGATTATGATAAATTTACCAAGGCTGCTTGAGACGATACAGATTGATGGGCTGCCTCGTCGGTCGGCTGCGCCGGCGGGATTGCGCGCTCAAGCCGTGTCTCCGAGTTTCGTGACGGGTTGGTTGATTGTGAGCACGTCATCCGGTGGTTTGAGCAATATGATCGCCTTGGCGGCGACAAAATCGGGCTGGCGATCGACGCATCCAACGAGAGCGCCTCGACGACCTCTGACAAGTACAGGAAGAGCAGTATGCGATCGACAAAACATCAGTGGCAACCCGTGAGATGATTCAGCTGGCGCGGACCTTTTCGGACATTTTAGCTGATCTCAATAACGGTAATTTGGTTTCCGCTGGTGTCAGTCCCAGTGTTCCGGTCAACTAAGCTGACGCTTCGCCGGTGCGGGACCGTGCTGGCCGCTTTGGCTCCCGCATTGATCGCTGTGGCGTGCGTTCCTTCGGGGCATATGACACGTTATCAGGCACCGGTGCCGACGTTCGACCCGATCGCATTTTTCGCCGGTCCAACCCAGGGTCACGGAAGTCTTGCTGTAGCCTTTTCGGGGAGTAAGCCAACGCTTGTTGAAGGCCATGGGGTGGTTGAGGCCGATGGCTCGCTCCGCCTCGAGCAGACCGTGCGCGTTGGTGACAAGGCTGCAACCCGACGCACCTGGCATCTTTATCGTGTCGCAGCGGGTCGCTACTCAGGGACACTGAGCGATGCGAAGGGTCCGGTTTCCGGGGATGGTACAGGCAATCAGTTGCACCTCAGCTTCGCTATGCGAGGCGGTTTGCAAGCGGAGCAGTTTCTATACCTCCAGCCCGGCGGACAGGTCGCTCGTAACCGTATGGTCATCAGGAAACTTGGCGTCCCCGTCGCCAGTCTCGACGAGACAATCTTCCGGCGACCCTCTTGATGATCTCCGGCGGCCACGTGAAACGCAGAGCTCCCGTCGTGCTTCTTATTCTCTGGAGGCTGAAGGATTCCTCGTTCGTCTCGATCATGGAAAATATGTGCGCGCAGTAAGAGCTCTGCTGAAGTGGATCGCACCGCGCCTTCGCCGACTAAGGGTTCAAACGACATACCTTTGGCGTCATCGTCGACTTGCGAAACTCGACGCTCCGGAGCTAATGACGGAGCATATACAGTGCAGAAAGCTGTCTGACCGCGACCCTCGTCTGCCGCTGCTCGCGGACAAAGTACTGGTAAAAGCGAGGGTCGGCGAGCGGATCGGTGACCGATGGCTTGTCCCGACCCTATGGCGCGGCGTTCGCCTTCCGCGTGACGCGGCGTGGCAGATGCCCTTCGTGGTCAAGTCGCGGCACGGTTGCGGACATGTATGCGTCGTGCACAACGACGCCGATTATCGTACCGCGCTTCGTCGGTCGCGGCGATGGATGGCCGGTCGCTATGGGCGCTGGCTCGATGAGTGGCTCTACGGGGAGATCGAACTTGGTCTGCTCGTCGAACCCTTCCTCGGGAAAGGTTTTACTCTGCCGCTCGACTATAAGCTGTTCGTCTTTGGTGGCCGGGTGCGATACGTTCAAGTTCATCTCGATCGAGCCACAAACCACCGATGGATCGTTTTCGATCTTGAATGGCATCGTGTCTCCCAACCGGTCGCCGAGCTGGATCCGGTGCCCCCTGTATCGCTTCCTCAAATGATCGTAGCAGCAGAGGAACTGGGCCGCGATTTCGATTTCGTGCGCGCGGATTTTTACGAAATCGACGGACATCCGCTGTTCGGCGAACTGACGTTTTATCCAGGGTCCGGTCTCGAGCCGCTCGAACCAGCATCGCTTAACAAGGCTATGGGTGCCTGGTGGTCGGCAGTTCGCAAAGATCAGCCTCTCGTTGAATATCGGTATTGAATGCGACCCAATAGTCTCGCCAAGGAGACCGACTAGATCCAGGACGCCGCAACATACGGGAAATGTGATTTTGATGCGACCCTGTGGAAATGTTAAAGCTGACGAAAGCGATGGCCGTCGGAAGTCAAGGACACGCCGGTCGCCTGATGCGCGAATTGCGCAACCTATGTGGGAGGACTCGCTGGCTGCGCCAAGGCTGTCGTGCCGAGCGCAATCGCGGCAAGCACGCCGATGCTAGCTGCGGCGGCAATGAATGACTTCGTACTGGTCATGCTACCTCCGCGCCTGAATTGAAAGGTCTAGTTACGGCGTGGATCACCGACGGTAATCGCAGCGTCCTGTGCTTGGCTGACTGACCGTATAGAGGCGCGTCGGAAAACTCATGTCGAGCGAATAAACGGCCCGTACGCTCAGACTGAGATGCAGCCTTGGCATTGAGCAGCGGCTGCACGTTTCGCTGAAATTGTTTCGGTTCAGGCGTTGAACGACCGTAAGCGCTGTGCTGACCCCACCTTGTTGAGGACGGCGTAACCCGCGAGTCCTGCTGGTCCTTGGGCTGGCGGTGCTGATGCTATGATGATGTCATGTGACGATGCTAGCGCGATGGGCGGACGTGCGGCGCGGATTGAGGTTTTCACCGGTACGAGGCGGCGGCGACCCTGGTCCGATGATGAGAAGGCGCGGATCGTTGCAGAGAGCTATGCTGGCGACGGCATCACCGTCTGTGACGTGGCGCGCCGCAACGGCATCTGCCCCAGCCAGCTGTTCACTTGGCGGCGGCAGTTGCGCCGCCCGGTGGAGACCGCCGAACCGCTATTGTTTGTGCCGGCGATCGTCGAGCCTGAAGCCGCTCCGGCGCCGCTACCGGCACAGCGGCAGCAGCGTCGCCGATTAGCTCGCCGCGGCAGTAGCCCAGCCCCGATCGAGGTGAGCATGGACGGCATTTCGGTGCGGATCGGCCGGGGCGCTGACGCGACTCTGATCGCTGCTGTACTCGATGCGCTGAAGGGCAGCCGATGACAGGACCGGGCCCCGCTGGCGCAACCCGGGTCCTAGTCGCGACCCGACCGGTGGACTTTCGCAAGGGGATGGACGGCTTGGCGGCGCTGGTGACGGCCCAGCTCGGCGGCGATCCGTTCTCGGGTGTTGTCTATGTGTTTCGCGCCAAGAAGGCCGACCGGGTAAAGCTGATCTGGTGGGACGGCACCGGCCTGTGCCTGATGGCCAAGAAGCTGGAAGCCGGCGCCTTTAGTTGGCCATCCGTGCATGACGGCATGATGCGAGTGACCGCCGCCCAGCTCGGCGCCTTGCTCGAAGGCCTGGACTGGCGCCGCGTGCATCAGGCAAGGCGCACGCGAGTACCGCAGATCGCGGGATAACGCGTTGTATCTGCGGTAGATTGACTCGGCTTTCCGGAAGTCCTCGACGCGCGTGCGCGCGCGTGATTCACTGCCCCTATCATGCTCGCCGCAGCTGATCTCCCCGACGATCCAGAGGTGCTCCGCGCCATGATCGTCGCCGCCAACGCCAGGACGGCGCTTCTTACGGCGGAGGTCGAGCGCATCAACGCCGACGTGGAGTTGAGGGCGATCGCCCAGGCCGAGGCCGATGGCGAGATCGCGCGGCTGAACAGCATCATCGCGGCCTTCATGCGCCACCGCTTCGGACCCCGTTCGGAGAAGCTCGACGACGACCAGTTCGAGCTGGTGCTCGAGGATCTCGGTATCGCCATCGCCAAGGTGGAAGCCAAGCTCGATGCCGCCAGTTCGGCCAAGGCGCGGGCCGAGAAGCAGCGCCGTACCAACCGCGGCCAGCTGCCCGCGCATCTCGAGCGCGTCGAGCAGCTGATCGACGTCGACAGCAAGCAGTGCGCCTGTTGCGGCGGCGACCTCCATGCCATCGGCGAGGACGTGGCCGAGCGTCTCGACAAGGTTCCAGCAAGCTTCCGCGTGTTGGTAACGCGTCGCCCGCGCTATGCTTGCCGGTCGTGCGAAGGCGAGGTGGTGCAGGCGCCAGCACCGCCGCGGATCGTCGAAGGCGGGCTGCCGACCGACGCGCTGGTCGCCCAGGTGCTGGTCTCCAAGTACGCCGACCATCTGCCTCTCTACCGCCAGGCCCAGATCTACGCCCGTCAGGGCGTCAACCTCGACCGCTCGACGCTGGCCGACTGGACTGGCCGGGCTGCCTGGTGGCTTACCCCGCTGCGCAACCACCTGCTCGCCGTTTTGAAGCGGGGACCACGGCTGTTCGCCGACGAGACGACGGCACCGGTGCTCGATCCGGGACGACGACGTACCAAGACCGGGCAGATCTGGGCGTATGCGCGGGACGACCGGCCATGGGGCAGCGCCGATCCGCCGGCAGTGGCATTCATCTACGCGCCCGACCGGAAGTCCGAGCGGCCACTGGCGCATCTCGCCGGATTTAGCGGCATCCTGCAGGTCGATGGCTATGCCGGCTACAACAAGCTCGGCCGCCGCAATGACGTGGCGCTGGCGTTCTGCTGGGCCCATGTGCGCCGCAAGTTCTTCGAGCTCGCCAAGGCCGACGCCTCACCAACGGCCACCGAGGCGTTGCAGCTGATCAAGGCACTCTACGCCGTCGAGGACGCGATCCGCGGTCAGTCGCCGGACATGCGCCGGTCGGTTCGTCAGGAACAGAGCCTGCCGATAATCATCGCCCTGCACCGGTTGCTGACCGCGCGGCTCGGCCTGGTCAGTGCCAAGAGCAAGCTCGCCGAAGCGATCCGCTACGCGACCACGCGCTGGACAGGCCTGACGCTGTTCGTCGACGACGGCCGCGTCGAGCTCGACAGCAACATCGTCGAGCGCGCCATCCGGCCTATTGCCCTCAATCGCAAGAATGCCCTGTTTGCCGGCTCCGACGACGGCGGCGAGAACTGGGCCGTCATCGCCAGCCTCATCGAGACCGCCAAGATCAACGCCGTTGACCCGCTCACCTGGCTGACTGACACCCTCGAGCGCCTCGCCCGCGGCCACTCCAGCCAAAACCTCGATCAGCTCATGCCCTGGAACTTCCGCAGCTAAAGGGCCTCAGAACATCGCTTACGAACGACCAGTGTCGTCCGGCGCTTCCGAAAAACATCATCTGCGACGAAACACTCCATGCGATGTGCGCAAAGATTTGGATGCTCCGTGCTGCTGATTTGCAGATGCGCTCCGAGCCATGATGAGGTCGTGACTCCTTTTTCACATCTCACATTTCATAATCCTGCTCGTGCTGCGCCGCTCAGCCCGCCGCGACCCCGAATAGCCGACCGACCCCTGCTGTCACCGCCATCGCCAGCGCTCCCCAGAATACGACGCGGATAACCGCCGGGGCGAGCTTCGCACCGCCAGTCTTCGCTCCCGCCCCGCCGAGCACCGCAAGCAAGACCAGCGCGACCGCGACCACCGCGTAAAGAAGCGTCGATGCTGGCGCCAAAAGGACGGTCAGCACTGGGCAGATACCGCCCGACACGAACGATGCCGCGCTTGCCAGTGCCGCCTGGACCGGGTTGGCTGCCGATACCTCTGTGATCCCAAGCTCGTCGCGTGCATGCGCCCCGAGCGCGTCCTTCGCCATCAGCGCGGCCGCGACCTCTTTCGCCAAGGTCGAACTCAGGCCGCGCTTGATGTAAATCGCGGCGAGTTCACGCGCCTCGCCGCGCGGGTCGACGCGCTGCTCCTCGGCTTCGCGGGCGAGGTCGGCGGCCTCGGTATCGGCCTGGCTGCTGACCGAAACATATTCGCCGGCTGCCATCGACATCGCGCCGGCGGTCAGCGCGGCAATGCCCGCGAGGAGGATGGTGTGGGCTCCTGGCTTGGCGGCGGCGACGCCGACGATTACGCTCGCGGTCGACAGGATGCCGTCGTTTGCGCCGAGTACGGCGGCGCGCAGCCAACCAATGCGAGTAATGAGATGCTGCTCTTGGGCTGGAGACGAGGTCATGGAAACGATTCACTTATCGCCGTCGAGCGTGAGTCGACGTCGGCACCGATAGGCGTCGCAACTGCCCGCAACTAGCGTCTGTCCAACGAGCCCATCCAAAGTACTAAAACCGTGTTGCGAACTGCAATCCACCGCCACTGCTGTCGCCGTAGGCGGTTAGGCGTGTGGTCTGGTTCAGATGGCGAGTAAACAGATGCGCCGAGCCCTCGCCGATCGCCGCGCCGGCCACCGCATCGTACCAATGGTGGTCGCGCGTATGGACACGGGCGAAGCCGACGACGGCCGCGAGGGCTTCGAACGGCAGCCCGACCCTCCAGCCGTAGCGCACGTCAAGGTAGCCGGCACCGGCAAAGGCGATCGAGGTATGCGCCGAGGGAAACGAATGCTCGCCGCCATTCGGGCGCTGTTCCTTGACTGAGTACTTGAGCGCCTCAGTGGCGGCGACCGTCAACGCTCCGGTCTCCGCGAGTTCGATCAGTCCGGCGCGATCGTTTTCGAAAAGCGAGATGCCGCCGGCCGCGAGCGGGATGCCAATCTCTCCAACGTTGGCGAAGCCGTGCCAGAACTTGTCACTCGCCGCGGCGGGGGCGGCCGTCGCTGCTGCAATGGCGAGGGCGGCACAAAGGTCGACAAGGCGCGGCATGGTAACTCCCGGGACGAGCAGGCAAGGCCGCACGCCTAGCGCCCATTCGAAGCGGGCCAATATAAATTCGGGTTCAGAATTCGCCCCCAGGCCCCACTAGGGCGACCGCACTGCCCTGCCCGGCAAAGCGCAGCGTGAAGCCGTGGAGATCGCCGATCGCCTTGACGAGGCTGAGACCGAGACCCGCCCCCGCATAATCGTGTGCGCCGCGGTAGAAACGCTGGGTGACGAGCGACCGCTCGGCGGCGGGCACTCCCGGGCCGTCGTCGGTGACAGTAATGACGGGGACGTCCCCCTCTTGACGTAGCGACAGCACCACGCGCCCGCCGGCTGGTCCGAATTTCATCGCATTGTCGAGGAGGTTGGCGACCGCCTCGATCAACAGGCTCGCATCGCCATCGACCGCGATCACCGGTTCGATATCGCAGACCAGGTCGATGCCGCGATCCTCGGCGATCGGCCGGTAGAGATCGCACGCATCCTCCACCAGACGCGCCAGGTCGACCGGGGCGAAGCGGCTGCGACGAGCGTGGTCTGCGAGTTCGCGGATACGCAGCAACGCGGCGACGATCCCAAGTAACTGGTCGATTTCAGCAAGGGCGGCATCACCCGCCATGGCGAACGCGGTCGGGTCGGTCGCTTCGCGCAGGCTGCGCTCGATACGGGCGCGCAGCCGGGTCAGCGGTGTCCGCAATTGATGCGCGATGTCATCGCCGACGCCGCGAACATCGGCGACCAGAGACTGCACGCGGTCGAGCATCGCATTGATATGCGCGCATAACACCCCGAAGCTGTCGGGATGTGCCTCAACCGCGAGCCGCTGGTGGAGATGGCCGGCGACGATGTGCTCGGTCAAGGATCGCACCGCATCGACCTGCTTCGCCGCGCGCCGCCCAGCGACGAGGCCGAAGCCGACCGCGAGGAGAAGGCCAGGGAGAAGGCCGAACATCAGCGACCGCTCAACGACGCGCAGCGCCTCCTCGGCATCGTCGAGGTCGACGCCGGTCAGCAGTCGCGTCCCGTTGGGCATCGCGCAGACGGCGAGCCGAGCGACGTCGCTGTCCTTGCCGGGCAATTCGGTCGGCTCCACGGTAGCAATGACCGACGCCGTGCCGGTCGCTGTGACGGGAAGCCGCGCAACGTTGCCCTCGATCGGCGCGCCGCTCGGCGTGAACAGGCCGATGAAGCGATCACGGTGAATGTCGCGGGCCAGCATCGCACGCACCTCCGTCCGGCGCTTGGGCGGCGTGAGTGCGGCGAGGCGGCTGCAATCGACCGCGAAGATGCGTTCGACCGCGCGCTGGTGACCCCCGGCTGCGAGGAGCCAGAACAGCGTGGCGGTAATCAACGACTGCCCAACCAGCATCGCCGCAATCGCCCCGCCCCAGCGCAACGTCGCGAGTGCCCGCGGACTAAGCGACGACATTGAAAACATATCCTTGGCCGCGCACGTTGCGGATTAGCTGTGGCTCGCCATCTCCGTCGACCTTGCGGCGCAAGCGGCCGATATGGACATCGACGACATTGCTGTTCGGCTCGAAGGTATAGCCCCAGACGTCGCGAAGGAGCATGGATCGCGTCACAATCCGGTCGGGGCGGCGGATGAGATAGTCAAGTAGCTTCAGTTCTCGGGGCAGCAACTCAAGCCGCCGCCCCGAGCGCGTCGCAGTTCCCGCGAGCAGATCGAGGTCGAGTGGACCGACGATTAATCGCGTATCGCGCGTCTCGTTCGGCCGCCGCAGCAATGCCTCGATGCGCGCGACGAGTTCAACCAGCGCGAATGGCTTCGGCAGGTAATCGTCGCCGCCCGCGCGCAATCCGCGGACGCGGTCGTCGAGGCTGCCGAGCGCGCTAAGGACGAGCGCGGGCGTGCGCCGTCCCTGGCTCCGCAACCGGGCGATCAGCTCCAGCCCCTCACCGTCGGGAAGCTGGCGGTCGACAATAAGCAGGTCGACGGTATCGTCCAGGGCGGCGGCTAAGCCCTCGGCCGCAGTCGCCCGATGGGTCACGCCGTAGCCGTTGCCGGTGAGCTCGAGAGTAATCTCGTGCGCGGTTCCAGCATCGTCCTCGATGAGTAGGATATGCGTCACGATGTCCTATTCGCAGTCCGCCTCCCGGACCGTCAACTGAATAGCATTTCAGACTCTGAACCCGGATTTAGTCGACCGCGCCGAATGACGGTTGCTAGCACCGGCGGCCAAACTTTCGGGAGCATAATTTGATGCGGACCGCCGCCATGGTCCTTCGGACCGGCGTAAGAATGATGTGCGCCGTAGGGCTGACCGTCGCAACATTTCCTGCGGCCGCTGCCTCTGCCGATACCGACGGCGCGGTTAGCATCGACCGGCTGGTCGACGACGTCGTCGCCAACAACGCCGAGCGGCAGTTCTATGAACGCGAACTGGCTGCTGCACGGATCGGGCGCACGGCGGCGGGTCGGCTGGCCGATCCCGAGTTGATCGTCGAGTTCGGTGAGAAGACGACCAGCGGTGTTCTACCGTCCGGCGGCGGGAACGGCGGCGGCACCCTGGGCCCGGGGCAGGCCTATCAGGTGTCGATCGTCCAGCCGCTCGAATTCAACGGCCGGATCGCGCTGCGCCGGGCCATCGCCGACCGCCAGATCGACATCGCCGTACTCGGCTACCAGCAATACACCGCGACGCTGGCGGCGCGCGCGCGGACGCTCGCCTACACGCTGTTCACCGCATCGGCGAAGGTCGATGCGGCCAACGCTGTCGCGACCCGGATCGAAGGCGTCGCCGCGGTGACCGTGCAACGCGACATCGCAGGGCCGTCGCCTTTGATCGCCGCGCGCATCCTCGAGGCCGGGGCACTGATCGCGCGGCGGCAGGCCGAAACCGCGATCGCGGATTACAACTCCGCGCTGTATGAGCTCAATCAGCTTCGCGGGACGCCGTTCGCATCGCGCATTCGCCTGATCACCCCGCCGCTCGACTTGCCCGCGCTGCCGCCGCCAGCGGTGCTGGTCGAGCAGGCGCAGACGCGCAATTTCGAAATTCGCAGCCTGCAAGCCGAACTCGACCAGCAAGGCCTCAAAGTTTCGCTGGCGCGGCGATCGCGCGCCGGACTGGTCAGCGTCGGGCCTTATTACCGGCAAGAGACCGCAGGAACGACTGATCGCTTCGCCGGCATCCACGTCACCATGCCGCTGCCCGTGTGGAACCGCCAGGCCACCGACGTCGCTATCGAACAGGGCCGCGTCGCGCAGGCAGAGTCGTCACTGTTCGCGCAGGTACGGACTGTCGAGCGGAGTCTGTTCGATCAGGCGGCAATCTACCGCGCGCGGAGCGCAAGCCTTACCCGGCTCCCGGCCAACAGCGCCGCGCGTTTCCGCGAGATGGCCGACCTTGCTGAACGCAGCTACCGCCTCGGCGCGGTGACGGCGACCGTCTATCTCGATGCGCAGCGCCAGTATCTCGATGCGGAGACGGCCATCCTCGACACGCGGCGCGAGGCGCTCGCGGCCAGGCTGCAGGTCGATGTCCTCACCGGCAACACGACCGGCGACGCCCGGTGATAGGCACACTGGTCGATTGGTCGACGCGCCAGCGCGGCGTCGTGCTGTTGCTGCTCGCGCTGCTCCTCGCCGCCGGGGGCTATGCCCTCTACACGTTGCCGATCGAAGCGGTGCCCGACATCACCGGGGTCCAGGTCCAGGTGAACACGCCGGTCGCCGCGATTGCGCCCGAAGCGGTCGAGCAGCGCGTCACCATCCCGCTCGAACGCGCAATGATGGGCGTCCCCGGACTGACCGAAATGCGGTCGATCACCAAGTTCGGCCTCTCGCAGCTTACGCTCGAGTTCGAGGACGGCACCGACGATGTCCGCGCGCGGACGCTGGTGTCGGAACGGCTCCAGCAGACATCAGCGATGCTCCCGCCCGACGCGCAGCCAACGCTCGCGCCGATTTCGCCCGGGCTCGGCGAGATCTTCTACTATACGCTCGATTGGGCACCAGGCGCGAAGGCCAAGCCCGCCGACCCGCAGCAAGCGCTGATGGACCTGTACGAGGCGCAGGAATATATCGTCAAAATCGCCCTGCGCGGCGTCAGGGGTGTCGCCGAGATCAACAGCAACGGCGGGCTCGAAGCACAATTCCTCATTCAGCCGCGCCCCGAACGCCTCGCCGCAGCGGGGATGACCTTTGGCGATCTCGCCGACGTCATCAGCCAGAACGTCGAGGATTCGGGCGGCGGCGCGATCACGCGCGGCCCCGAACGCCTGACGATCCGGACGACCGGCAAGGTCCAAAGCGTCGACGACATCGCCCGGCTGCCGGTCAAGTTCGCCGCCGGGGTCCTGCCGCTGACCGTTGGCGACCTCGCCAAGGTCGATATCGGTTCGCGCATTCGCACCGGTGCGGCGACGATGAACGGGCATCAGGCGGTGCTCGGCACCGTTATGATGCTCATCGGCGAGAACAGCCGCGCGGTCGCGATACGCGTTTCGGCGGCGATCCCCGGCATCCGCGCGTCGCTGCCGCCGGGCATGACGCTGACCGTCGAATACAGTCGCGCGACGCTCGTCGACAAGACGATCGGCACGGTCGAGAAGAACCTTTCCGAAGGCGCAATCTTCGTCTGCGTCGTCCTGCTCGTCGTCCTAGGGAACTGGCGCGCCGCGCTCCTCGTCGCGCTCGTCATCCCGACCGCGTTCCTGTTCGCCATCGGCGGGATGCGGATCGGCGGCGTGTCGGGCAATCTGATGAGCCTCGGCGCGCTCGATTTCGGGATGATCGTCGACGGCGCGATCGTCATCGTCGAGAACTCGTTGCGGATGATGACGGTTCGTCGGGCCGACAAGTGCAGCGACCTCGATCCCGAGGAACGTCGCGTCGCGGTGGTCGACGCCGCACGCCAGGTCGCCGGGCCGATGGTGTTCGGGGTCGCGATCATCACTCTTGTCTACGTGCCCGTGCTGTCGCTGACCGGGGTCGAGGGCAAGACCTTCCACCCGATGGCAATCGCGGTGATGCTCGCGCTCGTCGGCGCACTGGCAATCGCGCTGACGCTCGTGCCGATGTTGACCGCATGGTTCCTGCGCCCGTCGGGCAAGGCGGGGCATGAGGACCGCGACAGCTGGATCGTCCGCCGGGCGACGAAGCTATACCGTCCGGCACTCGACTTCGCTTTAACACGAACGCTCCTGGTTTCGATCGTCTCGCTGGCCCTCGCCGTCGGGGCGTTCGCACTGTTTTCCGGTCTCGGCGCCGAGTTCGTCCCCAAGCTCGACGAAGGGTCGATCACGACGATGGTCTACAAGCCGGTTGGCACCAGCCTCGACAAGTCGCTGGCGATGGAGATTGCCAGCGAGCGCGCGATCATGCGGCGCTTCCCGCAGGTGACGAGCACCTTCTCGCGCATCGGCACGAGCGAGGTCGCGACCGACCCGATGCCGCCGAACGAGAACGACCTCTACATCTTCTACAAGCCCGAGGCCGACTGGCCCAAGGGTGACGGCCAGCCGGATGACAAGCCGGCATTGATCAAGGGCATTGAGGACGTGCTCGACAAGCAGGTTCCCGGCCAGACCTTCGAATTCGCCCAGCCGATCGAGATGCGCTTCAACGAGATGCTCCAGGGCACGCGGTCGGACGTCTCGGTCAAGATCTTCGGCGAAGACTATGACACGCTCGAAAAACTGACCGCGCAGATCGCCAAAGTGCTTAAGGCGACCAAGGGCGTTGGCAGCGTCGAGCCTGAATCACACGGCCGCACCAGCACGCTCGAACTCGAGATCGATCGCGCCGCGCTTGCTCGCTACAATCTGACGCTGGCGGCGGCGAACCGCGCGGTTTCCACCGCGCTCGCCGGCCGGACGACGGGGTCGATCCTCGAAGAAGGCCACCGCCACGACGTCGTCGTCCGCATGACCGAGCTCGAGCGGGCGAGCGACACCGCGATCCTCGACCTGCCTATCCGCGTCGGCACCGACGGCCTCGTCTCGCTCGGGCGGATCGCGACAATCAAGACCATCAAGACCGTCGACCCGATCATGCGCGACAATTCGAGCCGACGTGCGGCGCTAATGGTCGGGATCGGCGACCGCGACGTCGAGAGCTTCGTCACCGAGGCGCAACAGGCGATCGCCAAGCAGGTCAAGCTGCCCAAGGGCTACCACGTCGAGTTCCAGGGCCAGTTCCGCAACCTCGAGACCGCGCGCACGCGCCTTACGATCGTGGTTCCCGCCGCGCTCGCCTTTATCTTCGTCCTGGTCTGCTTCGCGCTCGGCAGCGCGCGTCAGGCAATCATCGTCTTCACCGGCATCCCACTCGCCGTGACAGGTGGCATCTATGCCTTGGCGTTGCGCGGCATGCCGTTCAGCATCACCGCCGCGATCGGCTTTATCGCGCTGCTCGGGATCGCAATGCTCAACGGGTTGGTCATGCTCAGCCACATCAACATGCTGCGTTCAGACGGCAAGTCGCTCGACGATGCGGTTCACGAAGGGTCGCTCGACCGGCTGCGCCCAGTGCTCGCGACCGCCTTGGTAGCGAGCCTCGGCTTCATCCCAATGGCGATCGCGACCGGCCCGGGGGCCGAGGTTCAGCGTCCGTTGGCGACCGTCGTGATTGGCGGGGTCATCACCTCGACGTTGCTCACTTTGCTTCTGCTGCCGGCGCTCTATCGTTGGATGGAGCGTCAAGCCGAAAGACCCGCCGCGAAAGCCGAGCCGGCGCGGCACGACCATCCGAGTCTGCAACCAGCCGAATAGGCTGGCGCGCGGGCCTTGCGACGGCTGGATAATATAACGCCTGAGGCGCTTGAGAGGTTGGTCGAACGCCGCTAGTGCGCAAATCTGGGTCGACTCCAGGCCCGACCGCTTCGGGCAAACGGAACGTGAAAGCAGACATCCATCAAACTGGCTGCGGGATCCCTAAGACCCAAGATCAAACGTTCAGCGGCAAATGACGGTTGGTCAAAAGCAGTCGTTCGGTCATCTCGGTCGCATGGCTGGATTCAGGCGCCCTCTTGCCATCATGACCGCCTCCAGTCCGCGAAGCCTTGCCGCGGCTCACCGTTTGGCAGCTTGCAGCATATGCTCAAGGCCCTTGCCGACGCGGATGTCGCCACGAATGCGAAGTCAGAGATGCATTGGCTCATTGTTCCAACCGAAACGTAGGTGGCGCTCTAGCGCACCGCCCGGTGGATCCTGACTGTCAGCCCTATTTCATTCTTCCATTTAGACATCTGATCGGTCGAGGGCCGATCGCTCCGCTGGCAATGGCGAGCGGCGATGCGTGGCTGAATTGTCACAAGTTTCGCCTTTGCGACGTGCGACAATTATGATCATTGGCTTAACAACATCGGCGCTTGACGATCATCTTCGTCAGGGGTCGCGATGGATAAAATAGCAGGCGATTGCGCGCGGTATGAAAAGTTCCGGCATGGTCCGGGTCGGTGATGATCGCGCAAATGCCGTCCGACGCGGCGGATATGCTTGCGAGTGCCAGGGGCATCGGCTTCGACAAGTGCATCTATGGGATCGATGAACCCGACGGCGTGATTGATCCGCCGTGGCGGCTGACGGGATCGGGCCTGACCGACCGCTACCGCAGCGAGTATCTCGACCGGGTCAATCAGGATCCGATGCGGCGGATGGTGGCGCGCGGCGAGATCGTCGTCGCCAACACGCCGATCGTCTGGGAGAATGACGGGTCGCGGCTGTCGATCTCGCCCGACCGGCGGCTGTCGGCGAGCGACACCGCGATGCTGCGCTGGTTCCTCGCGCAGGGCATGCGGACCGGCATCGCCTTCCGCATCCGCATGCCGCAGGGCCGATGCGCGTCGATCAATTTCTTCTGCGCGAGCGAGCACACCGCCGATGATCTCGATCGGGCGATGCAGGTGCTGTTTCTGATCGGCCACCGCCTTCACGCGCGGCTCGAGCCGACCTCCCCCGAGCCGCGCGACAAGCTGCTGTCGCGGCGCGAAAGCGAATGCCTTGAATGGATCGCGCGCGGGCTGGGCAATCGCCAGATCGCCGATACGCTCGGACTGTCGGTCGATACCGTCAAGGAACACGTCCACAGCCTGTTCATCAAGCTCAAGGCGACAAGCCGCGCGCACGCCGTGACGCGCGGGCATAGCCTGTCCTACCTCGACTAGACCGAGCCCCGCCCCCCTAAACGTGGGGGTAGGGTAAGCGATCCCGCACCCATAACCTTCAGGTCGAAATTGGGGAGCAACAAGGGCCGGAACGGTCCGCAAAATACGCCGTGACGCATGCAGTCGACGCGAGGCCAACGAGCCGTGCGGACGAGCATAATCGCAGCGCCAGCGGAAGGACCCGTCCTTGGGAGAGCGGGCCGCCCGGAACCGTCCGGGACGGAGGATTTGACGAAGGGGACGACGATGGCTCGATCAAAGATAGTGCATTCACGGCTTCTAGCCTCGGCGGGTATCGCCCTCGCCGTGCTGGGTGCCCCTGCGCTCGCCCAGACGGCGACTTCGACGACGGTCGCGGCGGCCGACGATACCGGCGCTGCGGTTGGGGATATCGTCGTGACGGGCTCGCGCATCCCGCGCGCGGGCTTCGATACGCTCCAGCCCGCGCAGACGATTAGCGGCAAGCTGCTCGACGACCGCGCGTTCCTGAACGCCGCCGACGCGCTCAACGAGCTGTCGGCGTTCGGCACCCCGGGGTCGAACAACACCGGGCAGCAGTCGGCGACCAACATCGGCCAGCAATTCGTCAACCTGTACAATCTCGGCGCGCAGCGGACATTGGTCCTCGTCAACGGACGGCGCTTCGTCTCGGGCAATGCGCCGACGGTCGGGGGCACCTTCGGCGGCGCGCCTCCGGGGCAGGAGGTCGACCTCAACACCATCCCGGTCGGGCTGATCGACCATATCGAGGTGCTGTCGGTCGGCGGCGCGCCAATCTATGGCGCCGACGCGATCGCGGGGACGGTCAACGTCATCCTCAAGGACAAATTCCAGGGGCTCCAGGTCGAGGCGCAGGACGGCGTCACGCGCTACGGCGACGGCACGTCGTACGTCGTCCGCGGCCTCGCCGGGAGCAACTTCGCCGACGACCGCGGCAACATCACCGCGACGATCGAGTATCAGAACCAGGACGGGCTGACCTACCTCAACCGCCCGAACTTCCTGCCGTACGCGACCTTCCAGCCGTCCGACGCGTGCACCGCGCGCGGCTTCAACGCGTGCTACGTCGCCAACGCGACAGTACCGAGCATCTTCCCCGGCGGCATTCCGGCGATCAATGCCGGACTCGCCAACTCAGGGAGCCCTGCGTACCCGAACGCGATCCACAATGCCGCCGGGCAGGTCGTCGCCTTCGCCCCCGACGGGACGCTCCAGCCGGTCAACCTCGGCATCCAGAACAACGGGCTGGTGTTCGGATCGGGCGGCGACGCCGACAACCTCGCCGGCCAGTCGCAGTTCGTCGCGCCGAACCACCGCCTGCTGATCGGCTCGATCGGGCATTACGACGTCACCGATCATGTCAAAGCGTATTTCGAGACCGAGTTCGCCCAGTCGACCGCGATACTCGGTGCGGCGCAGCCATCGTACCAGTCGGCGTTCTTCGCCGGGCAAAAGGGCGCGGCGCCGATCAAGTTCACCACCGACAATCCCTTCCTCAGCCCGCAGGCGGCGGCGGTGCTCAACGCTGCAGGCGCAAGCACCTTCTACGTCTCGCGCGCCAACCTCGATATCTCGCCGCAGTCGACGACCAACGATTCGACGACGTACCGCGTCGTCGCCGGGATCAAGGGCGACTTCGAGCTCGGCGGGCGCAAGATCAACTGGGATACCGCGTTCAACTACGGCCATTCCGAAAGCCGGTTGACCTACTACGACATCAACGAGACGAATTTTCTAAACGCGATCGACGTCGTCAAGGACCCCGCGACCGGACGCATCGTCTGCGCCGTGACGCTCACCCCGCCGGCGGTGCCCGCGGGCGGTGGCGGCCAGCCGACCTCGGTTACCGGCTGCCAGCCGCTCAACCTGTTCGGTGCGGGTGCGCCGAGCGCCGCCGCGCGCGCCTATGTCACCGCGCAGGACCTCGCGGTGTCGATCCTCACGCAGCGCGATTTCCAGATCAATGCCAACGGCTCGCCGTTCGATATCTGGGCCGGACCGGTGCAGCTGGCGGCGGGCTTCGAATATCGCGAGGAGGGCGGCAGCTACAACGTCGACGCGTTCGCCGCCGCGGGTCTCGGGCGGGCCGCCGCCACGAGCGACGTCGCGGGCAGCTACAAGTCGCGTGAGGTCTACACCGAGGTCAACATCCCGGTCGTCTCGCCCGACATGGGCTGGAAGTTCATCCATTCGGCCGAAATCGACGGCTCGTTCCGCCGGATAGACAACAGCTACGCCGGGGTGTCGAACGTCTACACGATCGGCGGCAAGTTCTCGCCGATCCGCGATATCGAGTTCCGCGGCAACTTCACCCACTCGGTCCGCGCACCCTCGATCGGCGAGCTGTTCCTGCCGACGACCAACACCCAGTCGTTCGCGCAGGACCCGTGCGATCCGAACTTCATCAGCAGCAAGCCCGAGCGGCAGGCGAACTGCGCCGCGGTGTTCAAGACGCTCGGGGCCAATCTTGCGACGTTCAAGTCGAACGTCGTCAACGCCTCGGTCCTCGGCACGACCGGCGGCAATCCGAAACTGCTCAACGAGCGCGCCGATGCGTGGACCGCGGGCTTCGTCACCCGCCCGCGCTTCATGCCCGGGCTGACGCTCGCGCTCGACTGGATCGATATCCAGTTGAAGGACCCGATCACCAGCCTGTCGCTGACGCAGGTGATGAACGCGTGCTACGACACGTCGAGCTTCCCCAATAGCTTCTGCAACCTGTTTCAGCGCGACGCGGGCGGACAGGTCACGAGCTTCAGCACGCCGCTGGTCAACGCCGGCGCGCAGGGGTTCAACGGCGCACAACTCGACATGACCTACACCTTCGGCGTCGGCAGCCTGCCGGTGATCCGCTGGCTGGGCATGCCCGAAGGCAACGACTACGGCACGCTGACGTTCGATATCAACGGCTTCTACACCAACCGCCACGACTTCACGATCCTAGGCGTGACGACGCCGACGCGCGGCAATATCGGCGATCCGAAGGTGCGTTTGAACGTGTCGGGGCGCTATACGCGCGGGCCGTTCAACGTCTATCTTCAAGCGCGGCACCTGAGCAGCGGCTCGTCCGACGTGACGCTGCCGGCGAAGTCGCAGGAGATCCTGACGGCAAAGGCGTACACCGTGTTCAACGGCTCGCTCGGCTACGACATCACCAAGAACGTCACCGCGCAGCTGGTCGTCAACAACGTCTTCAACACCGCCCCGCCCGCTTATGCGATCTCGCTCAGTTCGAACGCCGCACTCGGGTCATACGACTATCTGGGGCAATTCTTTGCGTTCAAAATCAAGGTCAAGGTGTGATCCGCGGTACTTGGAGGGGGGCATGATCAGGGCCCTCATCGCATTCCTCTTCGTCGCCGCAGCGCTTCCCCCCGGCGCTGCGGCGGCGAAGGACGGCGACCGCCGCGCCTTCGTCATCCACGACTTCAAGCTTGAGAACGGCGCAATTCTGCCTGAGGCGCGGGTGATGTACGCGACCTACGGCACGCTCAACGCCGCGCGCGACAACGCCATCCTGCTGCCGTCGCACTACATGGCCGATGCGCACGGCTACGAATGGCTGATCGGGTCCGACAAGGCGCTCGACCCGGCGAAGTATTTCATCGTCGCGACCGAGCTTTTCGGCAACGGCAAGTCATCGTCGCCGAGCAACACCCCCGAGCCGTTCCACGGCCCGCACTTCCCGGTCGCCACGATCCGCGACAACGTCGAGGCAGTCCACCGCCTGCTCGGCGAGACCTTCCACCTCGCCCACCTCCGCGCGGTGATCGGCTTTTCGATGGGCGGCGAGCAGGCGTTCCAGTGGGCGGTCAGCCATCCCGACTTCGCCGACCGCATCGTCGTCACCTCGGCGACCGCGAGGGCATGGCCGGCCGGCATCGTCCGGCTGCGCAGCGAAATCGCCGCGATCGAGACCGACCCGGTGTTCGCCAAGGGTGACTATAAGGAACAGCCGCGCGCGGGGCTCAAGGCGTTCGGCGCGGTCTGGGCGGCGTGGCTATTCTCGCCACAGTGGTGGCGCGACGAGCTGTGGCGGTCGTATTCGAAGCCCGGCACGACCTTTGACGACGTCTACGAGGGTTTCCATCAGGACTTCATCCCAGGGGCCGACGCCAACGACCTGATCCTCCAGATGCGGACGTGGGAAAAGCACGACGTCGGGACGACCCCGGGCTTCAACGGCGACACCAAGCGCGCGCTGGCCTCAATCAAAGTGCCGTTGCTGTACATGCCGTCCGAAACCGACATGTATTTCCCGGTCGGTGACGCGCACTACGAGGCGCAGTTCATCCCGCACGTCACCCTGATGCCGATCCCGTCACTATGGGGCCATACCGCCGGCGCGGCGAGCAACCCCGCCGATGGAAAATTCCTCAACGACAAGATTGCGGCTTTCCTCGCCGCCAAGTGAGTCCCGGAGAGCCGCTATGAAATTGCACTCGCTCATCGCCGGCGGCGTCATGCTCGCCGCCGCCCTGCCCGCCGCGGCGTACGACGTCGCCGAGAAGTCGATCGTCCAGATCAAGGCCGACCTCGCCGCGGGCAAGGTCACCTCGGTCGAGCTCGTCCGGCTGTACCGCGCGCGGATCGCCGCGCTCAATCCTAAGCTGCACGCCGTCATCGCGCTCAACCCGCTCGCCGCGAGCCAGGCGCAGGCCGCCGACGCGGCGCGGCGATCGGGCAAGCCGCAGGGTCCGCTCGCCGGGGTGCCGATCCTGATCAAGGACAACATCGAGAGCGCCGACCCGATGCCGACGACCGCGGGGTCGCTCGCGCTGGCGAAGAACATGCCGGGTCGCGACGCGCCGCTGGTGGCGAAGTTGCGCGCGAGCGGAGCGATCATCCTCGGCAAGACCAACCTGTCCGAATGGGCCAACATCCGCTCGACGCACTCGATCAGCGGGTGGAGCGCGGTCGGCGGGCAGGCGCGCAACCCCTACGCCTTCGACCGCAACACCTGCGGATCGAGCGCGGGATCGGGCGCGGCCGGCGCCGCGAGCCTCGCCGCCGCCGCGGTCGGGACCGAGACCGACGGCTCGGTCACGTGCCCGGCGGCGATCAACGGGCTGGTGGGATTAAAGCCGACCGTCGGCGCGATCTCGCGGACCTATGTCGTCCCGATCAGCCACAGCCAGGACACGCCCGGTCCGATGGCGCGGAGCGTCACCGACACGGCCTTGCTGTTCGGTGCGATGGCGGGGAGCGATCCCGCCGACCCCGCCACTGCGCGCGCCGACGCGATCGGCACCGACTTCGCGAGCGGGCTGCGCCCCGACGCGCTCAAGGGCGTCCGCGTCGGCGTGTTGCGCTACGCCGCGGGCTTCCACCCGGCGACCGATGTCGCCTTCGACGCGGCGCTGGCGAAGCTGAAACAGGCGGGGGCGGTGCTCGTCGAGATCGCCAAGCCGCCGCACGACAAGGACGGCGAGATCGGCCGCCTCGAGCAGATCGTGCTGATGACCGAGCTAAAGGCCGACATCGCGACCTACCTCGCCTCGACCAAGGCTGCCGACGTGCCGAGCCGGACGCTCGCCGACCTGATCGCCTTCAACACCGCGCACGCCGCGACCGAAATGCCGCTGTTCGGGCAGGAATTGTTCGAGATCGCCGAGCAGACCAAGGGCCTCGCCGACCCCGCCTACCTCAAGGCCGAGGCCGAGGCGCACCGCCTCGCGGGGCCCGAGGGGATCGACAAATTGCTCGCCGACAACAAGGTTTCGGTCCTCGTCGCGCCGACGCTCGGGCCGGCGTGGCTGATCGATCCGGTGCTTGGCGATCACTTCGCCGGCGGCGGCGCAGGGTCGCCGCCAGCGGTCGCGGGCTATCCGCATCTGACCGTGCCGATGGGGCTGGCGAACGGCCTGCCGGTTGGGCTCTCGTTCATCGGGACGGCGTGGAGCGACGCCGCACTGCTCCGCTACGGCTATGCCTATGAGCAGGCCGCGCAGGCACGCCGCCCGCCGCGCTATCTGTCGACGATCGATTACGGCATCAAGGCATTAAATCGAGCGGCGAGCGAGATGTAGTTGGACTTTAATCTCCCTTGGCGAGTCTAAACGCAATCCACCACCTGCTGAAACGAGCATGACCGGACTGCAAAGGTGAAAAGATGCTGCGATTTTCATGTTTGACTTGGCGTATTTCCGCGCGGACGCTGATTGTATTCTGGCGTACCCCAGTCGTATCGATGCTGCTGATCGGTTGCTCTAACACGGCCGCCGCGCAAACCACAGTGGCTGGCATGGTTCATACGCCCGCCGTCGACCTTGCCTATGAAACGGAAGGTAACAATCTCACGTTGCCCCCCGTGGTTGCGGTCAATGGCGGACCCGGGTTGACCCACGCCTACATGGTTCGGAACGATCTCTGGACGCGATTGTCGAAACATCGAAAGGTCGTGTTCTACGACCAGCGCGGCAATGGCCGCTCGACGCGAGTGGCGATGAACGCGCCGCAAACGTTGGACGCGCAAGTTGCCGATCTGGAAGCCCTGCGGATATCGCTCCGAGCAGAGAGAATCGATCTCCTGGGCGATTCGTTCGGCGGCCTGATTGTGCTGGCCTACACCCTTGCGTATCCGACCCATGTTCAACACCTGATCGTCAGCGACGGACTTCCCGGCTGGAAAGCCATAGTCCATCCGCTACCAGATGTTTTTCCTGACTTTGAGAATCAAGAAGCGACCAACCGCAAAAGTATACCAGACGGCAGGACATCCCAAGACCGCGCCTTTCGCGTGCATATTCGCGAGTGCTTCTACAGCCCCGAGAAGGCTGACCAGTATCTAGCGAGTTTTCACGACTTGGGCCTCGACGCCAGCATAAATGAGAAAGTGAGTGCCGCAACGCAAGACGTCGACCTCACCTCGCAGCTGCATAACATAAAAGTGCCAACGCTGATCTTAACTGGCCGCTTCGATATGAACGTCGCCCCGATCACAGCTTGGCGCATGGCCCATGCCATTCCGGGAGCTCAACTGCGTATCTTTGAGCATAGTGGCCATCTACCTTCTTACGAAGAACCGAAAGAATACTTTAAGCGTGTTTCTGACTTTCTGTCACAATGATTGCAAGCGAGGCGATAACTCGATACGCTGTGCGCGGTCGCTACTTGATTACTTATCATACCGTTCAATAGTTATGGGGAGCCGAGCCCGTTAGACACCTGGCGGGTGTCAGGCCCGCTTGCTGCCTGACGGCACTCGGGCAACCGGCTGTATAAAGTCGACCGTCGTCGAGCTCGCGCTGCGCGCGGCGATGACCCAAAGCTGGATATTCGGCGGCAGAACGGCATTTCTCTCAAACCGAGATCCGATCACTTTATTGCCCCGCCTATACCGATGTGCGTAATCATAAACAGCGGCGATGCGCTCGCGAAGCTACGACGAAGACCGAGGGAGAGCTAGATAATCAGTAGCACTCGAATCAGGCCGGTTGGCTCGATACTCGCCTAAACATTTTCGACCAATGCATCGGTACAATACCGATTACGGCCAGTTTGCTTCGCTCGATAGAGCAAGGTGTCTGCGGCAGCGAGCCAGCAATCGACACTCGTGGTCGACAAGTCGAGCGAGGCTACGCCAAGGCTGACCGTGACCTGCAATGTCCGACCCGCGCCAATTTCGAATGGATACACTTCGATCATTTCGCGAAAGCGCTCTGCAACGGCAGAGGCTTCCGCTGGGGCTGCATCAGGGAGAAGCAGTGCAAATTCCTCACCGCCGAGCCGGCCAAAAGCATCGTTCGGACGCATGACCGAGCTGCAGAGCTCGGCGAGCTGGCGTAGCACTTGATCACCGGCCGCATGTCCATGGCTGTCGTTCACCGTCTTGAAATGATCGACGTCGAGCATGATCAGCGCACCGGGACGACCATGGCGCGTGTAAGCGGCGAACTGCTTGGCAGCCTGCTCGACAAATCCCCGCCGCGTCAGAGCGCCGGTCAAATGATCTCGCTGGGCGATCAAACGCAGTTCGAGTTCATCGGTCACGATGTTGGCGAAGTTCACCAGGATGTTGACCTCGGCGTCACTGAAGGTTCGCGGTCGTGTATCGATCGCGCACAGAGCCCCGACATTATATCCCTCCGCGGTCCGCAGCGGCACACCGGCATAGCTGCGAATACGCGGATCGCCTTGCACAAGGGGATTGTCCATAAAGCGTGGATCGAGATGGGCGTCGGGCACGAGCAATGGATCGCGCTGCTGAATGGTGTGAGTGCAGAATGAAATTGCTCGCGGCGTCTCCTGCGCAGCAATGCCGCGACGCGCCAGAAACCACTGGCGATCACGATCGACCAGCGTGACCGTTGCCATCGGCACGTTCAAAATCGTCCGAATCAGATCGACGATTTTTTCAAACGGCACCTCGGGCGGAGTGTCCAGAACCGCCAAGCGATCGACGGCCGCAATGCGCCCGGCTTCGTCGCGTAAAAACCAATCAAGCATTCGGCCGTCCCAGGACAAAAGCGCGCATGGCGACGGTCAGCTCTTCGCCATAGCTTTCGACAAGCTGCCGCACACTGGCTTCGATCGTTCCTTCGTCGATTCCGGCGGCGCGCAGGCTGACGACAAGCACGCCCAGATGCTTCTGATGCCGCTGAACGCTGGCCCGCAATTCGGGTGGCAATTCAGGATCGTCTGCCGAAAAATTGTCAAGACCCATTTCGGCTACTAACATTCTTCCTTAGTATAGGACATCGTATTACCACGCCAGCAATGATGATCCTTACTCATCAGTTAAGTTTTACGATTAGCTGATTTGTTCATTTCAATGCCACTATTTGTCAGAGTGCTGCGCGATCCGTTCTCGCTAATGACGTATACATGTCGAAATCCAGTTGCCAGAAATCTGCTGATCAACGACGGACTGTCGAGCCGCACGAATGTAGCATAAAGGATCAGTGCGAGTCCGCCCTTGGCCAACGTCAAGCACGGAGCGGACTAGCCAAAGAACCGCCTGGATCTGATAGCTCTTGAGCGGCCAACGTTGGCAGCGGACCTTCGATCGAGCAAATCAGCTCACCACGTAACGAGTCATGGCCGGTTATTCGAGCGAGGGTCGGCCATTTCCGATGCGTGCAGCATCTGGAACGAGGGCTGGTCGTTCTGCAGTTCATTCGACACAGTAGAAGGCTGATCCCCCAAGGTGGCACATCAAAGGGGCCGTGTGTGGACGGCTCTCCGTTGGCAAGGGCTTTCTTAAGCTTCAGCACGTTCGTTGATCGGTGCGGCCATGTGTTCGACCTGTAGTGCGGCCTAATTGTGTGGCCACGGGCTATAATGCCATTCGCGCGTCTCAGGTCCCGATCGGTAACTCGCACTCGAATGTGCCACGGCCCCAATGGATTTTCCTGATCCGGCGGTATCGACCGGCTTGGTGCATTAACTCGTGTCCGCCCTTCCCTACCTCGTCGGCGCGTCGGTGCGTGCGCCTATTCCTGTGTCCTCCGCCAGCATCTCAAGGCACAGCCGGGCGTCGAGCGGGACGCGCGCATCGTTCGGGTCCGCCAGCAGCGTCAGGAGCTGCTCGGTGCCGCCGCGCCCAAATGGCGGCAACAATGCCGAACTCCGCCAGATGCGCCCGCATCGCGTTCGATACCTGCCTCCGCTGGCGGCTCAGCATCAGCCGCACCCGGTGGAGCATCATCACGCTTTGCTGCTCCAGTGTCTTAACTGCAACGAAGCGCATCGTCGGCCGCGTCACCGCCTCGCAGATCGCTTCGGCATCGGCCGCATCGTTCTTGCCGCGCTTGACGTACGGCTTCACGTACTGCGCCGGCATCAGCTTCACATCGTGTCCCCGCGCGATCAGCTCGCGCGCCCAATAGTGCGAGCTGCTGCCCGCCTCGTCTCCGATTAGCACGGTGCCAGCTGCTCGAATAACCCCAGCATCCGACCTCGCGTCAGCCGCTGGCGAACAACTACCTGCCCTGCCCCATCGACCCCATTCACCTGGAACACCGACCTTGCGATATCCAGCCCGATCGTCACCGCATTGCCTTCGTCATCATCGCTCTCCTTCCGGCTCAACCCGCGACTTATACCGCAGGTCGGTAGGAGAGCCGTTCACCGCATCCGTTGCCGCCTGTCCGCTTACCGTCCACAAGCTCAGAGAGCTGACATAGCTCGAGCGATTTTCGTACTAGATTTCGATGTGATGTTTTGCGCTTGGGCGTGACCGAGCTCCTCGTGCGGAAGAACGCGTTCCAGCAGGTCAAACGTCGCCTTCCAGGCGGCGGCACGCGTGCGCGCGATCGTCGAGCCGTCGGCACCGAGCGTCATCGCGTCTGCCACGGGCTCGGTTCCTGGCGAGCTGAGGAAGTGGTTAGCTCTCGCCGCGGTGATCAACTCGGTCGGCAATCCCACGCTACGCCGCGCGGCCACGATATTCACAGCCATCTCAGCCGATGGCCAGATCTGGTCGGCACCACCGGCGACAAGCAGCAGCGCCCCATGGAAGCGCTCGATCGGGATCCGCGCGGCGGCGAGCCGATCGGGGTACGCTGCGCGCCCGGCAAGGTGGACACGGCGCAGGTCCATCACCTCACCCTTTGCCGCCTTGGCTAATTGGGCGTCCATGCCGGCGTACGGCTGAAATGCGAGCGGCTTAGCATCGAAAGAAAACGACGCTGTCGGCGGCCCGGAAGCACCCCAGCCTTCCCAGACGACATCGGTCGGCACGACCGCGACGACAGCGCGTATCCAATCAAAGCGGCTGGCGGCAATGAGCGCGAACTCGGCTCCTTTCGACACTCCCCACAGCGCGATCGAACTGGCGTCGGCATCAGGCTGCGTCGCGAGCCAGGCGCGGACCTGTGCGAGGCGGTCAACCGGAATATCGGTGAAGGTATGCGGGAGACCTTCGATCCGGTCGGTGGGATCATAGCCGGGATCGTAGTAGGGCAGGCCCAGCGTCGCATAGCCTCGCGCGGCGAACAGCGGCGCGCATTCCCGCGCCGTCGAGCTGCCGCCTTCGGAGCCGCCAAGAACGATCACGACTGGGTGCCGAACTGCAGATCGTGGACGGACCCAGACTGCGCCGGGGAACGGCGTGTCGCGCGAGGACAGCAGAGTCGCCGGATCAGGTGCAGACCGCGTAAGAGCGGTCGTCGTTGCCGCTTCTGCGGTGGCGGTTACGCGGACCTCACCGCGCACGAGATCCTTGCCTATCGACGGGGTCTCCGCGGCTGACCAGAACAAACCCAGCGGGTCTACGCCAGTGTACGTACCGCTGCGCGCCGCAGCCGTGCCGGTGTCGACCCGCCCCATGCGATCGGCGATGAACTCCGCGCGGCCGACGTACGCTTTCGTCCCATCGCGGTTGAGGCGTTCGGTGGTGATTGTCACCGCCACCCCCGGTGTCGCGTCGTAGACAATCACCGGGGACGGCGCTGGGACACTAAGGTCGGCCGGGACAATCAATCGGGGAGCCGCATGCGCGGCTCCGGCAAGCAGACAAGACAGGATCAAGACAAAACGCACGGGCGACCTCCAGCAAGTGAGGTCGCACGAGTGACGCGGTATCTCCACGCTCGGGCAGAAAAGCCGCCAATCGACACTTCAGCTCGTTCGGCTGCCGGCTGCGGCAACGAACGGACGCGCTATACGATGAGCGCACGCAGCGTCTGTGCTCCCGCGCGGCTGACCTGGATAACATCGCCGTTCACCATATGCGCGAGCATCGGCCCGCCGCCGGCGAGTTCGGCCCGCGCAAAGTGGTCGAAGTTGACGATCGTCGAGCGGTGAAGACGGACGAAGCGCGTAGGATCGAGGCGGCGCTCGAACTCGGCCAAGCTCATGCGGACGAGGTGGCGGCCGCCGATCGTCGCGACTTCGGCGTAGTCCTGTGCGCCCGTGATGCTGACGATCTCGCGGACATTGATTGGCACGATCTCGTCGCCGGTGCGGGTCAGGTAGCGCTCAAGCGGCGGCGCAGCGACAATCGTAACCGTTGCGGCCTCACGCCCACCGCGCGTCGCGTAACATGTGGCTGCGATCGTCGCGTAGAGCACCAAGCCCTGGAACACCTGCCACGTGAACGCCGGTCCGGAGAGCCCTGAGACCGCAAAGCCGTGGCCGCGCACGCCGCCGAAGAAGGCAAGCATGACGAGGATGAGCGCGTACCATGTCGTTGCGAAGGCGATCGCTAACCCGGCGTGCGCGGCGACTTGTACCGGAACGACGCACGGCATGACATGCGCCTTGAGCAGTGAATGGACCCCTGCGGCGAGTACGGCGACAGGCAGCACGTTCGCGGCGGCGTCCCAGGCGGCAGCGCCGATAGTGTCGCCGGAGGTTTCAATGAAGACGAAAGCGTAAAGCGCCCAAAGGAGCATTGTACCGCTGCCCCATAGCGCAGGTATGCTCGGAGGTGGCAGCGGGTGTCTTGCTGAGGACCAGAAACTCTTCGCCATGACAACGGTCTAACCTAACTCCCTTTTCCGGTCGACTGCGTGATCATCAGGCGCTCGAGCTCTAGGTGCTGAATGGTCTCCTATTTTCTGAGCAAGGCGGCTGTGATGCACCGGCTGGGGGGAACGTTATACTCGTCTCACTTCCGCGTCCGATGAATCCTTGGAATCACGGCCGATTGCTGCCTGTCCGCTTCGAGATGTCAAATGCAGGTAAGCTGCCGTTCGCGTGGGAGGTTCGGCGGGGAGCTGCCGCTACCAGTCGAGGTCGGCCAGCAGCCCGGCGTAGACTTCGATTCCGTCCCACAGGTTGCCGAGCCGCAAATTCTCGTTCCGCGCGTGCTGATTGTCGTCGTAGTTTGCGATGCTGACCCCAACCATCGGCGCGTGCAAGGCATCGACGACCTCGGCGAAACCCGAACTTGCCCCGACGATTGGCAGCTTGATCACAGGCGTGCCTGTCGTCCGCTCGAGCGACGCCGCCACGGCCAGCGCCGCGGGGGTATCGAGCGGCGTCATCGTCGCTACCGCGCCGCCTGCCTCCCAGTCGAGGCGCAACACCTTTGGATGGGCGAGGCGCGTCGCATCATCGGGCATAGCGTGGATGATGGTCCAGCCTCGCGTCGCCAGATAGGCCTCAGTCAGCGTCTTGACGTGCGCTGGCGTTTCGCCGGGTGCGAGGCGAAAGTCGACCGACACCGTCGCCTCGGTGGCAATGGCATTGGCGGCATTGGGACCGTCGTCTCCGGCGTGGATCGCGCGGATGTTAAGGGTCGGGATCATGTAGCCGTCAGCCAGCCGCGCGGGCCCGACATTACGACCGAGCAGCAACGCCTTCTTAAGATCAGCCTCAACCGGCGGCATCGCATCGATCGCGGCGCGGGTCGCGACGCTGACCGGCGTCACGTCGTCGTAGATGCCGGGGATCTTGATGTGACCGTCATCGTCGCGCAACTGCATGACGAGGTCGGCGGCCATCACCGCCGGGCTTGGCGCCCAACTGCCGTAGTGTCCGTCGTGGAGCGGCTTGGCCGGACCAAAGGCCGTGGCGACAAAGCTGGTGATGCCGCGGTTGCCGCCGTTGATCGCCTGCCGCCCCGACTGATGCATCGGCCCGTCACCCATGACGAGCAGGTCGCTGCGCAACGACTTGCGGTGGGCACGCACAATGGCGGCGAAGTGCGGCGAACCCTGCTCCTCCTCCCCTTCGTACAGCAGCTTGATGTTAACCGTCGGGGAGACGCCGGAGGCCTTCAGCGCATCGAGCGCGGCGAGCATCACCATGATCGAGGCCTTGTCGTCGCCGGCCCCGCGGGCAAAGAGGCGCGCGTCGGGGTCGAGCGGCGCCGTGGGATCGGCGACCGCGCTTGCCGGGGGCGCGGTCCGCAGCGTCGGCGTGAACGGCGGCGACAGCCAGCCCTTCTGACCGACCGGCTGGCCGTCGTAATGCGCATAGAATAGCACCGTCCGCCTGGCCCCGGGCGTCGACCGATCGGCAAAGACCGTCGCCGGCGTCCCCGGTGCCGCGCGCAGCAGCTCGGTCCGGAAGCCCCGTGCTTCGAGCTGGCGCGAGATGTAGCGGGCGTTGGCATCGACGTCGGCGAGCGTCGTCGCGACATTGGGCATCGCGAGGAAGGCGCTGAAGTCGGCAAGGATCTGGTGGTCGTGGGCGACGCGCCAGCTGCGCACCGCATCGCGCGGGGTATTCGCCGCCGCAGCGGTCGAACCGGTGACAAGCAGAGATACGGCGGCGGCAAACAAGCAGCATGATCGCGTCAAAAAGCTGCTCCCTCTGTCGCCACGGCCGATTGTGAGCGATCGCCTCGACCCGCGCAATCGCTGGCGGATTGGAAATGGTCGGGGCCGTTACCGGACCGACCGCTTCCGGACGTCGGATGTAGGGGAGCGGACATTCGCCAAGGGGCGAGCCTGCTGACAAACGTCATTTGCGCGAATGTCTAATTCCGTTGAGAAACTTGAGCATGTCATTGAAGGCATCGAACGAAGCCTCACAATTCCCGTTGGGCGTTCCGCCGATCGACATGTAGCCTTTGAGGCTTGAACTGTAGCTGAGGTTTGACAGCGCGTTGCCCCGCCCGACGTTAACAAGTCCGTGGCCCGCGTCGGGATAGATGTGGATCTCCACCTGGCCGCTTTCCCCGAGAGCTTCCATTCGACGCCGAATGTGTTCCGCGCTGACGTTCGAGGGCCAGATATCATCCGAGCCGCCGGCCAAGACCAGAAGTGGCACCTTGATCCGTTCGTAGGGGATGCCGTTCGCAGCCTCGACAGCGGGGTCGTTCCATATTGGCAGAAAGCCGGGCGAGCCTCGATATCCAGGCGGCGTTTTGATAGCTTCATTGATCTTTGCGAGGTCGATCTCGGCGGGAAAGGGCTGGAGGGGACGTCCCCCAACACTCCAGGCCGGGTCACCCGGCGTGGTACCCGGCCCGAGCGCGCCCCCGACAAGGTGCGAGGGGACTTCAGCAATCACACCTGAAAAAGCTTCGGGGAAGAACGCCGCCGCGAGCTGGGCCGCTTCAGACCCACGCGAAATACCCATGACCGCCGCCCTTGGCGTGCCGGACTTGCGGGCAAGCCAGACCGCGCCTGCTTGGATGTGTTCCAGCGGACGATGCAGCAAGGCCTTCGGAAGGTCCTTGTAGTTGTAGATCCCCAGCGCGAGGGCTGGATGGCCATTGCTCGCGAGAAGAGCCGCGGTTGAAGAGGCGACACCTCCCCCCGAGCCAGTCAGCACGACGACGGGCTCGCCGACGGGAGCGCCTGCTGTGGGCGGGTAGTACACGCCCCGCCAGCCAGAAAGTCCCGAAACCTCCTGTCCGTCCGTTCCTATGGCGAAACCGCGCCCGATTGTGGCGGAGCCGACTTCCTTGCCGTCAATCGCAGCCCTTACCGTTATCGGCGAGCGAGTCATGGGCGATATGATTGATGTCGACTGATTGGGCTGAGCAAAAAACGCGGCAACGAATGTCTCGGGGCTTTCGCCTTTCTCGGGCAGAACGGAGCAATAAAGGCCGTGCGGGCTGACGCCGCGATAGGTGCCGCCGATTGATGGGGCTGTCGCTGAGTTGACGATGCCGAGCCTGTCCGCTGTGAACACGGCCGAGGCTGTCCACGTATCGCCAGTCTCACCGATGCGGTCGGTCGTGACTGTGATTTGGGCGCCTGGAGGTACGCCTTGCACGATCACGCTCAGTGGGGAGTTGGTTGGACCCTCCGCCGGTGACACCTCAAGCATTGGCGCAGCGACCAGCTGAGCCGACGACGCGAGCACGCTCAACCCAAAGGCGACTAACGCTGGCGAGGTCATGTCGCAGCTCCTGCCGGGAGGATCTCACATTGCCTTCACCGCGCCCTGCCTTCCCGACCGCCTTGGTACGGCTGAGCAGTTGGTAGATTGAGGCTGGGCCGATCATCAGTTCTTTACCGGAAGGAACCGATGGGTTCCACCCTAGGCTCAGGACCTATTAAAGTGCTTGCGGAGACGGTGATCGGTTGATTCAATGGCGACGCCAGGGAGGCGTCGTGATGAGTGATTTGATCTGGTTGTCGGCGGCACAGATGCGTCGGATCGAGCCGCACTTTCCCCTGTCGCATGGGGTGCCGCGCGTTGACGACCGGCGAGTGATCAGCGGGATCATCTTCGTGATCAGGAACGGGCTGCGTTGGCGCGATGCGCCCAAGGACTACGGTCCGCACAAGACGATCTACAACCGCTTCATCCGCTGGAGCCGGCTGGGTGTGTTCAACCGTATCTTTGCAGCGCTGGCGGCAAAAGGCGGCAAGCCCGACCAGTTGATGATCGATGCGACCCACCTGAAGGCACACCGAACCGCCGCGAGCCTCCTCAAAAAGGGGCTCTTCCCCGATGTATCGGACGCACCAAAGGCGGCCTGAACTCCAAGCTGCACGCGGTCTGCGACGGCCAGGGCCGCCCGCTGGTCATGCTCCTCACCGAGGGGCAGACCAGCGACTACAAGGGCGCAGCGCTGATGCTCGACGCCCTGCCCAAAGCGAGGGCCATGCTCGGTGACCGCGGCTATGACGCCGACTGGTTCCGCGCCGCCCTGATCGCCAAGGGCATCACACCCTGCATCCCATCGAAGGCCAACCGTAAAACCCCGATCCCGCATGACCGAACCCTCTACCGGCAACGTCACCGCATCGAGAACATGTTCGGCAGGCTCAAGGACTGGCGGCGCATCCACACCCGCTATGACCGCTGCGCGCACGCCTTCTTCTCGGCCATCGCGCTCGCCGCGACCGTCATCTTCTGGCTGTGATCAATGAGTCCTGAGCCTAGCACTACTTTGGCAGATTAGATTTTGCAGGTGGGGTGAGGTGTTCATTGCAGTGCGGGCATCGCATCGGTGGCGCCCTCGCGAACAGATCGACGATCGCCTGCCTGACGGCGGGCATGCTTGGTTGAGGGGGTGGTCCTGAGACTCTTTTTTTTCCGTCCCGCTGCGGTGAGGCGGCGAGACTGCAGGAAGGCGTAGGCGATCATCGTCATCAAGGCGTGTCGATGCAGGCCTGTCCACGATCGACCTTCAAAGTGGTCGAGGCCGAGTTCCTCCTTGAGCTGCTGGTGCGCCTGCTCGCAGATCCACCGCGCCTTGATTGCGCCGGCGAGCGTTTTGATCGCGGTGTCGGCAGGCAGGTTCGAGAGGTAATATTTGCGCTCGCCGGTCGAACGATGCTCACCAACCAGCCACACTTCTTCACCCGGCAGATGCTGGCCGCCCATGTCGCGGATACGCTGGGTCGGGCCGTCGGCGACACGCACGCGCAGTGCGGCGAAGCGCGCGGCCAGTCGCCCTTTCGTACCCCGTCGCCAACTGACCCGTTTCCATGGCTGCCCGGCGAGCAACGTCTCGGATGCAACAGATTTTGCATTTGGGATATGGTGTTGACGAGGTCGGCCATGTCCCGCGATCGGGAAGATCATCGCGACATCAGCCGGATAGACCTTCTGCCGGCCGGGTATGCCGACCGCCCAGGACAGGCCGCGCTCGCTCAGCGCCTGGCGGAACGGCGCGCTCATGCCATATCCGGCATCCGCCAGCACACAGCCGAAGCGCACGCCCGCGGCCGTGACCCGGTCGATCTCGGCGATGGCGATCTCAGGCTTGGTCAAGGCGACCTGCCGGTCGGCGGGCACCTTCGCCTTCGTCATGCGCTCGGGATCGCTGGTCCAACTCTCCGGCAGGAACAGGCGCAGACCCACCATCACTGGCACCTCGCGCGATGCGAGTGTCACCGACACGAGCGTCTGGCAGTTCGCGTTCTTGCCGAGCGAGGACGCATATTGGGGCGCGACACCGACCGAGTGGCGCCCCTTCTTCGGCATCGCGGTGTCGTCGATCACAAGGAAGGCATCGCCGCCGCCGACCAACCGGTCGGCTTCGGTCAGCAGCGCCGCGTCGAGCGGAGCACTGTCCCAGACCCCTGCCGCCACGAAGTGATGAAGCTGGTCATACCCAATGGCATCGGCGCGAGCCGCCATCGGCTGGACGCTCTTGCGGTCTCCAGGGCCGATCAGGCCGGCAACATAAGCGGGGCACATCCGTGCCCGCTTCTTATGACCCAGCGCCGTCAAAAACGGCGCCAGCCAAACCTCAAGGTCGCTTCGCCAATCTCCGCCCATCGCCAGCCTCCATAGCTGGCTCCCTATGAATCACGCAAAACTACCCAAGGGAATCCCAAAAATTATGCTTCTGCCAAAGTAGTGCTAGTTCGAGTGGATCTATCGAAAGGTCACAAGATGCGCCTGATCACTCATCGCGATTGAAGACTCATTAGGCGTCGTGTGCGTTAAAACTGTCGGAATTCTTTACACTTATTACGAGGTCATTAAAACCGAGTCAGCCTTAACAATGCCTTAAGATCTGGCACGAAGTTTGCTTGGTTCAGCTTGGGGTATCATCCCCACCATTATAAAGAGGTGTGTTATGCGTAAATATCTCGCCACCACCGCACTGCTCGTCTTTGCCGGCAGCGCCAATGCCATGACCCTGGTTTCATCGACCAATGGTCCTGACATGGGTCCGGCTGCCAACCAGCACATTATCGCGGACTTCAGCTCCGCCGCTGGGTTGACCGGGTCGTATACACTTGCGACCGGCTCTGTTTCGAGTCAATACGCTGCGCCACTCGGCGACTCGACGCAGTATCTGGCGGTCCTTGCTGGTCAAGTCGCTTCCTTGGCGATTTCGCCCGCTGTGAAGACGTTGAGCTTCTATTGGGGCTCAATCGACAATTATAATACAGTGAAATTCTTCTCCGGCGGCACCGAGGTCGGATCGTTCACCGGTACCCAGGTTCCACCGGCTCCCGCTGACGGTAGTCAGGGCAATCCCCTGAACAACCGCCGGGTGTTTTTCAGCTTCGATGGTGCCAAGGTTGATTCGGTGCAGTTTAGCTCGTCTCAGAACGCCTTCGAGCTCGACAACGTCGCTGCTGCGGTTCCCGAACCAGCGACCTGGGCGCTCCTAACCGTCGGATTTGGACTTGTTGGCGCATCGGTTCGCCGTCGTCACTCGACTGTCGTCGCTGCATAGACAAATACGGTTGCGATCCAGCCGGGTCGCAACCGTACTGCGTTCGCCCTTACGCTCGCGAACTTGATATGCGCGTGGCCGTCGATCAGATATCGTAGCCGCTGATCATTGCGCCTTAAGGGCGTCACGATCGTTGTAGTAAACGTCCGCGCCATTAACTGAGCATTCCAACCCTATCAGTCGGTACCTGCCTTTCGTAATTTGTAATAACAACAAGCTAGTCAGCTGTGAGCTTGTTTTATCATTCAGAAGCAACGACATTGTCGTAGCCCTGGATGAACGAAAAGCAAAAGGATTTGACTGGTATGCTGTCGAAGGGTGCATCTTGTCCTTTTGAACACAGATCATCTTCTCAGAAGCGGGTTTAGTTGAGTAGTCTTATCGTAATCGCGATATTAATTAGTGGTCATGCGCGAGCCGAAGTGAGCCTTACTTCAAGCTATTCAGACATAGGGTTGAGATGGCGCTATAACGAGATCCGATCCGAGACCGTGATCTATCCCTCCACTGGTCTTGTTTTGAATGTAAACGGGCTCGTTCAAGTAAATGACGCCTCGCTGATGTACGGGTCAGCACCCAAAGTAAGCTTCTATTGTAGTCGTTCATACGGCTTAATCACCGATATAATATGTGAACCGCCACGGCTTTCGAGGCTGGATTATCGGCCCCCGAGGCTGGCGCGGCCCTGAACACTTCTGACCAAAATCTTCGAAGATCAGAGCACATCATGAGAGCCCGGTTGTACGCGAGGATTTTCTCCCTAATTTGAGGTCGGCCGTCAATGTCCGAAGATGACGACTGGCGATGAGAATTGGTGGATGCACGGTATGGGGAGTCGCTGACGCCAGGGTTTGCTCAATAATCCGTTACGATCGCAGACTAACGCGTCATCGCCCGCCGTCAGAATCGGTATCGATACCATTGGTGGGGATGGTTGATCGTGAGGCGTACTAAGGGCAAGCTGTGCCAACCCTCAGTTCACCTCGATTCGCTTTCCCTGAGGCGTATTCTGCCCGATTAGAAACACTCGGTGCCGGATGGAACCGGTGGTTAGCCGTCGGTTTGCTCGTCACTGCTATGCTGATAGAGATCGGCTGGGCAACTTGGCGATCCACGCTCCAGCCGACGTCTCGGATAGCGGCGTCGATACAGCAGCGGCATCCCGCAGCTGGAACATCATCCGAAAATGTAGCCATATCATTAGTCAAACAGACCGCGGGAATCTTACTGCCGCAGATTGTAAGTCAGACTGGGCAGGTTGACGGCAATCACTCGATTGATCGATCGACAATGATGACAAAGGCTATAGCGGATGTTGCGATAGGCGAGCAATTCAAGCGGCCGACTAACGTTCGTGTACAGCCGGTGTCGTTACCGCCTCCGCGATCGCACCGGTCGACACCCTCACAAGCGCTGAATGCTCTGATTCAAGCTCATAAAACTCCAAGTTTTCAGTGCCGTTCCGGCCAAGGCGAAACAACCAGCTCGATTTGGTCGGACGAGTCTCTGGCGCACTTGACCGAAAGCTGGCGGCCCGCTTTGCAGCTCTGGATAATAGTGTCGATCCTTCGACAATTGAAGCGCTGGACTATGGTGAAACGACCTTTCTCAACGAACGACAGATGTATTCAGAATAGGCTTGTCTTGCTAAGGCGTATCGCGACCGACCGGATGACTTAGAAGCGGTTAAACCATAAATTTATGAGAATTATTCAAAATCGCGCTATCGAGAGAGTCGGTCGATTACCAAGAGCCGTATTTCAAAGCTCGTCGTTCGCCGCCGTAATCGAAGATCTAAGGGATGGTGCTCACACAAGGTGCCACATCGACATTTCAAAAGTCTGCTTCGCCTTTCGCGGCTGACAAAGATGGCCGTCGAGCCATACCCCTAATGTTGCGACGATACGCTATCAAAGTCATGTCTCAAGCCGCCATTATTGGAGGACACACTTGGCTCCGATTGTGATCCTCTCCGGGGGAATAACATCCAGCGATTGCAATGGCCTGCCGCGTATGGAGCCGAGTTCTGCTTAGCAGCCGGTTCACACTCCACCGAAGTCATTTCATCATGGCGAATGTTAACCAAGCCATCTGCGCTTAATCCAAACCGAAAAGTAGGAAAGGGCTTAAACCGGAGTGTGAAGCTATGGCGGGGATGCTTTGAAGTGGTCGATTGCCGTATAGAGGTAGTTGAACAAAGGACCGCTTACCGCGAGCGATCGTCTGGAAGCGACTGACCGGAACCCGCCCGAGATTGCTCAGGATCATAGGCTCCTCGTCGCCGAGACCGATCGAAACCACCTTGAGATCCGGCTTGCTAGCCGCGGTCGAACTCCACGCGATTATGGCCACCGCAAATCGCAGAGCTAAACATTGTGATACGTCCTGACGGCATGGCTTCCCCTGCGAGACCGCAACGCCATGCCAATACCACTAAATCCGACAATCATCAGGCCCCAAGCAGCTGGTTCGGGAACCGTGCCTTGAGCCTGAGAGATGCTGAGGTTTGCATTGCCGAAGAACGGATTGATCAGGGTGAACGAGCCAGTCGCGAAGACCGGTGCGCTGGGCGAGCCGGTGAACAGCGTTGGCGCTATAAATTGTGTGAATCCCAAATTAGGAGCCGTGACGCTGAGGATGGAGAAAAGACCATTACCAAAGCTGATGGTGGACGCAGTTCCGCGGGTCCCGCCATATATGCCGACCACATCTCGAAACCCAAACTGATCCGAGCCCAGAAATGTGCTGAAGAAGTCAGGAGTAGGCTTCGAGTCGAGCTGGAATATCGCCGTGCCTGATGGACCAGAAAGATCGAATGCAAGCGGCACAGCGCCAGCAGACACCGATATGCCGTAAGCTACAATCGCCGTACCAACCGTGAAAAGCGACTTGACGCTCATGGTTTACATCCTTCAGCTACGTGTTCCGCGCTGCAAACGTGCGTCATGCTACATCTCAACGACTGCGGGAAAATATACGAAGCGGTAAGGTTGATAAATACATCGTTGGTTAACGAAATAAAGAAAAGAATAAGCCGAGACGAACCGGCCTCGAACTGAACTGATGATGCTCGAGTATGTCCGCCGTAGAATCGCCGGATCGCGATCAATGACGCCGCGTAGATCCGCAGCACAAACATGGCCAAGATCAATCGCGACGCATCCTGGTGCGAAGCAGGGCAGTACCCTTTAGGGCTCACGAGAATTGATCGCCGACTATTTAGCACTTCGAGGTTGAAAGCCGCCATGTGGCTTTCGGATTCCTTGGCGAACACCGGTTTCGGAACGAACATTGTTGGTCATGGGTCAGAGTATGCGGTCTAACTCCACGATCGTGTATCGGGCGATGGTATCCGCTC